>JAISAW010000031.1 GCA_031266515.1 Eubacteriales Family XIII. Incertae Sedis bacterium
CATAATAAATGCGAGGCAGCACACAATAAATGCGAGGCATCGCATAATAGACGCGTGGCATCACATAATAGATGCGAGGCAGCACATAATAGATGCGGGGCAGCACATAATAGATGCGAGGCACATAATAAATACGAGGTATATGTGTGCCATCGCGCTCGCAGCCGTCTTGATAGTGACTATGGTCCTGCCGTTCGCGACATTGGCCGACTCCCCCCTGGACGGGGGGGGGTATAGCTCTGTAGAAGAGGCCTTGGAAGCAGAGGGCGACGGCACAGGCGCGCCCGAGGCGGATGCTTCAGGCGATGCTGGCGTTGGTTCTGACGTCCGGGAGGATGGGTCTGGCGAGGCGGCATCAAACGAAGGTCTCGGCGAAGCGGGGCCCGGCAGCGGCCCTGATGGCCTTGCTGGCGGCGGCCCCTCAGAGCTTCCGGCGGACAGCCCTTCAGCGCAGGATGGGCAGGCCCGGACAGATCTGCAGGCCCTACCGCGCAGCCTCTCACCTCAGAGCCTTTCCGTCGCTGCCATCGCGCCTATGGACGGCAATGTCTATACGGTCGGCAGCACCGGATGTGACTATGCCACGCCGGCCGACGCACTGAATGATGTTGGCGACCTCCGGACAGACAACAATGCGGCATGGGTGATGGAGCTGCAGCAAAGCTTCACACTGGGCGGCACAGCGCTTTCCATCCCCGGAGGCATGGATGTAACGATACGAAGCGCTACGGGGAAGACATGGTCTATCGACGCGAACAAACAAAGCAGTGTCATAAAAGTGGCGGGAAGTGGCGCAAAGCTCACCCTTGGGAATATCAAGATAACCGGCGGATCTGCCTCGGAGTATGCCATAAGGATATACAGTGATGACTCGGCGACAAACTGCGCCCTCATATTGAACGACGACGCGGAGATCACCGGAAATGGCGGCGGCATGACCGTCAGCGGCACCGGCAACACTGTCACTATGAACAGCGGTGCGAAGATCACAAAAAATATATTTACGAGCACTGCCTCCGGTGCCGGCGTGTATTTAAGCGATAACGCGACCTTTACAATGAACGCCGGTGCGGCGATCACAGGAAATGAGACGAAAGGGTCGGGTGGCGGTATGTGTATCGGGAGTACGGAAGCTAAAAGCGCCACCTTTATCATGAACGGCGGGGAGATTTCAGGAAACAAGGCAGGTGTACGCGGCGGCGGCTTGTTCATTAATTTCGGGACTGGCACCATGAAAGCCGGGGCGAAGATAAGCGGCAATTCGGTTACCATTGCCACCGAAAAATATGGCGGCGGGGTGCACTTGGGTGGTAAAGGCAGTACCAAATTCACAATGGAAGGCGGCGAGATCTCAGGGAACAGCACTCCCGGCAGCGGCGGCGGTGTGTATGTTGCCGCTGGGTCAAGCTTTGACATGAAGGGTGGGACAATATCAAGCAATACGGCGAATGCTGACAGTACAGGCGGCGGCGGCGGGGTGGCTGTAATTTCCAACACCACCGGAAGCTCAGGCAAAGCCACATTCACAATGACAGGCGGCGAGATTTCAAGCAACCAGTCGAAGAATACAGCGGGCCGTGGCGGCGGAGTGTACGTAAGCAGCGAAGGCAAAGACGGTACTGCCGCTTTCGTCATCAAAGGCTCTGTAAAGATCTTGAGCAACAAGGCGATGCTTTACGGTGGCGGCATATACGTGGTGAACTATGACTACAAAGACCTGCAGCTGAACAGCGGCGGCTCTATAGAGTTCAGCGGAAACACGTCCAAGTCATACACCGCTCTCAAGGCAGCCGACAAGTCATCGCCGCCATGGACGCCCGCCGGATCGGTGTCAAAACTGTCCGTGGCAGGCATCAACGAAATCAACGGCCTTCCTGATACGGCCGCTTCAAACAAAATTTCAGCGCTCAACGACTACGATATCGGCTACAAAGGGGTCTATGCGGGCAATATTACCGTGAGGTATCTCGATGAAAGTGGCACGAAAATCGGCAATGATGTAACTGTCAAGGTCGGGGAAGGCACGAAGTATACTCTTGCGGCTGCGCCGACAGGGGCCCCGTCGGATTTCAAATGGATTTTGTCAAAAAAAACCGATGCAAGCAGTGTCCTGACGATTTCCCAGAATGGCACTGAGCTGAAAGTAAGCGGGACATCTACTAAAGTAGCGCCTCAGTCTGATATTGACCTGTTGTTGAACACCTCCGGTGTCTCCGGGGTGGTCGTGGAATTCAAAGCGCCGGCCGTCGAATATGGTATCACCTATGAGGGGCTGGATGGGGCTGGCGTCACGCAGCCGTCCCCGAAACCCACCAAATACACGACCCAGAGCTCCACTTCGGTCGGAGACCCTGCCAGGGAAGGCTATACCTTCCTCGGCTGGACGGTGGCTTACGCCTCAAATTCGAATTGGAATACGACCAATGCCAAATCCTACAGCATACCGGCAAGCAGGCCGGGAGGCGTGGCCCTTACGGCAAACTGGTCTGTCCGCACCGATATTGTACTTAACTTAGACGCCAACTTCCAAGGCAAAACAGGCGGCACGACCGGTACTGCGCAGCTGACGGGTCTCACCTACGGCAAGAAACTGTCCGAACAGACGCCGTCCAAGACGCTTCCCACCACTGGGAACGGCGCGCCGGCACTCGTGGGCTACACTTTCGAGGGCTGGTCCACATCGTCGGGCACTTTCACCGCAGGCACAGGCACGAACAACTCAGCCAACTTCGACAATGACACCCTTGTGAACTGGGCACCGAGCAAGACTGTCTACGCACGCTGGAAGGCCCGCACCGATATTGTCCTTAACTTCGACGCCAATGGTGGTACAGCAGGCAGTGTGCAGAAGTGGGCGGACCTCACCTACGATAAGGCTTTGTCCACTAAACACTCAGCATTCCCCACCGCCGGAAACGGCGCACCTACACGCGGAGGCTACATTTTCAAGGGCTGGTCCACGGCATCAGGGGCTTCAAATACTGTTAACTTCAGCGACATCAGCGTCAAGGCCGACTGGATATCCAAGACCGTCTATGCGGTCTGGGAGGAAGCAGCTTCAGACCCCGGCACTACCCTGAAGGTGTCATGTGCGGTATCGGGCGACTATGCCAATAAAACTATAGACTTCAACTACACGATCACTCTGATAGGCGCAGATAACAACCCCCTCACAGGCTCCCTCTCCTATACGGGCGGAGGCGGCAAAGCGAATGGCAGCCTGATGCTGGCGTCGGACGGCAGTGCTATATTCACGCTCAGGCACGGCGATGGCAACGGCGAGAGCATCACCATAAATGATGTGCCCTTGGGCGGCAAGGTGAAGGTCACACAGGCCGGGGCGGAGCATTATAAGGCCAAATATGCGGATAATGGTGCCACAGGCAGCACCCCAAACACCGAAACCGCAACGTCCGGCGCAGAACTGACACTCAGCGAGCGCGCCATGAGCGCGGACCGCGCCTTCGCCTTCACGAACACGCGCGACACGGTGGTACCCACCTCCGTGGATGCGGGCGATGTGCCGGCGCTGCTCATCGCACTGGCGTTCGTGCTGATAGCCGCCCTGTACCCTGCCCGGTGGGTCTCACGCTTACGTGCGGAGAAGATTGTGAAGCGGAGAGGGTTGTGAAAATGACAAATAACAAATACCAGACAAACGGGCATAACCTGATAACAACTGGCAATATGCGCTGGCATGCGGCCCAAAGGGAGCGGGGCAACCTGGACAGGCCGGATACGGAAGGAGATTTTTTATGAATTTATGTTTCAAACCATGAAATTGATGGTATTAATAAGGCAATAAACCAGACGCGAGGCGAAGGCCATCGTCAATAGCTCTGTGACGATCTCGGTAAACGAGGCGATACCGTGGACATAACGAAAGAAGGAAAAGGAAGGAAATTGAAGGAAGGGGAAAGAAAATGAAAATCAGCAAGATATTTACAAAGGGGGGGGGCAGAATGCTTCGGAAGCAGGTAATCCTCTTGCTCGCGCTCATCCTGGCCCTGGGCAGTTTCACAACTGTTTTCGCAGCGCCGACAGAAGGGAGTAAAACTACCCCGGCGCAGGCCGCCATCACCAAGATACTCAAAATGCCTGTTGGCACGGTCACGCCTGCACACACGTACACGTTCACATTCACGGGCGGAGCCAAAGAAGACGGCGGCACGGCGCCGTCCATTAATAGCGTTACGGCGACATTCACATCCGGAGATAACGGCTCAGAGGCCGGCGATGTCAAGACCGTCAAAAAACAGGTAACTATTCCCTGGGCCTTCACAGCTACAGGCATATACACCTACACGGTCAAGGAGACCGCTTCAACCAACAGCTTAGCTGCGAACGAAAGACTGGGCTATTCCCAGGCTGAGTACACGCTAAAGGTATATGTGGCAGAAAAAGATGGCACGATTTACGTCAGGTACGTTGAAGCGTTCAGCATCAAAGACGACGGCGGCATAACCGTGTCAGGCAGTCCCAAAGTGAACCCCGAACCCAAAGATGGTGTCTCATACTACAGCGAGATGGCGTTCACGAACAACTACGTAAAGACAAATACCGCCGATCCCGACCCGGGGGACAACCAGGCGAAAGGCGCCCTCTACTTCGAAGAAAAGGCCGAGGGCAATATGTCCGACTCGACGCTGCCCTTTGATGTTTCGGTAACCATCACAAAGCCCAGCTTCAGCCTCGTCACGGAAACGTCCTATAAAGCGTATTTGGTGGACAGCAATGGCAAAGTCAGCAGTCCCGCGACACCGTATGATACAGGTCAAAATTACTACACGTTTGCCAGTGGGACGGCAAAGGCTATCAAAATCAAGCACGCCCAGCGGCTGGTATTCACAGACCTCCCCGTAGGGACGACCTATTTGGCTGAGCAGACAGCGCCAGCCAGCTACACCGTGAATGCTACGGTCACTTATGGCAATACCTCTGTCCTGTCGGAGATTACAACTAAAGCGAACACCGTTTCCACTTCGGATTACGTGTTTAATAGCGTGGCCAGGAGGGTCAACGACAGCGATAAGCCCACCAGCAACGTGGCCTTTGTCAATGAATATGGTATAGCCACGCCCGGAGGCATTGTTATAGACAACCTGCCCTTCATCCTGTTGATACTGCTGTCGCTCACTGCCCTCGCCGCGTACGTTGCGGGCAGGCTGCGCAGGAAGGGCTTCGAGGCGTGCTGAAAGGTAAAGGTGTGGCGTATTGCCCTGACATGGCGGTTCGCCCTGTCAGGGCTTGCCATACAATGCGGCATGACGGCGAAAGGGCAAGTGGGAAATCGCATGTTATTGTTTGGCAGGCCCTGAACGGGCAAGAGATGAAGAAAGCCTTCAAAATATGAAAGCCATGGCGAAGAAACACGGCCTGGATGGCCCGGGGCGCGAGAACCGCTGACAGCGCGGGCGCCCAGCGGCCCGGCCGGGAACACAGTTTTTTCAAAAAAAGACTAAAACGCCTTTGTCAATATTGTTTTTGTGAAAATCGTGTGTGTAATACTTCTGAAATAATTTATTGAATTAAGCTGCTCTATTTTGTATAATAATCTAAGATTTTTGTGAAAGTACACTAATTTTTGGCGCTGGCTGGCTTACACCCTGAATTGAATTTCGGAGCCAGCCGGCGCTTCCGAAAACAGAGCGCTTATTGCTCCGCCAACTAAACACAAGGTTTAGTTGGCGGAGCAATAATGATAATGATAATGATGGAAGTAGCTAAAAAAATAGCATTGTTTATATTCGGGTTTTACGTATCCTTTAAAGAAGCCGCGCTGAAGGTGCTGAAGAGGGTGGATTTTGCCGCACCGGCCTGCATACTCGTGACAGCCATGATGCTGCTCACCCCGGGGATATTCTCTTATGCCAAGGAGATCGGCTCCGGGTCAGGCACGGAGCCCGGCGAATACCCTGCATACCAGGCGTGGCTGCTTGGGGTCCCCGTACCCGAAGCCATTGTCGAAAGGAATCCGAAGGCGGTGGCCAAAAACACGGAGGCCGCCGTGGACAAAACCGACGGTGCCGGGGTTTCGCTTATCACCGGCAAGTCAAAGCTGGATGTGCCGACAAAGGAGCATGCGGTGAAACTGACGGGCGATCCTGGCACAAATGAAGGCCGCATGTGGAAATACCTGTTGGACCAGGGCTTCACGCCCGAGCAGGCGGCGGGGATCATCGGGAATGCGCTGAAGGAAAACGGCACGTTAAACCCCGGAAAGAACGGGGACAGCGGCGCTTTCGGGATCTTCCAGTACACGGGAGGAAGGAAGGCGAGGGTCCAGTCGCTTGCGAACGGGTATACCCTTGAAGGGCAGCTCGACTATATGATGATCGAGCTCAGCGGAGGCTACGCGGCGCTGAACGAGGCGCTCAGAAACGCGGCGACCATCGAGGAAGCCGTCATTTTGTTCCAGGACGAATACGAACGCCCCGGTATAGCGGGGACAGATATGCGTCTGGAAAAGGCGTATGAGACGTACGCGAGGTATATAGGGGCTGTCCCTCAAGCTATATAGGCCCTCATTTATTACTTATTGCTCCGCCAACTAAACCTTGCCGCCTCCTGGCGGCTATTTTGGCACCCTGTTTCGTTGCAAAGCCTCGCCGTAGCACCACTACGCCTGCGTTCCAACGCCTCGCAGGCCGCCAAACTATCTCGCCACTAAACGCAAGGTTTAGTTGGCGGAGCAATAACAGCCCATGGAATATCTTTCCGGGCATTTTCAAAGAGACTATTAAAACCCTGTTAGAACCCTGTTAGAACCCTGTTAGAACACTCGTTGTTTCAGCATTGCATGTTTGGGCATTTATGTTCAATATGTTGAATATATTGAAATATGTTGAAATTTTATGTAGTTTTCGTGATAATGCGGTTTTTCTCGAAAATTTCAGGTATAAACGAATATGTATCACATAGTGCAAAGCACGTGATTGAAGACGATACGGAAATTAGCAAAGGGGGTTTTCGGCGTCCACGGTGCTTGGCCGTTGCAGCCCTATGGGGCCTGCATTTGGCTGTAGCGCGGCAGAGGATTGGGGAATCCTGAATGGAGGGGCCTTGATGGCAATTTCAGGGCTGCTGTGGCCGCCGCGAGGCGGGATCGGATACAGAAGGCAATTATTTTATGAATTTATGTTTCAAGCCATAGGATTGTGGGTATACGGGTATATAACATAAAGCAATAAACCAGACGCGAGGCGAAGGCCGCCGGGTTTGGGATTGCACCCTTGGCGCATAGCTTTGCGGACGAAAAAAAGTCCGTGCCGGGACAGGAAAAGAGACATGGAAGACAAAACAAAAACCAGGACTGCGCGAGGCCCCCGCATAATAGATGCGAGTTTTATCAGAAATATATTCCAGGAGGGAAATAAGCGAGGCTCCCGCATAATAGATGCGGGGCACATAATAAATGCGAGGCATATGTTCGCCATCGCGCTCGTAGCCGCCCTGGCAGTGACTGTGGCCCTGCCGTTTGCGACATTGGCCGGCTCCCCCTTGGACGGCCTGGACGGGGGGGGGCAGAACTCTGTAGAAGAGGCCCAGGAGACAGAGGTGTATGACATAGACACGCCCGAAGCGGATGCCTCGGGTGATATCGGCGATGGCTCGGAAGCCCTGGAAGATGACGGGGCTGGCGAGGAGGCATCAGGCGAGGCGGCGCCAAGCGGAGATCCCGGCGAAGAGGGGTCCGGCAGCGGCCCTGACGGCCTTGCTGATGGCGAACCCGCAGAGCTTCCGGCGGACAGCCTTTCAGCGCAGGACGACGGGCAGGCCCAGACAGATCTGCAGGCCCTCCCGCGCGGCCTCTCCCCCCAAAGCCTCTCCCTCTCAGCCATCGCGCCTATGGCAGTCAAGACCTATACGGTCGGTGACGGCAAGAACTATGCCAATCCGACCATTGCCTTGGCCAGCGTCAGCGACTCGACATGGGTGATGGAGCTGTATCAAGACTTCAAGCTGGGCGCACCGCTTATCATAACCAGCGGGGACGTAACGATACAAAGCGCTGGGGGTAATGTCTATTCTATCAACGCGCAAAAAATAGGCCGTGCCATAAAAGTGACGGGATCCGGCACAAAGCTCACCCTTAAGAATGTCAAGATAACCAACGGATACAGTATTGACAAAACCTCTAAACTCGGTGGCGGCGGCGTGCTTGTAGACGCGTTTGCGACTTTTATAATGGACACCGGCTCGGAGATCTCAGGAAACACGGCAGAATATGGCGGCGGCGGCGTGTACATCGCTAATAAAGGGATTTTCACCATGAAAGCCGGGAAGATAAGCGGCAATACTACTACTTTAGCAGATACGAAAAATGGCGGCGGCGTGTACTTGGATAACGCCACATTTACAATGGAAGGCGGCGAGATCTCAGGGAACGCCATTGCCGGCAGCGGCAGCGGCGTGTTTGTCGGCGCTGGGTCAAGCTTTACCATGAAGAATGGGAAAATATCAAACAATAAGACGACGGCTAACGGCAGGGTAGGCTCCGGCAACGATAACGGCGGCGGCGGGGTGGCTGTAATCCCTGGCCAAAACGGCAATGCCACATTCACGATGACAGGCGGCGAGATCTCAGGCAACGAGGCGAAAGGCGAAAAAGAAGGTGTGCCCGTGGGCTGTGGCGGCGGGGTGTTCGTAGGCGAACACGGCACTGCAAAGGCCATCATCAATGGCTCTGTGAAGATCTTGGACAACAAGGCGTCGCTTTACGGCGGCGGCATATTCGTGGATTCTTTTGCTGGGAACTATGACTACACCAAGCTGGACCTGCAAAGCAGCGGCTCTATAGCGTTCAGCGGGAACGAGTCCAAGTCATACACCCTCCTCAGAAAAGCCGACAAGACAAATATGCCATGGACGCCCGCCGGATTGGTGACAAGCCTGTCCGTGTCAGGCATCAACAACCTCAACGGCCTTTCTGATACGGCCGATTCACGCAAAAAGTCGGCGCTCAACGACTACGATATCGGCTACAGAGGGGTCTGCCCGGGCGAGGTCACCGTGGAATACATTGATGAAGATGGCGAGCAAATCGACATTGACAGGAGTGTCCAGGTCGGGGAAGACACAAAGTATGCCCTTAAGGACGCGCCGGAAGTGGCCCCGATAGATACCAAGTGGGTCCTTTCCGACATAGCCGATACAGACAGTGCACTGACGGTCTCCCAGGGCAGCACTAAGCTGGCAAAAGGCGCTGAACTGGATCCGGGGTCCGAGGTCGCCCTGGCCTTGAACGCCTCCTCCTCCGGGGTGGCCTTGACGTTCACATATTTCCCTCCGGCCGAAGTATATTGTGATATCACCTATAAGGGCCTGTTGGATGGCGACACTTTGAACACGAAACCCGAACAGTATGCGGTCTATTATTCCACCACTTCGGTCGGGAACCCTGAGAGGGTCGGCTATACCTTTGACGGCTGGACGGCGGTCTACTTCAATCAGTCATGGAATGTGACTGCTAAGACCAAAAACTTCGTCATACCGAAAAACCATCAGGGAGGCGTGACCCTTACGGCGCACTGGTCGGTCCGCACCGATATCGTCCTTAACTTCGGCACCAACGGCGGCACGGGCGGCACTACGCAGCTGACGGGCCTCACCTACGACAAGACACTTACCCAAAACGGCCAGCTTCTTCCCACCAGGGATAACGGCGCGCCGACACTCGATGGCTACACTTTCGAGGGCTGGTCCACATCGCAGGGCACTTTCACCGCAGGCACAGGCACGGGCAATACAGCCGACTTCAACAATGGCAACACCGTGAACTGGACGTCGACGGACAAGACAGTCTACGCAGTCTGGAAGGCCCGCACCGATATGGTTCTGAAATTCGACGCCAACGGCGGTGGGACCGTCACCCCTGCGCAGCTGAAGGGCCTCACCTACGGCAAGACAATTGCCGGGAACGGCAAGTCGCTTCCCACCCTGAGCCAGGGCGCGCCGACACTCTATGGCTACAATTTCGCGGGCTGGTCCACATCGAAGGGCACCTTAGCCGCAGGCACAGGCACGGACAATACAGCCGACTTCACCAATGACAGCCTCGTGAACTGGACGCCGACGGACAAGACAGTCTACGCGGTCTGGACGAATGCCATCACCACCCTGAAGGTGTCATGTGCGGTATCGGGCGACTATGCCAATAAAGAGATAGGCTTCAGCTACAACGTCACCCTGAAAGGCGCAGATGGCAACCCCCTCACAGGCACCCTCGACTATACGGGTGGAGGCGGCAAACAGGGCGGCACCCTGACGCTGGCGGACGGCAGTGCTGAATTCACGCTCAAACACGGCGAGAGCATCACCATAAAGGATGTGCCTTTGGGCGGCAAGGTGAAGATCGTACAGACAGGGAATGAGCATTATAAGGCGTCATATGCGGATCCAGATGCCACAGGCACCGGCAGCGACCTGAATGCCAAAACTGTAGACTCCTCCGGCGACAGCCTGGAACTCAGCGAGCGTACCATGAGCCTGGGCCGCGCCTTCGCCTTCACGAACACGCGAGAGACGGTGGTACCCGCATCCGTGGATGCGGGCGATGTGCCGGCGCTGCTCATCGCACTGGCGTTCGTGCTGATAGCTGCCTTGTACCCTGCCCGATGGGTTTCCCGCTTCCGCGCGGAGGGGAGGCCGAATATCCGCTACAGGAAGATGTTCGGCGAATATATCCGCCGCTTCCGCGCAGCGGGGAGACGGGCCGGATGGAAAAGCATATGAGCCTTGCGGGGGCGCCTGAGGATACGGGCCGCAGCGGCCCCGTGGACGGGATACACGGGCGCACGGATGCCGCCGGGCGGGGCATGGCCACATCCCAGCCCGCACTTCCGGGGGAGGCGCACGGGCGCGCGAAGGCAGTGCCCCCTGTATGGCGGGAGCTGCTGGCGCTGGCCGTCAAGGTAGCGGTGGTATGCGCCATAGCCGCATTGGCCCTCACCTTCGTCTACGGCCTGCACAGGAATACCGGCCCGGACATGTCCCCCGCCGTGAAGGACGGCGACCTGGTGATGTACTATCGGATAGACAAAGACTATGCGGCGGGCGACCTGGTGGTCCTTGGCCGCCGCGGCGAGCGACAGGTGCTCCGGGTGGTGGCTGTCGAAGGCGATACCGTGGACATCACGAAGGAAGGCCTGGTCATCAACGGGTCGCTGCAGCAGGAGCCGGGGATCTTCGAAAAGACCGTGCGGTACGCGGAAGGGCCGGACTTCCCCGTCACCGTCGGCGAAGGCGCCGTGTTCGTGCTTGGCGACAGCCGGGGCAACGCGACTGACAGCCGGGTGTACGGCGCGGTGGACAAAAGCGACACGCAGGGTACCGCCGTAGCCGTAGTCAGGCGGAGAGGATTGTAAAAATGGCAAATACCAGACAAACGGGCATAACCTGATAACAACTGGCAATATGCGCTGGCATGCGGCCCAAAGGGAGTGGGGCAACATGGACAGGCCGGATACCGCGCTTATATATAAAAACAAGGCAGGGCCGGATAGCGATAACAAGGCCGAAAGAAGGGAAGGAAAAGAAATTGAAAGAAGGAAGGGGAAAGAAAATGAAAACCAGCAAGATGTCTATAAGAGGGGGCAGGACACTCCGGGGGCCGGCGGCCCTCTTGCTCGCGCTCATCCTGGCCCTGGGCAGCTTCACGGCTGTCTTCGCAGCAGAGCCGCCGACGGATCCGCCGGTATATAAGCCGCCAGCAGGGACCAGTTCCAGCCCGGCGGCCGCCGCCATCACCAAGATACTCAGGATGCCTGTGGGCACGGACACGCCTGCACACACGTACACGTTCACAATCACGGGCGGATCCAGGGAAGGCGGCGGCACGTCGGGGCCGGCCATCAATAACATCACGGCGGCATTCACATCAGCCGATACAGGCACAGCGGGAACGGGGGCGGAAAGCGATGTCAAGACCGTCAAAAAACAGACAGCTAACATTACCTGGCCCAACTTCACAGGCACAGGCATATACACCTACACGGTCAAGGAGTCCGGCTCCATTTCAGGCGGCACCTTAGATTCGGCTACCGAAAAACTGACCTATTCCCTGGCCGAGTACACGCTAAAGGTATATGTTGCATATGATAAGGATAGTAAAGCTTACTTTGTCCAGTACGCCGCAGTGTCCAAATCGAAGAACGACGGCGGAACGGAAATAGGCGGGGATTGGGATGATGGCAAAGTCAACGCCGAGCCCGGAAATGGCTCCTCAACCTACAGCGCCCTGGCCTTCACGAACACCTACATAAAGACAACCAACAACCCCGACCCGGAGAACAACGAGGCGACAGGCGCCCTCTATTTCGACGAAGCGATCGATGGCAATATGTCCGACCCGGACCAGGCCTTTACGGTCTCGGTCACCATCACAATACCCAGCCTCGTCACGGAGACGTCCTATAAAGCGTGGCTGGTGGACGCCACCAGCGTAGTCACCGTCCCTGGGACAGAATATGATTCAGGCGAAGGCAACAATTACTACACATTTGAAAGCGGCACGGCAAAGGCTGTCGCCATCAGGCCCGGCCAGCGACTTATATTCGCAAACCTCCCGGTAGGGACGTCCTATGCGGCTTCGCAGACAGCGCCTGCCAACTACGTCTTGAATGCTGCGGTCACATATGGCAGCAATGAGCCTGTTTCGTCGGAGAATACAGTTAGTGCGAACACCGTGTCCACCTCGGGCAGCGATTTTGACAGCGTGGCAAAGAGAGTCGGCAACAGCAGCAGTGCTGTCAGCAACGTGGTCTTTACCAATAAATATGACATAAGTGCGCCCACAGGCATCGCCATGGACAACCTGCCCTACATCCTGTTGATACTGCTGGCGCTCACCGCCCTCGCCGCATACGTTGCGGGCAGGCTGCGCAGGAAGGGCTTCGAGGCGCGCTGAAAGGCGTGGCGTATTGTGACCTGACATGGCGGCAGTGCGGCCCTGTAAGGACTTGCCAGACAATGCGGCATGGCGGTGAAAGGGCAAGTGGGAAATCGCATGTTATTGTTTGGCAGGCCCTGAGCGGGCAAGAGGCGTTTGCATGAACGGACAGGCCGGGGCCGCGAGAAAGGCGATACGGGTATTTGACAGCATCGTAAATATGGCGATACTGCTCACCATACTGCTGCTCCTTGCTATAGGGGGGTATGCCATGTGGGACTCGGGCCATGTATATGATGAAGCGTCCGCAAAGCGCTACGAGGCCTACAGGCCCGGCGATGAGGGCGAGGCCCTCTCGTTTGCGGAGCTGCAGGCACTGAATGACGATGTGTTCGCCTGGCTCACAGTGTATGGCACGCACATCAACTACCCGGTGGTGCAGGGGGAGGACAATATGGAGTACGTCAACACCGATGCGGAAGGGCGCTACTCCCTGACAGGGAGCATCTTCCTTGACGAAGGGAGCAGCAGGGACTTCTCGGACTTCAGCTCCATCCTCTACGGCCACCACATGGAGAAGAACGCCATGTTCGGGGAGATCGGGCAGTTCGCGAACGAGGCTTATTTCGACTCCCGCAGGTACGGGGCGCTGTATTACGGCGGCAGGTGGCACGGGCTTGAGTTTTTCGCCTTCCTCCAGGCCGACGCATACGACGGCGAAGTGTTCCGGGTGAAGATCGTCGGGCCGGAAGAGCAGGCGGGGTATTTGGATATGCTCCTCTCCATGGCTGTCAATATACGGGACTTGCCCGTAGCGGCGGAGGACAGGATCGTCCTTTTGAGCACCTGCTCCCCCGGCCCTACGAACGGGAGGGACATCCTCGTGGCGAAGATCACGGACGAGGTCAGAGGGGACCCCTTCTCGAGCGATGCCGGCGAAAGGGCAGCGGACGACCCGCTGATGAAAGTCCTGACGCCTGTGTTGGCCGTACTCTACGCGGCCGTCCTGGCCCTCGTATTCCTGATCAGGAGGAGGCGCGACAGGAGGGGATATGAAGAAGGATAAGGGCGGATTCCAGGATGTCGCCCGGGCAATAGGAAAAGAAATGGATGGAAGGTATGTTTGAACTGATTATGACGAGAGGCGAGCGCGCCGGCAGGCTTGGCAGGAGGGCCGTGACGGCCTGGCTGCTGTCCCTGGCTTTCTGCGCGGGCATCATATATATCCCGGCGGCATATGCCGCAGAGGCGGATATGGCCACTATCGAGGTGAGGCAGGCCTTCACCGACAGCGACCCTTCATCCGGCGCTGACGCGGCTTTTGCCTACAGGCTGACACCGAAGGCGGCGTCAAACCCAATGCCCGCCGGCGGAGGGCCCGGCGGCTATGACTTTACTGTCACGGGGACCGACCAGAGTGCAGTCTCCATTGACTTTTCAGGAGAGCGCCCGGGCATCTATGCCTATGAGATCAGCCATGTGACGGCTGCTCGGGCTTACTACGCCTACGATACACAGGTGTATACGCTGCAGGTCTTTTTGAAAAACGACAGGAGCACCCTGGTCGTGATTTCAAAAAGTGACGGGGACAAGGCTGCTGCGGCCGCTTTCGAGCACACCAGAAACGCGCCCCCTTCAGCCCCTCCGGAGACACCGGCCACTCCGGATCCGCCGGCGCCGGCGGATCCGGCCCCGGCCGCCCCGGGCCCGGCTTTCGTCCCTGACACGCCCACTGCAGACCCCAACGCATCCACGCTGCTTGACGACCAGACAGGGAATGTCTTCACGGATCTGGCGAACGGCAATGTGCCTCTTGGGGGCGGGGGCTCATCCGCAAACGAAGTGTGGAGCCTGCTCAGCCTTGTATTGGTCCTCCTGGGCTTTGCCATTGCGGCGGTTGTGATGGTTTCCATCATCAGGAGGAAACCAGAGGAAGATGACGCCGGAAAAGAAGGTGCCGGGAAAGATGATGCCGGAAAAGAAGGTGCCGGAAAGGATGTTGCCGGGAAAGAAGGGGCAATCAATCTGACTTACAGGGATCTGTTTGGCGGGGCCGCCGTCCTGCTCAGCCTGCTCACCCTCCTGCTATGGCTGATCTTTGACGACCTCTCCAACCCGATGGCATGGATCAACGACAAGACTGCCATCGTCGCGATCCCCTTCGTCGTGCAGGTCGCGCTCTTCACGCTGCGCGGGAAGAAACGCGCCCCGGCCCATAAGGCCAGGGCCGAAAAGGAAGGCGCGGCATGAGAGGCGGGCCGGGACAGGCTCTGTTTGATGAAGAAAATCTTCAAAGTATGAGAGCATGGCGAGAAGCATGGCTTTGATGGCCTGGGACGCGAGAACCGTTGGCAGAGCGGGCGTCCAGAGGCCAGGTCGGGAGCGGGAAACACATGCGGATTTTCCAGAAAAAGCCAAAATTCTTTTATCAATATAGTTTCTGTGAAAATCGTGTGTGTAATAGTTCCGAAATAGTTTATTGAATAAAGCCGCTCTATTTTGTATAATGACTTAAAGATTTTTGTGAAAGCACACTAATTTTATACGCTGACTGATTCTCCCCCCTAAGCTAAATGGATCAGTCAGCGTTTCTGCGAACAGGGCACTGGGCTATATAGAGGCAGCCTCACATGTCCCGGTGCTGGCGTAAACCGTGTACGCCAGGGCGCGTGTAACGACTGGTTTCAAGGAATGGCTTGATTTCAATGAGAATGGAGGGCAAGGAAACGCCGGGGCACGTGTAAGCAATTCCCTGCCATTTTGTTTGAAATATCAATGCCAGCCAACCAAAAAAACCTCAAAAAACCGAAAAAAAATCAAAAAAACCCTTGCTAAGGCATTGCGCTGTATATATAATGGGCAGGCTCGCAAAAATTGCGGGGATGTAAGGCTGCGCGCGGGACGCGGCGCGGCACGCCAGGCTCAGCAGGAGGAAAGTATGTCAGACCAGCAAACACTCAGGATCAGGCTTAAGGCTTATGAAGCGGAGATTCTCGACAAAGCGGCGGCCGATATAGTTGAGGTGGCCAAGAGGAACGGCGCGGATATTTCGGGCCCCATCCCACTTCCGACGGAAAAAGAGATAGTCACGGTCCTCAGGGCTGTGCACAAATATAAGGATAGCAGAGAGCAGTTTGAGCAGAGGACGCACAAAAGGCTGATCGTACTCAGCCACGTCACTCCCAAGACTATGGACTCGATGATGCACCTTGACCTTGCGGCAGGTGTTGATATAGAGATAAAGCTATAGCTATAGTTCTTAGGATGATCGCTTCATGAGGGGAAAGGCCCGTACAGCCGAAAACCATGAGGCGATCCGCTGTAAGGAAGGACAGTAGTAGATGAAGACTATTATCGGAAAGAAAGTGGGGATGACCCAGATTTTCACGGAAGAGGGGATTTCGATCCCCGTGACCGTGATCGAGGCGACTCCGAACACTGTCGTCCGGGTCAAGACAGAGGAGACCGACGGATACTCAGCTGCGCAGATAGGGTACAGAGACCTGAAAGAGAGCAGGGCCAACAAGCCGACCAAGGGGCATTTCAAGAGATGGGGCGCCCCGCTCCTGAAGTACCTGGCGGAGATCAGGCTTTCCGAAGGGGAGGCTTACGAACAGGGACAGCAGATCACAGTGGCTGATTTCGAAGAAGGAAGGAAGCTCGATGTGACGGGGACTTCCAAGGGAAAAGGCACACAGGGCAATATCAAGCGCCACGGCCACCACAGAGGGCCCATGAGCCACGGCTCAAAGCACAAGAGGCTTGCCGGCGCGCTTGCCGCAGGCACTTACCCGTCGAGGGTGTTCAAGGGCAACGACGGACCCGGCCGCATGGGCAATGAAACGGTCACGGTCCAGAACCTGGAACTGATAAAGGTCATTCCCGAGAGGAACGTGCTGCTCGTAAAAGGCGCGGTCCCGGGAAAGAGAGGCGGCATCGTGAAGGTTCGCTATGCCGTCAAGTCTCCGGCCGAAGAGAACCAGGGCGAATAGAAGGGAGGCAGGCGAACAGATGGCAAAGGTAAATGTGCTGAACATGGACGGCGGCAACGCCGGTGAAATTGACCTGAACGATGAAATATTCGGGATCGAAGTCAACGAATATGCCGTTCATGAAGCCATAAAAAATTATCTGGCAAACCAGAGGCAGGGCACGCAGTCGGCGAAAACCCGTTCCGAAGTGGCGGGAGGCGGCAGGAAACCGTTTCGCCAAAAGGGCACGGGCCACGCCCGGCAGGGCAGCAGGGTCGCCCCGAACCATGTGGGCGGCGGCGTTGTTTTCGCCCCGAAGCCGAGGGATTACAGCTATGCAGTGCCGAAAAAGGTGAAGAGGCTTGCGCTCAAGTCGGTTTTGACGAGCAAAGTCCAGGAAGAAGAAATCATAGTCGTCGACTCCCTCAGCTTTGAAGCCCCGAAGACGAAGGATATGGTCAAATTCCTGTCTGCGGTCGGCGCCGACAAAAAAACCCTGATAGTCACCGCGGGCAAAGACGACAATGTCGTAAAGAGCGCGGCAAACATCCCGGGGATCGAGACGAGCTATGTCGGCAGGATGAATGTATATGAGATCATGAAGTCGAACAGCTTTATCGTGACGAAGGATGCGATAGGCAGGATAGAGGAGGTGTATTCATGATGAAGTCAGCATACGACATCATACTGAAGCCCGTCGTCACGGAGCGGTCGATGGACGACGCACAGGACAGAAAATACACGTTTAAGGTAGCGGTGGGAGCGAACAAGACCGAGGTCAAAAAAGCCCTCGAAGAAATATTCGGCATAGAGGTCACGAAAGTCAACATCATGAATGTGAAAGGCAAGACGAAGAGAATGGGCAGGAACGTCGGAAAGACTTCGGCGTCAAAGAAAGCGATCGTCACGCTCTCAAAGCAGAGCAAAGAGATCGAGTTCTTCCAGGGCCTTTAGGAGGTTTGCAGTATGGGCATTAAAAAATACAATCCGACGACCCCGGGACTCAGGGGGATGACCACCTCGACTTTCGAGGAAATCACCACAGACAAACCGGAGAAGGGCCTCACGAAGGCTCTCAGAAAAAAGGCCGGACGCAACGTACGCGGCAAGATCACCGTGCGGCACCGCGGCGGAGGCGAGAAGAGGCGTTACCGCGTCATCGACTTCAAGAGGGACAAAGACGGGGTGTTTGGGACCGTGAAGTCGATCGAATACGATCCAAACAGGTCAGCAAATATAGCCCTCATCTTCTATGCCGACGGAGACAAGAGGTACATCATAGCCCCCGACAAACTGAAGGTAGGGGCCAAAGTCGTTTCCGGCGAGGGCGCAGATATCGTCCCAGGCAATGCATTGCCGCTCAGGAATATCCCTGTGGGCACTATCATCCACTGCGTAGAGCTGAAGCCCGGCAAAGGCGCGCAGCTCGTACGCTCGGCCGGCGGCAAAGCCCAGCTGATGGCGAAAGAAGGGAACTACGCGCAGGTCAAGCTCCCCTCAAGCGAAGTGAGGATGGTCAGGATAGAGTGCAAAGCGACCATCGGCGAAGTCGGGAACGGCGACCATGGCAATATCAAGATAGGAAAAGCCGGACGCAAGCGCCACATGGGATTCCGCCCCACAGTCAGGGGCTCAGTCATGAACCCGAACGACCATCCGCATGGCGGCGGCGAAGGGAAAGCCGGAATCGGCCGCCCCGGCCCTGTCACCCCGTGGGGCAAACCGACCCTTGGCTACAAGACCAGAAAGAAAAACAAGCCGTCAAACAAGTTCATCGTCAAGAGACGCGGACAGAGATAGCGGAAGGAGACAGAAGCGAATATGAGCAGATCACTCAAAAAAGGGCCATTTGTCGAAAAGAAGCTGCTTGCGGCTATTGATGCCTTAAACGATGCAAACGACAAAAGGGTGCTCAGGACATGGTCCAGGGCCTCGACGATATTCCCGCAGATGGTAGGGCATACCATAGCGGTCCACGATGGCAGGAGGCATGTCCCGGTGTACATCACGGAGGATATGGTAGGCCACAGGCTTGGGGAGTTCGCTCCCACGAGGACCTACCGCGGACACGGCAGTGACAAGAGCTCGAGAGTCAGGAAGACAGGCGGCGCTTCCACTGTTGCGGCGGTATCGACAGGCAGCCTTGCTTCGGCAAAGCCTTCTGAAGCGCCCGCCGCCAAAGAAGCCCCGGCTGCCGAGTAAAAAGGAGGTCTGAAGAAAAAATGGAAGCGAAAGCGATAGCCAAATACGTCAGGATCTCGCCGATCAAACTGAAACCCGTCGCTGACCTGGTGCGCGGCAAGGACTTGGAAGAAGCGCTGACGATACTGAAATTTACACCCGGCAAAGGGTCTGAGTTAGTTGAGAAGGTGGTGAAATCCGCCGCCGCGAATGCGGAAAACAACCACAACATGAGCCCTGACAACCTCTTCGTGAAAGAGGTGTACGCAAACAAAGGCCCCACCATGAAAAGGTGGAGAGCCGGCTCTCAGGGCAGGGCGTTCAGGATTCTCAAGAGAAGCAGTCACATCGGAGTGACGCTTGCTGAAAAGGAATAGAGGAGGACTGTATGGGTCAAAAGGTTAGCCCGCACGGGCTCAGGGTCGGCGTCATCAGCGATTGGGATTCGAAATGGTACGCAGGCAAGAAGAATTTCGCGGATTATCTGATCGAGGACAACAAGGTCAGGGAGTTTATCAAACGCAAGCTGTACGCTGCAGGTATCTCCAAGACAGTCATCGAAAGGACTGCGAACAATCAGATCCAGGTCTCCATCATGACCGACAAGCCCGGTGTCATCATCAGAAGCTCGGGCGACGGCACGGATGAGATCAAAGCAGCCCTTGAAAAACTGACCGGAAAGACGGTTCGGCTGAATATAGTCGAAGTCAGGAGATCCGAGCTGGATGCGCAGCTCACAGCTGAGAGCATAGCACAGGCCCTCGAAAAGAGAGTTTCCTTCAGAAGGGCCATGAAGCAGGCGATAGGCAGGACTATGAGGGCCGGCGCAAAAGGCGTGAAGGTCCTCGTGTCCGGCAGGCTCGGCGGCGCCGAGATAGCGAGAAGCGAGAAATACAGCGAAGGCAACGTGCCGCTTCACACGCTGAGAGCAAATATAGTATACGGTTTCGCGGAAGCTGACACGACATACGGGAGGATCGGCGTCAAAGTGTGGATCAACCTCGGCGAAAAGCTCGACAAAGGCCTCATTTCCCAGATCCCGAAGGAAAAGCCGGACGGAAGGCGGGACCGCAGAGGCAGGCGCGACGGAGACAGGGACCGCAGGGGAGGCGGAGGCCGCAGAGACGGTGGGCGCGGACGCGGGCCCAGGGACGACAAACCGGTGTTTGCGAAGATGCCAAATCCCCGGAAGAGGCTGGCCCCCAAGGCGGATCCTGAAGCCGAAGCGCGGAAAAAGGCGAATGAGGAAGCGCTTCGGGCTGAGGATAAGGCAAAAGCTGCGCCCGCTGTGGAAACGGCAGCTGTAGATACTGCCTCTGCCGCCGGGCCGTCAACTGAAGAATAGACCGAAAGGAGCGAGATAATCGTGTTAATGCCAAAACGCGTCAAAAGGCGCAGGGTCCACAGAGGGCGCATGACAGGGGTTGCCACCAGAGGCAATACCATCACGTATGGGAAATACGGCCTCATCGCAACCGAACCGGGCTGGATCAAGTCAAACCAGATCGAGTCTGCACGTATCGCGATGACGAGGTCTATAAGGAGAGGCGGAAAGGTTTTCATCAAGATATTCCCGCACAAGCCCGTGACCAAAAAGCCGGCGGAAGTCAGGATGGGTTCCGGCAAGGGCGCGCCCGAGTTCTGGGTGGCAGTAGTGAAGCCGGGCCGCGTGATGTTTGAGATAGAAGGCGTCACTTATGAGCAGGCAAAGGAAGCGATGAGGCTTGCTTCGCACAAGCTCCCCGTCAAGACGAGGTTTGCGGTTAAAGGCGAAGAGTTTATCAAGGGCGGTGAGGCGAAATGAAGATAGAAAAAGTGAGAGAACTTACCGAAAACGAGCTCGAACAGGAATTAAAGAAAGCAAAGGAAGAGCTTTTCAACCTGCGTTTCCAGCATGTGACGGGGCAGCTCGAAAACCCGATACGCATGAGGGACGTGAAGCGCACCATAGCGAGGCTCAAGACCGTCATGAGAGAAAATGAACTGGCCAAAGAAGAGGCCATAGGATAAGAAAGGAGGATGCCGCAGGTGACAGAGAGAAACACGCGAAAGACCAGGATCGGCATGGTCGTCAGCGATAAAATGGACAAGACCATCACAGTGTCGGTGGAAGACTTCGTCAGGCATTCCCTTTACGGAAAAGCCGTCAAAAGGACGAAGAAATTCAAGGTCCACGACGAACAGAACCGTTGCCGTACGGGCGACAGGGTGAAGATCATGGAGACGAGGCCGCTTTCGAAAGACAAAAGGTGGCGGCTCGTGGAAGTGGTCGAGGAAGCTAAGTAGGGAGGCGGCCGCAGATGATACAAAACGAATCAAGGCTCCGGGTTGCCGACAACAGCGGGGCGAAAGAGCTCCTCGTTATCAGGATACTCGGCGGTACGAGCCGCAGGTACGCGAACATTGGCGACATCGTGGTATGTACCGTGAAAGACGCCACCCCGGGCGGGGTGGTGAAGAAGAGCGACGTCGTAAGGGCGGTCATCGTCAGGTCCAAAACCGGTGCCCGCAGGAACGACGGCAGCTATGTGAAGTTCGACCAAAACGCGGCGGTTATCATCAAGGACGACAAGACGCCGGTCGGGACGCGCATCTTCGGGCCTGTAGCCAGAGAGCTAAGGGAGAAGAGCTTCATGAAGATAGTGTCGCTCGCCCCGGAAGTGCTGTAGGAGGAAAAGGATGCGAATCAAAAAAGGTGATACCGTGGTGGTCATCACGGGCAAGGACAAAGGAAAAAAGGGGCAGGTCATCAAGACTTATCCCAAAGCCGGCCGCATCATCGTCGAGGGCGTCAACGTCCAGACGAAGCACCAGAAGCAGACCAGGAAAGAGCGGTCGGACATCAAGCACCAGGAAGGCGCCATTGACGTCAGCAACGTCCTTTATTTTGACAGCGGCGCGGGCAAGGGCAGCAAAATCGGATACAAGATCGACGGCGGGCGCAAAGTAAGGTTCGCCAAGAAGAGCGGTTCAATAATAGATTAGGAGGAGCAAGGTGGCAGAGAGACTAATGCAGATGTATAAGGACGAAGTCTTCGGTCAGCTCCGCGAAAAGTTCGGGTACCGGAACGTGATGGAAGTCCCCAAACTCGAAAAGATCACCATCAACATGGGGCTTGGCGAGGCGAAGGACAACGCGAAAGTGATGGAGACTGCGGTCGAAGAGCTGGCCCTGATAAGCGGCCAGCGCCCGGTCGTGACCAAGGCGAGGAAGTCCATAGCAAATTTCAAGGTCAGGCAGGGCATGAGCGTCGGGACGAAGGTGACGCTCCGCGGCGACAACATGTATGTGTTCGCCGACAAGTTTTTCAATATCGTGCTCCCGAGGGTCAGGGATTTTCGCGGCTTGTCGAAGAACTCGTTCGACGGTCGCGGCAATTACAGCCTCGGGCTCAAAGAGCAGTCGATATTTCCGGAGATAGTCTATGACAGGGTGGATATGGTGAAAGGCATGAATATCATTTTCACCACCACGGCAAAGACGGATGAAGAAGCGACCGAGCTGCTGGGATTGCTCGGTATGCCGTTTGAGAAATAGGAGGAAACAGTCAATGGCAAAGACGTCGCTTAAAGTCAAGCAGCAGAGGAAGCCGAAGTATAAGACCAGGGCTTATACGAGATGCCGCATCTGTGGAAGGCCTCATTCGGTACTGAAAAAATACGGGATTTGCAGGATATGTTTCCGCGAACTCGCTTACAAAGGCGAAATCCCGGGTGTAAAAAAAGCCAGCTGGTAGAGAAGCGGGCGTGCCCGTGACGAAAGACAAACAGGTAAACAGGAGGGAAGATTCATGACAATGACGGATCCCGTGGCAGATATGCTCACAAGAATAAGGAACGCCAATACAGCCGGCCATAAGAGTGTGGACGTGCCTGCTTCCAAGATGAAAAAGTCGATTGCCGGCATCCTGAAAGAGGAAGGCTATATCGACGATTTCGAAGTCGTCAGCGACGGCAAGCAGGGAATCATCAAGATCAAAATGAAATATGCGCCGGACAAGGAGAAGGTCATAAGCGGGATCAGGAAGATCAGCAAGCCGGGCCTCAAGGTCTTTGCGAGGGCGGAGGATGTGCCGCGCGTCCTCGGCGGGCTTGGGATAGCGATCATATCGACA
This sequence comes from Eubacteriales Family XIII. Incertae Sedis bacterium, assembly GCA_031266515.1. GTDB lineage: Bacteria > Bacillota > Clostridia > Peptostreptococcales > Anaerovoracaceae > JAISAW01. Next base: position 23,157 of record JAISAW010000031.1, read on the forward strand.
TCTTCAGGCGTCATCAGCGACAAAGATGCCAGAAGGCTCGGCATCGGCGGCGAAGTCATTTGCTACGTTTGGTAGGAGGAGGAAGATTGTGTCCAGAATAGGTAGGCTTCCGGTTTCCGTACCGGACGGAGTGAAGATAGATATAGGAGAGGGCAATCTCGTCAGGGTGACCGGGCCCAAAGGCGAGCTGAACGAGAAGATATCCGGCAGGATCACGGTGAAGCTTGAAGACGGCACTGTCAATGTGACAAGGAGCGACGACCAGGGCGAGAGCCGCTCGCTTCACGGGCTTTCGAGGACCCTCATCAACAATATGGTGGTCGGGGTCTCGGCGGGCTTTGAGAAAAAGCTTGAGATCAACGGCGTCGGCTACCGCGCGGAGAAGAAGGGCAATGTGCTTGTGCTGAATGTCGGCTACTCGCATCCGGTGGAACTGGCGGATCCCGAGGGTATCACGACAGAGGTGCCGAGCGGAAGCGAGATCATCGTAAAGGGTATAAGCAAATCGCTGGTCGGCAACTACGCGGCCATCATAAGGGCGTGGAGGCCGCCGGAGCCTTACAAAGGCAAGGGCATCAAATACAGCGATGAGAAGATACGCCGCAAGGAAGGCAAAGCCGGCGTCAAAGGCGAATAGAGAGGAAAAAGTGTAAAAATGGCGAGACTCAGCAGGAACGACAGTAGGGTTGCGCGTCATAAGAGGGTCAGGAAGACCCTCAGCGGCACTCCCGAAAAACCAAGGCTTTGCGTTTACCGCAGCCTGAAAAATATCTCTGTGCAGGTGATAGACGATACGACAGGATCGACGCTGGCCTCAGCTTCGACGCTCGACAAGGATATCAAAGCGCAGGCGTCCTATGGCGGAAACAAAGCCGCCGCAAAGCTTGTCGGAACGTCAATTGCGAACAAAGCCAAAGCCGAAGGGATCGAAGAGGTCTGCTTTGACCGCGGCGGTTTCCTGTACCACGGCAGGGTGAAAGAGCTGGCAGACGGCGCAAGAGAAGCCGGCCTGAAGTTTTAACGGAGGAAGTATGGAATGCGCAAAAACACTATAGACGCGTCAAAGCTGGAACTCAAAGAATCGATAGTCAGCATCCGCAGGGTAGCCAAGACTGTCAAGGGCGGCCGCAACATGAGGTTCTCCGTTACCGTTGTGGTCGGGGATGGTGAAGGGCACGTCGGCGTAGGGCTCGGGAAAGCCCGCGAGATCCCCGAGGCTGTCAGGAAAGCGATAGAGGATGCAAAGAAAAAGCTCATCTTCGTCCCGACTGTCGGCACGACGATACCTCACAGGAACCTCGGCATATTCGGTGCCGGCCGGGTGCTGCTCATGCCGGGTTCGGAAGGGACGGGCGTCATCGCAGGCTCATCGGTGCGTATGGTGCTTGAGCTTGCGGGTGTGAAAGACGTCCGCGCCAAGTCTATCGGCAGCAACAACGCGGGCAATATGGCTTACGCCACCATCGAAGGCCTTAAAGGGCTCAAGACCGTAGAGCAGGTCGCACGGCTGCGCGGCAAGATGACAGAAGAGATACTCGGCTGACAGGAGGAAGTACAGTGGCAAAGATAAAGATCACACTCACAAAAAGCCCGATTGGGGCCACGCCTTCGCAGAGGAAGGTCGTGACCGCGCTCGGTCTTGGCAAGATGCACAAAACAGTTGAACTCGACGACACGCCGGCGACGCGCGGAGCGGTGAGGAAAGTGTCCCATCTGGTCACGGTCACTGAACAGCAATAAAAAGCGAGTTCTTTCGGGGCTGCGTATGCGGTCTGCCGAAAGGGCGCAAAGCAGAAAGGTAAGCACTGAAGATGAAATTGCATGAACTGAAAAAACCGCCGGGTTCCACCAAAGCCCCGAAGAGGAAGGGCAGAGGCACGGCGACCGGCCAGGGCAAGACTGCCGGGCGCGGGCAGGACGGGCAAAAATCGAGGAGCGGCGGCGGCGTCCGCCTGGGCTTTGAAGGCGGGCAGATGCCCCTTTATCGCCGCATCCCAAAGAGGGGCTTCACGAATATATGGAGGAAAGAATTCGAAGTGGTAAACCTGAAGGACCTCAACGTCTTTGATGAAGGCGCGGTAGTGGATGCCGCAGCGCTCAAGGAAAGAGGGCTTGTCAAGGGAAACAAGGACGGCGTCAAAATCCTCGCCAAAGGCGAGCTTGAAAAGAAACTGACCGTCAGAGCCACTGCCTTCAGCGGCACGGCAAAGGAAAAGATCGAATCGCTCGGAGGAGCGGCAGAGGTGAACTGATGGGTATGTTTGGAACGCTGACAAAAGCATTCAAGGTCCCTGATGTCAGGAAAAAGCTGATCTTTACCTTGCTAATGCTCATCGTATTCAGGCTCGGCAGCAATATACCGGTACCGATGATTGACAGAGAAGTCCTTTCGCAGGCGTTTAACGGGCAGGGGCTTTTTGAACTGTTTAACCTGTTCTCGGGCGGCGCTTTCCAAAACTTCACCATATTTGCACTGTCGATAACGCCTTACATCACGGCGTCGATCATCATAAACCTGCTTACGGTAGCCATCCCGTATCTGGAAAACCTCGCGAGGGAAGGGGTGGAAGGCCGCAAAAAAATGACACAGATCACGCGCTACCTGACGGTAGTGCTTGCCCTTGTCCAGGCGATAGGCTTCTCGGTCGGGCTGTTCAGGAATGCGCTGAAGAGTTTTGATTTCCCGTCGGTATCCATCGTGGTCATCACGCTCACTGCGGGTACGGCTTTTCTGATGTGGCTCGGAGAGCAGATCAACGAGCACGGCGTGGGCAACGGCATATCGCTTATCATCTTCGCGGGCATCATCACAGGGGCGCCTTCGGCGGTGATGAGCGCTCTCACTAGTTGGAGGGCAGGTACGGTGAGCATCGTATCGCTGCTCGTGTTTGTGGCATTCGCGCTGATCGTCGTGGTGGGTATCATCATCATACAGCAGGGCCAAAGGAAGATCCCGGTCCAGTACGCGAAGCGCGTGGTAGGGCGGAAGATGTACGGCGGGCAGAGCACACACATCCCCGTGAAGGTAAACCAGGCCGGTGTCATCCCGGTCATCTTCGGGATGTCGATACTGCAGTTCCCGCTGACCATCACTTATTTCCTGCCGAGCGATTCGGGGTTTACCACATTCATGAACCATTGGTTTTCCCCTACGGCTTCCCCTGGAGTCTGGATTTATTGCGTATTCTATGCCGTCCTCATATTTTTCTTCACGTATTTCTACACGGGGATTACTTTCAATCCCGTGGAGGTTGCGGAAAACATGCGGGCAAACGGCGGGTTCATCCCGGGCATCAGGCCGGGTAAGCCTACCGTGGAATATTTGAGCGCGGTGATGAACAGGGTCACATTTGTCGGAGGCGTATTCCTTGCCGTGATCGCGGTGCTTCCGTATATGATCCAAAATTTCACTTCGCTTGAGATCAGGTTCGGCGGCACATCGCTGCTCATTGTCGTTGGCGTAGCCCTTGATACCATGAAGCAGATAGAAAACCAGATGCTCATGAGAAACTACAGGGGGTTCTTGTAAATGGCGAAGATAATACTGCTCGGGGCGCCGGGATGCGGCAAGGGCACGGTGGCCGGCCGGCTTGTGGATGAACTGCATATCCCCGCCATCTCCACCGGCGATATATTCAGAAAAAACCTTTCGGAAAATACTCCGCTCGGGCTGAAAGCCAAGGGCTATATGGAGAAGGGCGAACTCGTCCCCGATGGGCTCGTGATCGACCTCGTGGCGGACCGCCTGGGAGAGGACGACGCCAAAGATGGATACCTGCTTGACGGTTTTCCGAGGACTATCCCTCAGGCCGAGGCTCTGGACGGGATACTGGCGAAGGGCGGCGCGGGTATCGACAAGGTCTTTTACATCAATGTCCCGAGAGACGTGCTGATATCGAGGATTGCAGGGCGCAGGGTTTGCGACAGCTGCGGCAAGACGTACCATGTGACGAATTTCCCCCCGAGAGCCGAAGGTACCTGCGATGTCTGTGGCAGCGGGCTCATCCAGAGGAAAGACGACAACGAGGATACGGCGGCAAACAGGATAGACGTATACGAGCGCGATACGGCACCGCTCGCGGATTACTACCGGAAGACGGGATTGCTCGTCGAACTCGACGGCACAGCCGGGCCGGATGCGTTGAAAGAAGCCATGCTGAGGGAATTGTCATAGAATTCCTGAGGCGGCTTGGTGCGAGGCGACACATGATAAAGCTGAAGAGCGAGGAAAATATACGGTTCATGGCCAGATCCGGAGAGGTCGTCGGGGCTATCCTGCACGACTTGAAGGACATGATCGTACCGGGTGTCACCACGCTTGAAATAGACCGCTTTGTGGAGGAGACCATAACTGCAAACGGCATGGTGCCGACGTTCAAAGGCTATAATGGCTTCCCCGCGAGCGCCTGCGTATCGGTGAATGACGAGCTGGTACATGGCATCCCGAAGGCTGACAGGGTGCTGGCGGAAGGCGATATAGTATCAGTTGATATCGGCGCCACCCATGACGGATGGGTCAGCGACGCCGCGAGGACATATGCGGTGGGGGATATTTCCCCGGAGGCTGCGAGGTTGGTAAGCTACTGCAAAGACAGTTTTTTCAAGGCTCTTGAGGTCTGCCGCGAAGGGCATCATCTTACTGATATAGGCCATGCTGTACAGGCCCATACCGAGTCGGGCGGATATTCGGTGGTGAGGGACTACACGGGCCACGGCGTCGGCAGGGATATGCACGAAAGCCCTCAGATATTGAACTACGGCGAGCCGGGGCGTGGGCCGCTGCTTGCCCGCGGTATGGCTCTTGCCATAGAGCCTATGATAAACCAGGGCGGAGCAGGCGTACACACCCTCGCCGATGGCTGGACAGTCGTCACAAATGACGGGAAGCTGGCGGCCCACTATGAAAATACGGTTATCATCACGGACGGAGACCCGCTCGTGATCACGCTTGATGAAAGAGACAGGTAGCAGGTAAATATGTCGAAAAAAGACGTCATTGAGGTGATGGGCACGGTGGTCGAATCCCAGCCAAACGCGATGTTTGTCGTTGAGTTGGAAAACGGCCATACGGTCCAGGCGCACATATCGGGCAAGATAAGGATACATTTCATCCGCATATTGCCAGGGGACAAGGTGAGGCTGGAGCTTTCGCCTTATGATCTGACTAAAGGGCGCATCATTTGGAGGGAGAGGTAAGGTGACTATCCAGACATGCTTGTCTTTTTTCCGAATAGCACGCACTTTCGAACAGAACCCGTGCTCACGTACCTCAAGTACGCTGCGCGCGGAACCTGTTCAAAAGCACGCACTCTTCGAAAAAAATCCGGCGCATGTCTGGATAGTTCCGTTGAATGGTGGCTATTCAGACATGCATGTCTGGATAGTTGCATTAAAGTGGATCTGAATGGTTACATTAGAATGGAAGTGGCGATTGCGAGTTTGCACGGAGTCGCAGCAAGCGAGGCTCGGGTTGCAAATCTCCGGTGTCTGTAATGTATTGCTTTGATGATTGCGGATTTCCATTTGCACGGAAAGCCTTGAAAATCGGGCTGAATGCAAGTATACTAAACGTTCGCGTGAAACCCTTTGCCGAAAGCGGGGGAGTGTTCAGGCGTCAGAAGGAGAAAGACGATGAAAGTGAGAGCTTCGGTAAAACCGATATGTGAGAAATGCAAGATCATCAAGCGCAAAGGCCGCGTGATGGTCATCTG
>JAISAW010000041.1 GCA_031266515.1 Eubacteriales Family XIII. Incertae Sedis bacterium
AAAAAGCATACCGGCGCGAAGGCGGGTCGGATACTAAAAAGGTAAATCATGACGTCTCATTACAGCATTCTGAATGACGCGCTCGGCCCGATCTTTGTGGGACCGTCGAGTTCTCACACTGCAGCGCCTGCGCGCATCGGTAAGACAGGCCGGCAGCTGCTCGGGGAGCCCGTCAGAAAAGCCGTCATCACCTTGGATGAAAACGGGTCTTATCCGACGACGTACAGGGGGCACGGCTCCGACTACGGGTTTGTCGGAGGGCTTCTCGGGCGCATGCCCGATACGCCGGGACTGCAATACTCTCTCGTCGACGCTGAAAAAGCGGGGATGGATGTGACTTTTAAAATTGCGGATATCGGCGGGACGCACCCGAACGCTGCTCTGCTTGAACTCGAAGGTCGCCCCGAAGGATGTACGCTGGCCCTGCTCACGCACTCGACCGGAGGAGGCATGTTTGAAATCGTCAGCATGGACGGCTTCACGGTGTCGATCAAAGGCGATGTGAAGAAAATCTTTATCCTGTGCGCGGGCGAAGCGGAGGCAGCGCTGCGCGAATTGCTGGAGTCCCTGAACGAAAATCAGTTCAGAGTATCGACGGTGCGGGAAGGCGGAAGTGCGCTGTTTGAAATAGCGCAGCTTGCTGAGCTTGACGAGGGGCTTCTGTCAAAGATTTCGACCTCGCCCGGCGTCATTTGGGTGCGGAGCGCAGATGTGCTGTTGCCTGTCGCTTCGCGGTTTGAATACGAGTTGCCGTTTGCCACTGCCTCGGAAGCCCTGCTCTACAGCGGAGCGCGCGCGATCCCTATGTGGCGGCTCGCGCTGCTGTACGAGACCTCCGTGGGGCTGATCGACGAAGAAGGCGTGATAGCGCGGGTTCTTCATATCATCGAAACCATGCGAAGCGCGGCGAAGGCGGGACTCGGCGGCGAGAGCCGCAGGAAGGGGTATCTGGAACCCAAAGCCGCAGAGATGGCCGAAAAGGCCAAGACGGTCAAGCTCATAGACGTGGGCGTTATGAACAAGGTGATGCTGTGGGCTACCGCTGTGATGGAGTACAACTCCACTCCCGGCGTAATCGTGGCGGGACCGACCGGGGGAAGCAGCGGCGTATTGCCGGGCGCTGTCATAGCCGTCGGCGAAGAGATGGGTCTTCCCGATTTGGAGATAACAAAGGCGATGCTTGCCGCCGGCCTCGTGGGGGTATTCATCGCCAACCAGGCTACGTTCGGCGCGGAAGTCGCGGGCTGCCAGGCGGAGAACGGTTCGGGCAGCGCCATGGCGGCGGCGGGGATAGTCGAGTTGCTCGGCGGGAGCGCAGAGGACGGTTTCAAGGCGGCGTCGCTCGCGATGCAGAATCTGCTCGGATTGGTCTGCGATCCTATCGCGTGCCTCGCTGAGATACCCTGCGTCAACCGCAACACCGTAGCGGCTTATAACGCGGTCGCCTCTGCCCACATGGTGCTGTGCGGATTCGACCCGGTGATACCGTTGGATGAGACGATAATGGCGATGCTGAGCGTAGGGCGCATGTTGCCAAGGGAGCTGAGGTGTACCGGACTCGGAGGCCTGTGCCTCACCGATACCGCAAAGAGGATAGAAGCCGAGCTGAGTGTGAAGTGAATGAATATTTATCTTGGTCAGAGTTTGGACTTAATTCAGCGGGTGGCGCATGGTGTCTGACTTTGAATAGTTATAGTGAATTGATAATGAAAAGAGATTAAAAGCGATGAAGAAAAATGAAAAATTATATATTGAAACGCCTCTGTACAGGACTCAGGGTTTTTCGATCGAAGGTAAGGACTTGAGCTTTAAGATGGAAGCGTATCAGCCTACGGGGTCTTTTAAGATACGAGGCGTCGAATATGCGTGCAGGGATGCGCTTGCGAAAGGCGCGACCGCGCTCCTGTCATCCTCGGGCGGCAACGCCGGACTCGCGGTAGCTTACGCGGGGTACAGGCTTGGCGTACCTGTGACGGTCGTCCTGCCGACCACCTCGGCGGCGGAGACGATCAGCAAGCTCGAAAGCCTGAACAGCGAAGTCATAATCGCCGGGGATGTGTGGGATGAATCCCACGAGTACTGTCTGGAGCTATGCGAGAAGCGCTCGGACATCGCTTACATCCCTCCGTTCGATCATCCGAAGCTCTGGGAGGGGCACGCCACGATGATAGACGAGCTCGCGGTCCAGTGTGAAGAGCAGCCCGACCTTATTGTCCTGTCCGTAGGCGGCGGAGGGCTTCTCTGCGGCGTGATCGAGGGTCTCGTGCGAAACGGTTGGCAGGACACGGCCGTGATCGCTGTGGAAACCATAGGGGCGGACTCGCTGTATCAGACGTGGCTCGCAGGGCACCCGGTCACGCTTGACAGAATTGATTCGTTGGCGACGTGTCTCGGCGCGAAGCGTGTGGCTGACAAAGCATGGGAATATGTGAATAAGTACAACGTGACGCCGTGCGTGGTTGAAGACGCCAGAGCCGTATCGGCTTGTCTAAGATTTGCCGATGAGATGAGGGTCCTGGTCGAACCCGCCTGCGGCGCCGCGCTTGCTGTCGTGCTCGACAAACTCGACGTACTGGCTCCCTACAAAAATATTGTTGCTATTGCCTGCGGCGGCGCGAACGTGTCGCTCTCCTTGCTTGAGCGCTGGAGAGAAATGTTTGATTATTACCCCGGCAACAAATAGCAGGAATAAAGTGCCGAGGGTTTCAGCTAATATGCACGGCGGCAAAACCGCATATACAGCTGCGAGTCGAAGACGAGCCCCATCCCAAGCGGCTGCGAGTCGAAGACGAGTCACATCCCAAGAGGGCAGTATGTAAGGATTTCGCCAACAAAGCAGATTGGCGGAACCCCCGGCGCGACTTCCTGCTATTTGCTGCCGGGTAATAATAGTCAACTCACGGCAGTGCATGGACATTTCAATAAAAAGTTGAAGATTTTTATTTGTCGGGCAATGCGAATAAAAGCCTCGTTGATTTGAAGCAATATTTAATTGACGTAGCAATAATTTTGGTAAAATCCTTGTGTACAACAAAAAATGCATCGGTGAAAAACGGGCAGGAATAGAAGTTGGCAGCGGAAGCAAAGAATTTGTGTCCGCCTGACAATGATCATGCAGGTGAATGGAGGACGGATAATGAGTACAGGGGATAGAAGCAACTGCGGAGAGAGGATAGGGCTGACGGATATGCACTCCGACCTCCTTGTCGATCTGGCTGCGCGACGAAGCCGAGGGGAGAAGCCTGCGCTGAAGAATGCATTTCTGGACGACTTGAAGAAAGGCGGCTTCTCTTTGGTGGTCGCTTCCATCTTCATTGAAGACCGTTACCTGCCGGAACAGGCGCTCAGGAAGGCGCTGGAACAAATAAGCCTGCTGTACCTTGAAATCGAAGAGTCCCAGGGGGAGATAACCCTTTGCACGAGTTACGACGACGCAGTGCGCGCTGTAAAAGAAGGTCGTATTGGCATCATCCTCTCTTTCGAGGGCGTGGAGCCGCTTCTGGGCGATATCAATCTGCTCAGGGTATTCTATCGCCTTGGCGTACGCGGCGTAGGTCTGACATGGAGCAGGCGCAACCAGGCGGGCGACGGCTGCCTCTACAGCAAAAGCGTTGACAGCAACAAAGGAGGGCTGACAGAATTTGGGTTTGCGGTGCTCGAAGAAGCGGACAAGCTGGGCATGTTCGTCGACGTGAGCCATCTCAACGATGAGGGCGTCAGCGATGTCCTCAGGGTTACAAGAAAACCTGTTGTCGCTTCGCATTCGTGCTGCAGAGCGGTATATGGCATCGCTCGCAACCTGACCGATGAACAGATCATACAGATCGCCGGTACGGGTGGCGTCATCGGCGTCAACTCATGCAATATCCTGCTCGCCGCCGACGACAGGGACGCCACAACAGAAAAATACCTGGAGCACCTGAAGCATATTGTAAACCTTGTGGGGATTGGCCACGTGGGCTTCGGCTTTGACATGTGCGAAAAGATGGAGGGCATCGATGATGTGGCGTCGTTGCCAAGGCCCTTGATAGACGTGCTCGGATCGCATGCGGACATCGGCGCACTGGTCGATGAGATGGAGAAAGCCGGATACACCTCATACGGCCTGAAAAAGATCGGCAGTGAGAATTTCCTGAGGGTGTTAATGAAAACTCTAAGGTGAGTAGGGCGGCTGTACGCTCATTCCTCCTGTGTACGCACGGAAAACAGTGACTGCGCCACGACTACCGCGAGCAATATGCCTCCGCCGACAAGGGAGCGTATCCCCGGGGCTTCTCCTGTACCGAGGTAGACCCACACGGGGTTCATGACCGGTTCAAGCATTGGCAGGATAGTGAGGTCGATCGTGCGGGCATTTTTTGACGCCATCACGTAGAAGATATAGGGTATGCCGGCTTGAAATACGCCCATTATCGCTATGGGGGCCAGTGCCTGGGCCTGCGGCGGGTCGATGAAGAAAAAAGGCAAGCCGACGGCGAACGTGAACAGGTTGCCTAGCAGGACGGTCTCGTATGGAGGCTTCCCGTCCTTTTGCATACGCAGGGACACGATAAAGAGCGACAGCCCGACGCCGGAGAGGATCGCTATGATATTCCCTGGCATTGACGTGCCTTCCGCTTTATTGCTCAGGAGCAGCCCAACGCCGAACAGGATGACCGCTATCGCCACTATATCAAAACGCCGTGGTTTTTCGTGGAGCAGGAAAAAAGCGAAAATACATACCCACAGCGGGGAAGCATACTGGAGCAATACGGCGTTTGCCGCAGTAGTCAGCGAGGTTGAAATGACGAAAGCGTTCAGCGTGAACCCGTAAGCTACCGCGCCTATGATCTGCGGGCGGCTGAAGGTGAATTTCGGCTTTCCCTTCAGAAAGATGAACACCGTTAAGGCGGCGATCAGGCTTCTGAAGGAGGCTATGACAAACGGGTTCGTGTCGCTTGTCTTGATGAAAACGCCGCCCATGCTCCAGAGCAAGCCGGTCAGGAGTAACAGAAGCACAGCCTTTGTCCTCGGCTTCATCGCGTTATTCTTATTGGCTGAGCCGTCAGGGCACATCGTGTTCCTCATCATATTGTCCCGGTGGGCTGACATTCAAATACAGCGTCCATTTTAACATGATT
>JAISAW010000081.1 GCA_031266515.1 Eubacteriales Family XIII. Incertae Sedis bacterium
GGCTCGTGAAACACCCTCGCGACCACCGCCCCTCCTTCGTTCAAAGCCTGGACGAGCTTGCCGCCGCGCTCTGCCCGGACGCTCATTCCGGAAAGATATTCGGTTTCGATGGGAAAGCCCCTCGACCGCCCGAATTCATTCAGCCAGCCGCTGATAAACATCATGGCGAGCCGCGTGGTGCCTCCCTTGCCGTGCTCTCCGGACGCACCGTAGCCGTCCGTGGTGTAAGTCGTTATGGATTTGATAAGTTCGGGGTGGATATCTTCGCGGTCAAAAAGGAAGCTGATGGCGTTTATCAGCGTCGTCGGCCCGCAGTCGTATTCAGTCCTTTGGTAAGAGAGTGGATTTTTCATGAGAGCATTATATCAAATCATTTTATTGCTTTGGTGCATTATTACCCCGGCAGCAAATAGCAGGAAATCGCGCCGGTCTTTCCGCTAATCTGCTTTGTTGGCGAAATCCTTACATACTGCCGAGTATGCGCGGTTTCGCCGCCGCGCATATTAGCTGAAATCCTCGGCACTTTGTTCCTGCTATTTGTTGCCGGGGTAATAATGTATAATGATTAAGCGATATTTGCCGGGCTGCATTGGCTTGGCGATATGGGCCTGCCCTCGCATCTTGAAAGGCATGGCTGTCTGGCTTCGTTTTTGCACCGTTGTTTGAAAGAGATTTTATGAACGAAGAAGTGAAAAACAATCTGTATCTGATACTGAATGCGGGGAGCGGCGAGTATGCCGTGTCCGCAGACGAGGTCCGCTCTATAGTGACGCCGGAAAAGCTGTTTCCGGTCCAGGGCGCGCCCGAGCAGATACTCGGCCTGGTCGAATTCCAGCATGACTTTGTGGGCGTGGTCAGCGCGAGGAAACTTTTCGGGGTCGCAGAGCAGAGTGCCGAAGAGGGAAAAACCGGTTTGCTCGATTTGGGCATAGACCGGGAGATTGTGGTGATAGTCGAGAACGCCTCGGGCCGGTTCGGGCTCAAGGTCGATGGTATAGAAAATATAGAGCCGCTTCAAAGCTTTACGGGCTTGCCGGTGGCTCTGGAGGGAATGAGGTACATATCAGGGCTTGCGAGAAGAGAAAAGGGCGAAGGGGCCGTGGGCATCCTTGATATGAACAGAGTGGCGGAAGACGCGGGCAGGTTCGAGCTCCCGGAGGAAGATCCAGGCCTGGGCAAAGAAGCGGAAGACGAATGAACAAAATAAAGAACTATTTATTCTCACGCGATTTGCCGCTCGACGCGAAGCTGTTCAACAATACGGCGATGCTCGGTATCCTCGGAGGCATCGCAGGGTGGTTTTCCACCCTGCTTCAGGGCGCGGGGTTCATACCCGTACTCTCGACGACGGTGCTGCCGGTCATACTCACCCTGATATTGATATTTACGAACAGGAGCAAGAATTATCGTATAGGCTCGATCCTCCTGATAGTGGTCGTCGCCTACATCATCTTCCCGGTTATCTTCATCCTCAACGGAGGGATGGACAGCGGGATGGTGGCGTATTTCCTGCTGGCGTCAGTGCTGATATCCTTCCTGCTTTCGGGCACCGATTTCGTCGTCATGCTTGCCATCTATCTGTTTGTCGGGGCAGGGTGCTATCTGGTGGACTACAATTTTCATGAGATCATAGTGGAGATGCCGACGGAATTCGTGGCTATCGTGGATGTCATCTCGTCGTTCGTCCTGGTGAGCATCATCATAGGCATAGTCATCAGCTATCAAAAGCGGCAGTACATCAACGCGATGAAGAGTGCTGAAGAGCAGAAGGAAACCGCCGAGGCCGCCTCTATGGCGAAGGGAAATTTCCTCTCAAATATGAGCCATGAGATGAGGACTCCCATGAATGCGATCATAGGTATGACGACGGTAGGGAAAAATTCGAGCGATCCGGCGCGCAAGGATTACGCATTCGAAAAGATAGAGACGGCGGGGGCACATCTCCTGGGGGTCATCAACGATATCCTCGACATGAGCAAAATAGAGTCAGGGAAGTTTGAGCTGTCGGATGTCGACTTTGTGTTTGAGAAAATGATGAAGAAGGTCGTCACCGTCATCAATTACCGCATCGAGGAAAAAAATCAAAAATTCTACGTGGCCATCGACAGCGATATCCCCTCGGCTGTAAATGGCGACGACCAAAGATTGACGCAGGTCATCACGAACCTCCTTGCAAACGCCGTGAAGTTCACGCCCGAAGGCGGGGCTATCAGGCTGAGCGCGTCCCTGGTGAGCATGGACGGGGACAAATGCACCATCAGGGTAGATGTGACAGATACCGGCATAGGCATCAACGAAGAGCAGCAGCGCCGCCTGTTCCAGTCTTTTTCGCAGGCTGAGAGCGGTACATCGCGCAAGTTTGGAGGCACCGGCCTCGGCCTCGCCATAAGCAAGAGCGTGGTGGAGATGATGGGCGGAAGCATATGGGTGACGAGCCGGCTGGGAGAAGGCTCCAGTTTCAGCTTCACGGCCAGGCTCGGCGTCGTCTGCAAGAAACCTGCGGATACTGTGACCGTGACGGATTGGAGCAAGGTGAAAACCCTGGTCATTGACGACGATATCGAAGTAAGGGAATTTTTCGGCGAAGTGCTGGGCAGGATCGGTGTGGTTTGCGATACGGCGGAATCCGCAGAGGAAGCCCTGAGAATGTCTCAGGAGAGGGGCCCTTACGGCATTTACTTCATAGATTTGAGGCTGCCGAAGATGGATGGCATAGATTTTGCGAAACATTTGAGACACGACAGCATGAGCGACGCTTACATGGTGATGACCACAGGCGTGGTTTGGAACACGATAGAAAGCGACGCGAAGGAAGCAGGTATCGATACATATCTCGCCAAACCTCTCTTCCCGTCTGATATCATAGATGTTTTCACACAGTACTTTGGGGAGAACCGCAAGGGCGACGACGATGGCAATGGCAATGGTGTCCCCACTGACGATTTCAGCGGATACAAGATCCTTCTCGCAGAGGATGTGGACATCAACAGAGAGATAGTAGAAGCCCTCCTCGATCCTACGGAGCTGGGTATAGACATGGCCGAAAACGGTGCCATAGCCATAGAGATGTTCAAGGAAAGGGGCGATGAATACGCATTGATATTCATGGACGTGCAGATGCCTGAGATGGATGGCCTCGAAGCGACGCGAAATATCAGAAGGCTTGAGGCTGAGAGCGGGAAAGAGCCCGTGCCTCATATCCCGATAGTCGCTATGACTGCGAACGTATTCAGGGAGGATATCGACAAATGCCTTGAAGCCGGGATGGACGACCACGTAGGCAAGCCTCTCAACCTCAGCGAAGTGCTCGTGGTGATGAGGAAATATATAAGGAAATGAGGCAAGGGATGATTGTGGAAGAAAAAACCCTCAGCAGCGAATATGTATATGAGGGGAAGATCATAAATGTGCGGCTTGACAGAGTGGTGACGAGAGACGGGGAGTCCGTGCGCGAAATAGTGGAGCACAACGGTGGCGTCGTGATACTCGGAGTCACAGGGGAAGGGCGGATACCGATGGTGCGGCAATACCGGAAGGCGACGGAGAGCGTAATGTTTGAGCTGCCGGCGGGAAAGCTCGAGAAGGGCGAAGACCCGCATGAAGCCGCCGCGAGGGAGTTTCGCGAGGAAACAGGGTATACGGCGGGTGAGATCGTACCGGTGAATTCCTTTTGGCCTACGGTGGGGTTTTGTACCGAAGTGCTGCATCTCTATTTTGCGAGCGGCCTTGTGCCGGGCGAATGTGATTTGGACGACAACGAGGCGATAGACGTAGAGGAGTATTACCCCGAAGAGCTGTACGCGATGGTACGGCGCGGCGAAATAACCGACGGGAAGACACTGACAGGCCTGCTGATGTACAGGTACTTACAGGAGGGAAACTGAAGAAGGCCATCGCCGCTTTGTTCCTGCTATTTGCGGCCGGGGTAATAAAAACGGCCGACTCAAATACAAGACCGCCTTTGTCCGTGACAGGCGGTCTTCCTGATCCTTGTGTCGCCGCCCGGTAAACCCGGGAAGCAAGGCGCTAAGCTACCCTGTATACCTGCACCTGGTCTACCCCGTACGACGGGATTTGGTTCTGCGCGGGCACGAAGATATCCACGATGCCCCATCCGCATCCGCTGTCCGCTATGATATAGGTCTTTTTCTCACCGGTACGCCCGAATTCAACTACGACTTTATCTCCGTAGCCCAACCCCAGCGAACGCATCTGGGCGTCGTTCATAGCCACGTGGTTCCCGTTGAGTTCCCATCCCGCGGATCCTCTCGCGCCGGGTATGGAGTACCAGGTGGCTTTGAATGTGCCGAGCGGTGCCAGATTGCTTTCCGCGGCCAGGTTATTTGACTGTGCGGCTTTTTGCGCGGCTTCAGCCTGGGCTTTTGCCGCATTTTCAGCCGCGATCCTGTCGGCGTTTGCCTTTGCTTCGGCCGCCGAGGCTGCTTCAGCAGCAAGCCTCGCTTTTTCGGCTTCCTTTGCCTGGGCTATACGCTCGAGGTTTGCGCGCTTCTCCGCAAATTTGACAGTCGGGTCGGGCTTGATGGTTTCCTTCTCTATATCATTGGTCGCCGCGTGTATATCCGATTGGATGATCGCCACCATATCCAGCGGAGGCGGGTCCTGAAGGGCTGTCATCGCCGAGGTCGCCGACGCGAACAGCGCTATTGATACTGAGCAGGAAACAAATATTGACAGCAAAGCCAGTTTATAGTTGCAGGCTCTTTCCCGTTTGAGGCGACGGCGTTTATCCACTCGTCTTTCTGCGGTAATTCCAGATTGCATACATTTCTCCCCGGCATTCCACATACTCGCATGGAATAGCCGTTTCAACAAAACACAGCCGGGAAATCCCTGGCTGCGATAGGCAGATATTACCCGAAAATGGCTGAAAAATCAAGTTTTCGGGCGTGAGGGAAATGTGAAGAAAAAGTGTAGGGTTGCTGAATTGTTTCTGAAATATTTCAAGGGCATTTCCGGATTATGACCGAAAATGCCCTTATTTCAATGTTCACAGGCGTTTTGGCGACGGCTTTTCACAGTCGTCAAATTCGCGCATGGATTGTATACAATTATGAAAGTTCTTGCAGTTTCGCGATAACCGTTGTGAAAGGTTACTGCTCAGACGTACGCCGGAGATTTACAGCCCAAGCCTCGCTTGCTGCATAATTGCTGGATAAATCCGGGTCAAATCCTAAAAGCCCCGAGGAATTCTGCTGTGTGAACAGTACCTATGAAAGCTCCTGCAATTTTGCGACGACCGCGTCGAAATTCGGTTGGCTTGCTACCTCGGGCACGTACTCCGCATACTTGACCACGCCGTCCGCATCGACGACAAAAACAGCCCTCGCAAGCAGTTTCAGCTCTTCGATCAGCGTACCGGTGGCTTCCCCGAACGAGCTGTCCCTGTAATCGGACAGGGTCTTTACCGCCTCTACACCCGTTGCGCCGCACCAGCGGGCCTGTGCAAACGGAAGATCCTTGCTCACTGCATAGACGGTGACTCCCGGGATCGCCCCCGCTTTTTCGTTGAAAGTCCTGACCTCAAGATCGCATACGGGGGTATCGAGCGAGGGTACAGACAGAAATACGCGAAGGCCGGAAGTATCCGTAAGAGCGACGAGTGAAAGGTCGTTTGCTGCCACGACGAAATCAGGCAGCTTATCGCCCTCCCCCAGCTGTGTGCCAGGGAGTGTCAGCGGTTTTCCGCCGAAGGTTACGTTCAATGCCATAATAGTTTCCTCCTTTTAGTAAGAAATATCAGGGGTTGTCACTTCATCAATCTCGATAATCTTACTGCACTAACAATGGATTGGCAAGAATCCCCGTGAATCATTGTGAGGACGCGGGAGATGTGCAGTCCGGGCTTCGCTTACGGCAGCTGTGAGGCAAAGCCGAGTCTAATACAAAGCGGCTGCGAGGCAACGCCGAGAGCCGGGCTGCAAAGCAGCCTCACATACAAAGCGCCCATCCCAAGCAACTGCGAATCGAAGACGAGTCACATCCCAAGCAGCTGCGAGTCGAAGACGAGTCACATCCCAAGCAGCTGCGAGTCGAAGACGAGTCACATCCCAAGCAGCTGCGAGTCGAAGACGAGTCACATCCCAAGCGGCTGCGTATATCCGAACAGCAATCAATCGGTGGCATGATTTTTTGATATAATTAACAATTATGAGTATCACAGTAGCTGATTGCCTGACGCTGCCGTCGCTGAAAGACGCCGTCGTTGCGGGGGGCCGTGAGGGTCTGAAAAAGATCGTTGCGTCTGTCTCCGTGCTTGAGTACGCAGATGTTTCGATGCTGGGAGACGACCTGTTTACCGGAAACGAAATGATCCTGACGGCGCTTACATTGGTAAAGGACGATCCCAAAAAACAGGTGGAAGTGATGAAGTGCCTGTTTGAAAAGGGTGTGGTGGCGCTTGTCGTCTATTACATCGGGATATTTATCCCCAAACTCGACAAAGGCCTGATCCGGATGGCCGACAAACTGGAGATGCCCCTGATAGTCATGCCCGGCGAGACGCTGAACCACAGGTACGGGGAAGTGATCGACGGGGTGATGGAGAGCATCGTCTACGACCGGATACACGAAAAGACCTTCGTCCCTTCGATCATCGAAAGGGTCGCGCAGTTTCCTGAAAGGCAGAGGTCGATAGACAATATCCTTCGCATCATAAGCGACCGCTGCCACTATTCGATCATCCTTACCGACGACCGGATGGATATTGTGAGCAAAGCGCATTGGCCGAGCACACTTGACCTGAACGCAGAAGATGCGATGGCGATCATCGCGAGGCACAGTGAACGCTTCAATGAAAAAACGGAGATTGACATCGAAGCGGAGAGCGCCGGCACCTGGCGGGTCTTTCAGACCACTTTCAGAAAAGCAAATATGCAGCGCATGTACGTCTTTGTCATCGTCGATAACTCCGAGCAGAGCCGTGTGGCTTTTGACAAAAACATCCTGCTTCAAATATCTGAATCGATCCAGCTGATAACGAGCATAAGGCAGTATTCGGACACCCTTCGGAGTTCGGACGACCTGGTAAACGCGATTTTGAACGACGACCCTCACCTGATAAACCAGGTCACGACCAGGTTTGGGATCGATATCGCGGCGATCCACAATATGTGGATTTTGATGGGAAGGGATTCGCCGGAAAGCCAATCCTGTAACATGGCGGTGACAAGCCATATGCTCAGGATGAAAAATTTCCTTATGGACCACTACAAAACGGTGCTTGTCGGCAGCTATGAGGACAATATCATCTGTCTCATGAGCGACTCGCTGTTGCCCGGCTATGAGGATGAGATAGCGGCTGAACTCATCAAGCTGGAGGGCGGTGACGAGGGGAATATGCTGGTCCGCGTATCCGGCCTGGAAAACCGCTACGATACAAAAAGCGCGTATGACACAGCTATCGACTACAAACACGCGCTCGCTGCAGTCTATCTGAAGCAGAGCGTCTTCAGTATGTATGAACTCAGCTTCGTGCGGATGTGCTGGGGGATAGTCGAAAAAGGAGGGGACGCCGTGAGCAGGCATCTGAAGCTCCTTCGCCCTTTGACGTCGGAAATACATTCCGCCACGCTGCTTGAGACGCTTTCGTTTTTCCTGCTTGACGCCGACGGGAACGTCATGGATACGGCAGACATGATGGGCCTGCACCAGAATACGATCAAATACCGCCTGAAGGCCATCCGGCAGAAATTGGGCAGGGACATAACGAAGCTACCCGCCTCCTACGAGCTGTATATGGCAGTGGCGCTTTACCGCCTCAGCAGATAAGGCTTTATGTGGAGGACGCACATCTCCGGCGTCGTCTGAATAGTAAAAATAATAGATAACAGCAAGTGAAATCCCAGGTTATTATTTGACAAACCTTTGCCTTATATGTTTTTTCAAATGTCATTATCGACAGGGAAGCCTTATTTAATTTGGCTAAATGAACAAAGACAATCTTAAACCACAAAAGTAATATGCGTGGTACACATGGGAAACAGCCA
>JAISAW010000097.1 GCA_031266515.1 Eubacteriales Family XIII. Incertae Sedis bacterium
TTTCCCGTAACCCTGCGTTGTCGTCGGTCACCGAAGCTACGGCTTCGCCTCCCTCCTCCGCCTTGTCTTACGGGAAAAATCCTCGATGATTACTGACAAGTTTTAGGGTTAACAGAGTAGTAGCCTTTCATGCAGATCGCCTCTATTTGGTGTATTGGTTTTGGTAGACGCGGTCGAGCAGCGCGTTTATCGACTTTCTTTTCACGAAAGCCACTATCAGGACGATCGCGGCTATGAGCAGCACGACGACCACACCGACAGTGTTCTTGCTGTAGACAAATCCTCCTACGAGCAGCGAGCCGCAGAGCGCGGGAAGCCTCGCCGCTGTGCTTATGAGGACAAACGGGGCGGGCTTCAGTTTGCTGAGGCCTGCCACGTAGGTGAAAATATCCTTTGGCAGTCCGGGGAGCAGGTAGATAAGGATGATCGCGTTGAAAGCTTTCTTTGAATTCATGGCGGCTATGAATTTTTCAGACCGTTCCTTGCCGGCCAACATGAAAACAAAATCCCTGCCCAGGAACTTCGCGAGGAAAAATGCTATGAATTCCCCAAGTATACAGCCGCCGACAGTCAGCAAAAAGGCCATTGGAACGCTGAATACATACCCTCCTGCAAACTGTATGACCTGCCCCGGGATGAAGCTTATCACTATTTGCATGACCTGCAGCCCCACGTAGATCAAGGCACCGGCCAGCATGTTTTCTTCCAGAGTCTTGGAAAGCAGCTCTCTGTCCATCACTATTTTTATGAGGTCGGGGTACATGAAGTAAACGAGCAGAGGCAAGCCTATAATGATTGACAGGAGGACGAGCAGTTTCAGTACTGTGAGTATGCGTTTCCGTCGGATCATTAGCCAGGGAACCCTTTGATGCGCAAACGTTCGGCAGCGCTTATCACGCCTGTCTTCGCGTGTTCATAGGTGAGCCCTCCCTGGAAATAGACGTTGAACGGCTCGCGCACCGGCCCGTCAGCGCTGAGTTCGAGGGTAGAGCCTGTGACAAAGCCCCCTGCCGCCATGACGACTTCATCTTCATACCCCGGCATCGGTGCCGGTATGGGGCTTGCAAAGGCATCGACAGGGGAAGCCGCCTGTATGCCTTCACAGAAAGCTATAAGCCCTTCCTTGCTCCCCAGCGTGATGGTCTGCACGATGTCGCTGCGCGGATCGCCCGGCAATGGCTTGACATCAAAGCCAAGCCTGCCCATGACCGCTGCGGCAAGCACCGCGCCCCTGACAGCGTTCCGCACCGCTCCCGGTGCCAGGAAAAGGCCTTGAAGGATGTTTCTGGTCTGTCCGAATGTAAGCCCGCACTCGCCGCCTATCCCCGGGCACGTGAGCCGTTCGGCGGCAAGGCCTACAAGCTGGGATTTCCCCGCGATATAACCTCCCGACAGCGCAAGCCCTCCGCCGGGGTTTTTTATCAGGGAGCCGGCGACGATATCCACGCCGACTTCCGTCGGTTCGCTTTCTTCGAGAAATTCGCCGTAGCAGTTATCGACCATGGTAACGACATCCGGGCTACGGCTTTTCACGAAAGCCGCCCACTGCGCTATCTCATCTATCAAAAGCGCCCTCCTGCTGCTGTATCCCGTCGCCCTTTGGATACAAGCCATCTTCACGTCCGGCGTGAGGGC
Source organism: Eubacteriales Family XIII. Incertae Sedis bacterium (assembly GCA_031266515.1). Classification (GTDB taxonomy): domain Bacteria; phylum Bacillota; class Clostridia; order Peptostreptococcales; family Anaerovoracaceae; genus JAISAW01. The sequence goes on from JAISAW010000097.1 coordinate 1,636, forward strand.
CTTTTCGAGGGCGGGGAAGTCGATGCCGCCGTTTTCGAGCAAGCCTGTCTGCTTGTACCCTATCCCGTGGCTTGCAAGCGAGTTCCGCGAATCCCCCGTCAGCCCTATGCCCTGGAAAAGGGAGTCATACGGCTCGCCTGTGCAGTAGAGAAGGGTTTCGCCAGGCCGGAGGATCCCCGAAAAAACCGTAAAAATAGCATGTGTGCCGTTTACTATTTGAGTGCGTACCAAAGAGCTTTCGGCCCCGAAAACGTCCGCGAAGATTTTTTCAGTGGCCTGCCTGCCTGCGTCGTCGTAGCCGTAGCCCGTCGTGAAGGAGAAATGGGTGTCGGACAGACGGGCCTTTTTCATTGCGGAAAGCACCTTGTACTGGCCCTTTTCCGCCACTTTGTCAAAACTGCGGAAGATTGAGGCGCATTCATTTTCGCATTCATCCACAAGCCTGAGGATAGCCTCGTCCGCGAGAGGCTGGGTGCCGGGCATCCCTTCTCTATACATCGTCAAACTCCATTCCGCTTATCATGTCCCGCTTCGCGCCCCTGCGGTGTGCCGCATAGAGCTGCGTCGTGGTCACGTTGCTGTGGTCAAGCAGCTCCTGCACATCAAATATTGAATTCCCCATATCGATGAGGGAAGTGGCCGTGGTGGCTCTGAGCTTGTGGGGGCTGTACCCTGTCTGCCTTGATGTCCCAAGCGCTATGCTCGTGTATTTTTTCACCATCTGCCTTATCGCGCGCTCGGTCATCCGTCGCCCGTGGAGCGAGAGAAACAGTGCGTCCGCATCGTCCTGGTATTCGGGCGATACTGGCGGACGCTCGGTCTTGATATATTCATCGAGGGCCCTCATGACTGTCCTGTTCAGAGGCATTACCGTTTCCTTGCCGCCTTTCCGGAAAACCTTGAAGTCTTCACGGCCGAAATTGAACGAGCTTATATTCAGCTGCTGTACCTCCGAAAGCCTCAGCCCGTAAGTCACAAATACCACAAGTATGGCGCGGTCGCGCTTTTTGGTTTTCTCCCAAAAAAGCTTTTCCCTTCCGACGAGCCCTTTGCCTGATGAGACAGCATCGAGCATGCGCATCACTTCCTCTTCTTCGAGGTGTTTGATCTCCTTGTCCCCGGCCTTTGGCAGCTTGATGGGATCGAAGCCGTCGGTGATGTTTTTGGGGACAAGCTCGTCCCTGTACAGGTATTTGAACAGGACGGAAACAGAGCTTCTCTTGCGCGCAAGCGATTTCCTGTCATTGCTGTAAATATATGTCTTGCCGTTTTTTGTCACTTTGTAGCGCCGGCAGAAGTCAATGAAGGCGTTCACATCCGAAGCCCTGACCTTTGCGAGCTCTGCCGGTTTGATCCCATCGATCGAGCCCGCTTCAGTGAGGGCGGTCTTTGAGATGAGGTATTCGAAAAAAAACCTGACGTCATTCAAATAGGCGTACCTTGACAACGGCAACAGGTTTCCCTTCAGGAAGACGAAATATCCGCGAAGGAACCCCGGCAGCGAATCCTCCACTTCCTCGCATTTGAGTTCGATACGAGCTTCCTTCAGGACGAGATTGTCAGGTTTGCCGCTCTTATTGTGGATATATATTTTGTCAGGCTCACTCATTTTTTGCCTCATTACCGGGCCGCACTACGTGCGGCGCTTACCGCTTCCACAGCCGCCTCAAGCGAATCGCCATACCCGCCTGGGACGGTCATATCAAATACGGCGTCCGCATCAAGCCTCTTGAACCAGGTTTCCTGCCTTTTAGCGAACCTGCGTGTGTTTCGCTGTATGAGCGAAACAGCCGTCTCAATATCGCAGTCGCCTTTGAGGAAGGCCGCAATTTCCTTATACCCTATCCCCTGCATGGCGTTTGCGCCCGGGGAAACCCCCGAACCCATCAACCCGCGGACCTCCTCTATCAGCCCCGAACCGACGAACGCGCGCGCCCTCTCATCTATCCTCTCATACAGCGCCCCTCTCTCCATCGTAAGCCTCAGGATGAAGGGCACTATCGAAGCGGATGGCCTGAAGCTTTCGGGAAACCCTCTCACAGAGCCATGTTCCCCACCGCTCCTGAGCCTCTCTATGGCTCTGGCCACCCGTTTCGTATTGTTCGGGTGGATTGCAAGGGCCGCTTCCGCATCCATTGATTTCAGTATAGCATAGAGGGCTTCCGGGCTGTGTTTCGATGGTATTTCAACAATTTCACGCCTGAAGCCCTCGTCCCTGCCCGCACCCGAAAAGTCCATATCATATATGAGTGAGTTGATATAAAGGCCACTCCCGCCTGCGACGATGGGCAACCGGCCTGCGCCTGACACAGATGAGATGGCCTCCCGCGCCCTCTCCGCAAATACGGCCACAGACCAGCCGTCGTCCGCAGCAGGGTCCGCGACATCTATCATGTGGTGCTTTACCCCTCGGGTTTCTTCAACCGTCGGCTTTGCCGTCCCGAGGTCGAAGCCCCTGAAGACCTGCATGCTGTCTGCATTTATGACCTCTCCGTCCAGGGCGAGCGCAAGGTCAATGGCAAAACGCGTCTTTCCCGTGGCTGTGGGGCCTACTACAAAAACGCAGAAAACCCCTGGCCTGCCATCCATGCCCGTTCCTCCAGCCATACCCTCAGGCTCGCTTGAACAACGATTCGAGAGCGCTTTTCGAAAGCTTGAGGAAAACCGGCCTGCCGTGCGGGCAGGTGTAGGGGTTTCGGCATTTCGCCAATTGCTCAAGCAGGGATTCGTACGCTTCGGCCGGCAGGAGGTCGTTCGCCTTTACCGAAGACTTGCACGCCCTCATGATAAGCCTTTCGACCGCTTTCCTGTCCTTTATCACGTCGGCATGGCGCGCGCCGCCGTCCACTATCTCGTGGAGGATCGAAACGGCCTCGCCCTGGTCCATATCGGCGGGGATGGCGTGGACAGCAAAGGTGCCCGTGCCAAACTCGGAGATCTCGTATCCGAGTTCTGCCAGCAGATCCATATTCCCTTCGATACTGTCCAGCGCCATGGCTGACGGGGTGAATGTATACGGTATAAGCAATGCCTGTGCGCTGGGTTCCCTCGCTTCAAGCTGCGCCATCAGCCTCTCGTAATTGACCCTTTCGTGCGCTGCATGCTGGTCTATGATGTACACTTCTTCGCCGTTTGCCGCCAGGAGGTAGGTGGCGAAGAGCACGGCTTTGACCTCAAGCCTGTCGATCAGGAAGCTCCCCGTATCAGGTGCATCAGGAAAGGCGGTGTGCCCGGCCTCGCGGGAGTATTCGAGCTGCTCCTGCTCAGCCACTCCGACTGCTGAGGCAATGTCAAAGGTTTTGTCCGGCTCCGCACTGCCAGTGCCGGAAGGCGCGGCATAAGGGCGGGAAGGAGGATCCTGCCCCCCGGGGGCTGACAAAAATTCGTTGAGGTCGACCACACCGAACGCTTCGCCGTCTCCCGTCTCCCCCCGGTCCGTTGGAAGCGAAAAATACTGTCCTTCATCCTCATAGGTGGCGTGGCCCATGCCCTCGCCACCTCCGGCCGGGTTTTCCGCGAAATCAAAAGCCGTATCCCTTTTGTTTTTCCACCCTTTGACTGAAGGGATGCTTGTCTTTGAGATAAGTGTGTTTCTCACATTTTCGGTGATGTCATTCAGGAATTTTGCAGGATCCAGAAACCGCACATCGTCCTTTGACGGGTGGATATTGATATCGATTTCGGAAGGGTCGGCTGTGATCTCGATTATCGCCTGCGGGTATTTCCCTTTTTCCAGAAACTCGGCATAGCCGTCTTCAAGGGCGACGGTGAGCGCTTTGTTGTTGATAAGCCTCCCGTTTACGAAAAAGATCTGGTGGGATCTGCGCCCGCGCAGCCCGTTTGCCCCTGAGATGTAGCCCTTGAAAAATTCCCCGCTCACAGGCAGGACGACGCTCCTCAGCGAAGTGCCGAATACTGTCATGATGGCGGACAGCTGGTCGCCGCCGCCTCTCGTGGAAAACAGCACCGTACCGTCAACCTCATATTTGAAAGCTATCCCAGGGTACCTGATAGCCATGCGCGACACATAGTCGGTGATCTTCCTGACTTCGCTTCTCGCCCCGGACATATGCTTTTTCCGCGCAGGGATGTTGTAAAAAAGCTCCCGTACCATGACGTCGGTCCCCCCTGGCGTACCCGCAGGGATATTCTTCAGGACTTCGCCTCCGCGTATCAATATCTCGCGCCCCTGTCCGTCCGTTTTCCCTGCCGTTATCATCCGCACTTCCGAGACAGCAGCGATGGATGGCAGGGCCTCGCCCCGAAACCCGAGGGAGCTGACGGCATACAGGTCATCAGCCGTCCGCAGCTTGCTCGTCGAGTGCGCCGTGAAGGCAAGCTCGAGGTCGTCGGCATGTATGCCCGCACCGTTGTCGCCCACGCGGATCGAGGCCATCCCTCCCTGGGCCACTGAGACAGATACGCGGTCTGCGCCGGCGTCAATCGAATTTTCCACAAGCTCTTTTACTACAGAGACAGGGGAAGTGATGACCTCCCCTGCGGCTATCAGGTCATAGACGTCCTTCGGCAATCTGTTTATCCTGCCGGGCCGCTGCTCATAGACATCCTTCGGCATTCTGTTTGTCCTGCCCGCGCCCTGCAGTGTCGGCTGTGCCGCCATGTCAGTTTCGTCGTCATTTTTCATTTGAAACAACCGCTTTCATTTCCTCAATAAGCTTCAGCGCGTCGTATCCGGTCAGGTTCATGGGATCCGTTTTTCCGAGAAGGCTTTCGATCTCTTCAAAGGCCGCAGCAAGGCGGATGGTCCGGCCATCAGCCATGGCGCGGTCCGCCGAAGCGCTTTCTTCTTTCCGGCTTTCATACTGCACCGTATCAAAGAGGCTCAGCTGCGCGCGGTCCGCCCTGGCGTTTTCGCTCTCCAGCTCTTTCAGCCTGTCGCCGGCCGTCGCCAGTATCTCATCCGGGATTTTTGCCAGCCTCGCCACATGGATGCCGTAGCTCCTGTTGCTGCTTCCAGTGACTATCTTGTGCAGATAGATGATGCTGTCGTTGTCTTCACTTATGGAAGTCGACAGGTTCACAAGGCCGTTCAGCCTGCCTTCGAGTGCGGTCAGTTCGTGGTAGTGCGTCGCAAACAGAGTCCTCGCTTTCTTTCCCTTCGTGCAGAGGTATTCGAGCACCGCCCAGGCTATGGCAAGTCCGTCGTAAGTGCTGGTGCCGCGCCCAATCTCGTCAAGCAGCAGCAGGCTTCTGTCGGTATACTCGGACAGTATATACGAAAGCTCCCTCATTTCGGTAAAAAAAGTGCTTTCCTCCCTCACCAGGTTGTCCGAAGCCCCTATGCGGGTGAATATCCGGTCACAGACGCCGATCCGGGCACTCGCTGCCGGCACGAAAGAGCCCATTTGCGCCATCAGCACGATGAGGGCCGTCTGCCTCATATACGTGCTTTTCCCCGCCATATTGGGGCCGGTGATGAGCGCCATCGAAGACGACGCGAGGTCAAGGCGGATGTCATTGGGGACAAAAACGGAACTGCTGAGCAGTTCCTCAAGGACGGGATGCCTGCCGCCTGCGATCTCGACCGTATAGGAATCGGATATCACAGGCCGCGTATAGCCCCCGCGCCTCGCGACCGTCGCCAGTGCCTGGATCAGGTCAAGCTGCGCAAGCGCCGTCCCTGTGGTTTTCAATGAAGAAGTCCTCGCGGCGGCTTCTTCCCTGAGGCCGATGAAAATATCGTATTCGAGTTTGTTGATCTTTGACTCGGCCGACAGCACGATGTCTTCCATCTCTTTCAGCTTTTCCGTCACAAACCTCTCTGCCTGCACGAGTGTCTGTCTGCGGATATAGTCGCTCGGGACCTGCGCGAGGTTTGCCTTTCTTATTTCGATATAGTACCCTTGTACGCGGTTGAAGCGCACTTTGAGGCTTTTGATGCCTGTCCTTTCCCTCTCTACGGATTCAAGCTCCGCTATCCATTTCTTGCTGTCCGCGATCGCCGCGCGCATACCGTCGAGTTCTTCGGAATACCCCGCGCGGATCAATCCTCCATCGCTCAGGGAAAGGGGCTGGCCCTCTTCGAGTGCGGAAGAGAGGTGCTCTACAAGGCCGCTGTGGGGGTCAATGCTTTCCGCGAACCCTTTCAGAAGCACTGGAGAGGCTTCGTCAAGCAGATTCAGCCGGAGATCGGGCAAGACCGACAGGCTCACGACAAGCGCAGCCAGGTCCCTGCCTCCGGCCCTCCCTGTCGCAATCTTCACCGTCAGCCTTTCGATATCGTAGACAGACCGGAGGGCCTCCCTTATATCGTTGCAAATGAGTTCGTCGTCAAGCAGGTACGCCACAGCGTCCAGACGCGAGTCGATGGCTTTTTTCGACGCAAGGGGTTCGCAGATGCTCTTCTTCAGAAGCCTCGTCCCCATCGCAGTCCTCGTATGGTTCAGGACGCTGAAGAGCGAACCCTTTGTGCTTCGGTCAAACATCGTTTCGAGGAGCTCCAGGTTTCTGATGGTGGCGCGGTCGAGCAGCATCAACGCTGCATGGTTTTTTACTACGGGGTCGTCCATGAAGAGGCTCGCGCTCTTCTGGTTCGTCTTTATATATTCGATCAGGGTGTGCACTGCGTCCGCAGGCTTGTCCCCTTCGGCTTCCGCCTGGAGGTCTATCAGCGAAATGAACGCCCCCGTCAGGTTTGAAAGGGCCTTGATCTGTTCTTCCAGCTCGGATTTGGGGCAGGAGCGGTCCGGTGACGAGACGACGATCTCCCTTGGCATTATGCGCGCCAATTCGTTTTCGATCGCCGGCGGCAATCTTTCGCCGTTATAACTTGCAGGCTGCAGGATTTCCATCTCTCCGGTCGTGATATCGGTATAGGCAAGCTCAGCGGAGCCCTGGTACAGTGCGACGCTCGCTATGTAGCTGTTGGACTCGGGGTCGAGCATGGCATCGGAGGTGACTGTGCCAGGGGTCAGCACCCTGGTCACTTCCCTTCGTACTATCCCCTTGGCAAACGCCGGGTCTTCCATCTGGTCGCAGACGGCGACTTTGAAACCCTGCGCCAGCAGCTTCGCCAGGTAGGTATCGGCGGCGTGGTAAGGCACTCCGCACAGAGGCGCGGACTCCGTCGTAGTCCCCATTTTTTTCTTTGTGAGGGTGATAGACAGGGCTTTCGAAGCGACGATCGCGTCATCGTAAAACATCTCATAGAAATCACCGACCCTGTAAAACAGGAGACAGCCTGGGTACTCCCCCTTTATCTTTAAATATTGCTTCAACATGGGCGTCGGTGTGTTGGCGTTCATGCTTTTTTCATACCATCCTTTCTTTCGGCGTTTCGCTGTCTTTTTCTTCCGCCGAAATCAACATCAAAAATTCTTTATTCCCCTTCGCGCCTGTTATCGGGGAAGGGATGACTGCGGCGGGGACCAGCGAATTTTCCCTGCAGTACCCTTCTACCTTCCCGATCACGGAGCGATGGGTCTTTTCATCCCTCACTATGCCGCCCTTTCCGACTTCATGGCGGCCGGCTTCAAACTGTGGCTTGACGAGTGCCACTATCTGCGCGCCTGGCTTCAGCATAGCGGCTGCGACCGGAAAGATGAGCTTCAGCGAAATGAACGAAACATCTATTGACACGAAGTCGACCTTCTCTCCGAGCGCGGCGGGATCCATGTACCTCACGTTGGTGCGCTCCATGTTTACCACCCTGCTGTCATTTCTCAGTTTATAGTCGAGCTGGCCGTAGCCGACGTCGATGGCAAACACCTTCGCCGCCCCCGCCTGAAGCATTACATCGGTAAAGCCCCCGGTCGATGCGCCGATATCCGCGCAGACGAGCCCCGAAAGCCCGATTCCCCATTCGTCCAGAGCCGCTTTCAGCTTGAGCCCTCCCCTGCCGACATACGGCAGAGGGTCGGCTACGAGCGCGATTTCGGAAATGTCTTCGTCATATCGGGAGCCGGCTTTCAGCTCTATCTGCCCGCCCACCCTGACCGATCCCGCCATGATATATGCCTGCGCCTTCTCCCTTGTAGGCGCAAGCCCTCTGGCTACGAGCAATTTGTCGATCCTCTCCTTCTGCGCCACACGCGCCTCCCTTGAGCCCACCAAACGATAAGCCGCAACTTTTCACCGGCCATCCCGCAAAGCCGCACGACAGCCAATTGACATACCTGCCGGCATATCCCATCCACTCGCTTTGCATACGAAACATATTGCTCCACCAACTAAACACCCGCATTTCCTGGCGGCTATTTTGCCACTAAAAGCGATGTTTTGCTGACGGAATAATAAATGTGTACCGTATCCTGTTGTTCAACAAATCCTTGCAAACTTCTTACGTATGCTTTCCGCCACCCCTGCTGCGTCAAGCCCGTAAAGCCCAAAGAGTTTATCCTGTGAGCCCTGAGGAATGAATTCATCCGGCCACCCGAGTTTCAGGAAGCCAGTTTTGTTGTCGTCTTCCGCTACGATCGCAGCGGCTTTGTCGCCGAACCCTCCCGCAAGCACGTTGTCTTCAAGGGTCACAATCAGCTTTTTTTCTGCCACAGCACGCCTGATTGACACGCTGTCGGGAGGCGCCACAAAGCGGTCGTACGCCACTCCCACCGAAATATTTTCGCCGCTCAGTATGTCAGCGGCTTCAAGCGCCGTCGAAACCATCCTCCCGACCGCCCTTATTTCCACATCCGTCCCTTCGCGGAGTATCTCCGAGAGTGCGAGCTGCCCTGCGTCGGCCGCCATAGCGCTCTCCATGTCCGGATACACTGCTGCGGCCCTCGGGTATCTTATGGCCATCGGCCCGTCTTTGTCCGCTGCGTACCTGATGAGCTTCACGAGTTCTTCGCCGTCCTTCGGCGCCGCGACGGTAAGGCCGGGGATGGCACCGAGGTATGACAGGTCGAATATCCCGTGATGGGTTTCCCCGTCCTCGCCCACGTTTCCTGCGCGGTCCACCATGAACACCACCGGCAATTTCTGATAGCACACGTCAAGCATCATGTGGTCAAAAGCCCTTTGCAGGAAAGTCGAATAGATGAAGACAAAGGGCTTCATGCCGCCCAGTGCAAGCCCCGCAGCAAAAGTCACGGCGTGCCCTTCGGCTATCCCTACATCGAATACCCTGTCAGGGTGGCCTTTGATGAAGGGTTCAAGCCCGACCTGCAATGACATCGCGGCGCTTATCGCCACTATTTTGTTGCCCTCGTCTGGCAGCCGTGCGAGGGTCTCGCCTGCGATGCTTGTGTAGCTTGCAGTATTCCCCGCAATCGGTACGCCTGTTTCAAGCTCAAACGGCCCTATGCCGTGAAACCTGTCCGGGTTTGTCTCGGCATTTCTGTACCCTTTGCCCTTTTTCGTGATCGCATGTATGAGGACGGGCCCGTCAATGTACTTCGCCGCTTCCAGGAATTCGGTCAGTTCCACTATATCGTGGCCGTCGATCGGCCCGAAATAGCTGAACCCCAGGTCTTCGAACAGAGATCCCTGTACCATGGCGTAGCGCATTATTTCCTTGATGCGCGCCGATTTTGAATAGACGTTGCCGCCCACTTTCGGTATGCGCTCAAGGCCCGCCCTTATGGTCTTTTTCGCGATCTGGTATTTTTTTGAAGCGCGTAGCTTGTTCAGGTGCACGGCCATGCTGCCGGTGTTTTTTGCGATCGACATGCCGTTGTCGTTCAGGATGACTATGAGCTTTGTATTTCGTACGCCTGCGTTTGTCAGGGCTTCATATGCAATCCCGCCGGTAAGCGCCCCGTCCCCGATCACTGCCACCACATGGTGGTCTTCGCCGAGCAAGTCCCTTGACTCGGCAAGCCCCATCGCTATCGATACCGATGTGCTGCTGTGGCCGCTGTTGTGCACGTCCGAAGCGTCCTCGCTCGTTTTTGGAAAACCGCTGAGCCCTTCATATTTGCGCAGTTTGTCAAAGCCGCCGGCCCTGCCCGTGAGTATCTTGTGTGTATATATCTGATGCCCCACGTCCCAGACTATGCGGTCCCTGTCCACGTCAAAGACCTTGTGGACGGCGAGGGTGATGTCGACTATGCCGAGGTTCGATGCGAGATGCCCGCCCGTCTTTGACACCTTGGTGAGCAGAAAGTCCCTTATATCGTAGGAAAGCAACTGCAGGTCGTTGTCGCCCAGCTGCTTGATCTTTGTGCGGTAATCTTCATTGTTCAAATCGAAATAGACCATCAGGCGCTCCTTGCTGCAATCTCTCTCGCGAAGTTTATAAAGACATCGATCTTGTTTGGGTCGGCTTTGCATTTCAGCACCGAAAAGATAGCCCTTTCCGTAAGCTCTTCCACGCGGCCCAGGGAGTGCTCCATGCCGTAGACTGCCGGATAGGTGATCTTGCTGTCCCGTATGTCCTTCCCCGGGGTTTTCCCCAGCTGCTCCGCAGTGCTGGTCATGTCGAGGATATCGTCAGTGATCTGAAACACCAGCCCGATGCTCTCGCCGTAGTCGCGGAGGTTGTTTATGGTATCCGTGTCAGCGCCTCCGAGGTACGCACCCGCGACGATCGAAGCTTTTATCATCGCAGCGGTTTTGTTCAGATGGATATAATCCACCATGTCCGGCGAGACCGATTTTTTGATATTTTCGATATCTGCCACCTGCCCGGCAATCATCCCCTTGCAGCCGGCGTTGCGCATTATCGCACAGGCTGCCCGTATGCGCGGGTTCAGGGTCTTCGGCTTGTCGAAATTCATCATCATGTCCCTGAGCATAAGCTCGCACGCAGAGTTCAGCAGGCCGTCACCTGCGAGGATTGCCACGGCTTCGCCGAAAACCTTGTGATTCGTGGGCTTGCCTCTGCGCAGGTCGTCGTCGTCCATCGCCGGCAGGTCGTCATGTATCAGCGAATAGCTGTGAATGAACTCGACAGCGCAGGCATATGGGATCGCGTCCGCCACCTTCCCTCCCGCAAACTCGCACGACAGCAGGAGCAGCACAGGCCTGATGCGTTTGCCCCCCGCTTCAAGCGTATACTTCATCGCGTCGTAGAGCGTCGATGAACCCCTGTCGATATCCGGCAAAAGGCCGATAAGGTTTTCTTCGACTATGGTCTGCAGTCTTTCAAAATTTGGTATGCTTTTCACTTTTGCCTCCGCCTGTCACAGTTCTTTTTCGACGCCTTCTTCGATGATGGTGATCCTCCTTCCGGCGTCTTCAAGTATCTCTTTGCAGCGCTTGAAATACGCTATGCCTTCTTCGTAAAGGCCTATCGCCTCATCGAGAGGCACGTTTTCATCCTCAAGCTTTGCGGCGAGAGTCTCAAGCCGTTTAAGGGCAGCTTCAAATTTTATATCATCCGGAACGGAAATACTTTTATTATTCGTTGACATTTTTGACCTCGTTTCTGCCTTTCACTTCCATAGCGGCCGTCCCGTCCTTGAACCTGGCGTTTACGTTGTCCCCGGGGGCCAGGGCGCTTGCACTGGATACCACGCGGCCGTTTTCGTCTTGTATTATACTATATCCGCGACTCAGGACGGCGAGAGGGTTTAGCGTCGTCAGCGCGGTTTCCTGCATCGCGGCGGCAAATTCACAGCGCTCGACCACCCGCGCCACTTCTTTTCGCATGGCCTCAGCCAAATGGCCCGCCCCGGACCTCTGTGCGCAGAGCCTCGCGGCAAGCGAATTTCTGAGCGAAGAGAAGTCCGTCAGCCCTACCTTCATTTCAGCAAGCTGAAGCTTTGTCTTCAGCCGAGCAAGCAGCAGCCTTTCGTCGGGCAGGGATTTTCTCGCGTTTGACAAGGCGAAAAAAACCGAATTCTGCATATCTGAGATGATCGTGTCGATCGACAGCATCAGCTTGAATACATCGGGCACCGCCATGTGGGCCGCAGCCGTGGGCGTCTCGGCCCTTGCGTCGGCAGTAAAGTCTGAAATGGAGAAATCCGTCTCATGCCCTACCGCGGAGATGACGGGGATCTCAGATGCGTAGATGGCGTCCGCAAGCACCTCTTCGTTGAACGCCATCAAGTCCTCCGCGCTGCCCCCTCCCCTTCCTATGATGATGAGGTCTGTGCCTGCAAACGACCGGTTAATATATGAAACGCAGCCTGCCAGCATCCGCGCGGCATCTTCCCCCTGCACGAGCGAAGGGAAGAGCCTGACATTCACGACCGAATTTTTGCTTTTGATGATGGAGAGCATATCCTCTATCGCAGCGCCTGTCGGAGAGGTGACTATCGCTATGTTTTCAGGAAACGCCGGCAGAGGTTTTTTTGCTGATGGATCGAAATACCCCTTTTCCAACAATTTTTGTTTAAGTTTTTCAAAATTGCGTGCGAGATCGCCTTCCCCCGATCTCGTGACCTGCCTTATATTCAGGGAATATGAGCCGCCCTTTTCGTATACCTGCACATACCCTTCGGCTATTATTTCCTCCCCGTCTGCCAGCCTGTCAGTGATTTTCGCCGCTATCGCAGACGGCAGGAAGCAACGGACGGCGCTTGAAGCGTCCTTTAGCGTGAAAAACACGTGCCCGGACCTGTGTTTCGTAATATTTGAAATCTCGCCGGTGACTTTGATTTGGGCCAGAAGGGCTTCCGCCTTTATGACCCGCGCTATATACGCGTTCAGCTGGGTTACGGTGACGGCTCCGCTCATTTCACGGCCTTGTTGTCCCTTGATATCTTTCCAAGGACCCCGTTGACAAAACTTTTTGAATTTCCTGTTCCGTACTTTTCCGCGAGATACACCGCTTCGCTGATGGCTACCGCGTCGCTTATCCCGTCAATGTAGAGTATTTCCGCGGCTGCAAGCCTCAGTACGCTGAGGTCCGGCTTGCCCATGCGGGAGATCGACCATTTATCGCTCGCGCCGTCTATGACAGCGTCGATTTTTTCGCCGTGTTCCTTCAGGATACGCAGCACTTCCTCGATGTAGTCCATGTCAGGGGACGTCTTGCCATTTTTTGGAAAAAGCCGGTGCTTGGGATCCGCCGCGTCAAAGTCCGGGAAATTCCCGCTGTTGAGATCCCCGCCCGCAAAGATCACCCTCATTAGCAGCTCGCGGGAAGCCGCCCTGTTTATCCGCACTTCTTTCATCTATATCTGTACTCCGCCTTCAATTGCTTGTCTGCCCTGCGCGTCCCGTCTGCGGCGCCCACATTGGTTTGTATCTATCCCCGCCTTCAACTGCTGATTTGCCACGCTCATCCCGGTTCATCTTATCTGCGGCGCCCGCCTCAAAACGTCACGCCCTGGATGTGGATATTCACGCTGCCGACATTGACGCCAAATTCTTTCCCGAGGCGTTCCGTCACAGTTTTTTGAAGATCCCATGCGGTCTCCGTTATCGTCGTGCCGTATTCCGCCGTCAGGTACAGGTCTACATCGCAGCTGTCTTTTTCTTCTCCGGAAAGGCGTATCCCACGCTGGGCCTTTTCCCTCGCGAGCAGGCCAATGCCTCCGCCTTTGTACTCGCTTTCGCTGACACCCGGAGTTTCTTCCAGGACAGCCTCAAGCTCGGCAAAAATAGCCGCCTGGCTATCCGCCGCCTCTTCGATAGTTTGGACGCTCCCGCTTTTTTTCCTGTCAGCCATGTATTGTATTATACATCAAATTTTTCGCGCGCTCATGCGTGAATCGTCCCTGATATTTTGTCCTGGAATCTTTTCTTACTGTATGTCGTCCGTTTTTGCCCTGTCCTCCGCGCCGGTTTCCGCGCTTTCACCGGTTTCACCCGGGGTCAGCTCTATCTCAAGCGCGATAATGCGGAAATTTTCGAGCTCCTTGATCCTGAAAGTGAGGTTCTCGTAGCTCACGCTTTCGCCTTCCTCGGGAAATTCGCCGAAGAGCTCAAGCACGAAGCCTCCTATGGTATCGGATTCGAACTCATCCGGCAGCTTGATGCCAAACTTCTCTTTGAGTTCGTCGATATCCATCGAAGCGTCCACGAGGTATTTGTTCTCCCCGACGGAGACCCATTTTTCAGTGTCCTCGCCGTGGTCGTACTCGTCCTCTATCTCCCCCACGATCTCGTCGAACACATCAGTGAGCGTCGTGATGCCGCTGGCACCGCCATGCTCGTCCACGACGATGACGATCTTCGTCTTTTCGTCGCGAAATACGTTGATGAGCTTTACGATGGAAATGCTCTCGTGCACCACAGATATTTCGCGGACTATCTTTGTGATATCTTCCTCGTCAGGGTCTCTCAGGCGCAGGGCCGCGAGATCCTTGATGTGGATGAAGCCGATGATATTGTCCTTTTCCTCCTTGCATACGGGGTAGCGCGTGAAGCTGGTTTCGAGTACGGTCTTCAAATGCTCTTCCATGCTGTCCTCGGCGTAGAGGCAGACCATGTCGGTTCGCGGGGTCATGATATTCTTGGCGTCGGTCTCCTCCATGTCAAAAATATTGTCCAGGTATTCAAACTTCTCAGGATTGATGAGCCCCTGTTTGCCGCTCTCTTCGATCAGCATCTTCATCTCTTCTTCGCTGTAGTAGATTTCCTCATCGGCGGCCGAGTGGCCGGTGAGCTTGATGATGGCGTTCGTGATGGAGTTGAACACCCACATGATGGGATAGGTGACCTTGTAGAAGAAGTTCAGCGGCGCAGCCGACCGGCGCACCCATTTTTCCGCATTGAGGATTGCCATCGACTTGGGGACCAGCTCGCCGATGACCACGTGGATGGCGGTGATGATGATGAAGCCTGTGGCTATTGATATCCCGTGGATGGCGCTCTCGCCCAGCCCGAACTTCGAGAGCAGCGGCCTGATCATGGCGGAGACTGTGGGTTCGCCGAGCCAGCCGAGCGCCAGCGAAGCGATGGTGATGCCAAGCTGGCAGCCCGAGAGGTAGTCGTTCAAGTGGTCCGTGACAAGCTTGACGTGCTTTTTCGCAAAGCCCTCGGGCATCATGTCCACCTGGGACTTCCGCACTCTGACAGATGAAAACTCGGCCACTACGAAAAAGGCGTTCATCAGCACGAAGAAGGCCACAGCGGCTATGTTGACGATGATATCAACAGTGCTCATTTTTCATTTACTCCTTTGCGTGAAAAGCTTTCCTGGCGCGCGAAAAACAGGAGGCTCTGTCCCTGGCTTATGGCCCGGGCAGATGGCTGCCTCACCAAAGAGGCGGCGCGAAGCCTGCCCCGGCGCGCACAACCAAGACCCGGGGCAACGAACCCCCGTCCCTCTGTATGTATGGATTTCCCGCTGTTATGATATATCGATCTACTCGGTAAAGGATCGTCGTCCAAAGTTCTGTTCCCTGAATACCCGGCTGCAATGCCGACTCTACCATCTTTCAAATCAATCCCCGTGATCGATTGATAGTTATTTTAGCATGAACCGTGCTCTTTGTCTCAAAAAATATTGGGGGCTCGTATGGAGTTTTGGGTTTTGGGTTATGAACCGCCCTCTATTATTACAGGCGAAGTTTGTCAGGATGGGCGAACGTCAATCCTCTGAGCGGTAAACTCCAGGCTCGCAACATTCGCTTCGCTCATTCTTCCGCTCACTTCGTTCGCTTCGCTGTCCGTTTTGCCAGTCGAAGCAAAGCTCCGGGGCAAAAAGGCAAACGGGGCCAGGTGCACATCGGGCGGAGCCTCGCAACCGGGTTGCCGCTTCGCCTTTCGCAATTATTTTGGGCTTGGTGCAGACTTAAGCAGACGGGCGGCGCTATGCCGCCTTCGGGGAATAAATCAGAACATCTCATCGGCAGTTACAAGCGTCACATCGCTTTGCCGCCCGGCCCTTGCTTGCAGGGACGCCGTAAACCTGCTCTTCGAAAAGAGTATGTAATGTTTGCGCCGGAAAGCAGGGAGGATTTCCGATTTTCGGATAAGGCCGTCCAGAATGTCCTCGCCTGTGGCTTGGTTCCGCCACTTGCATTCGCCGAAAATCGCATCGCTCTTCGCGAAGCCTATAAAATCAATCTCTTCTTCGCAATGTTCTTTGAGGTTATTGCCCCACCAGCGGCCGATTTTGCGGAAAGAAACCGGTGACTGTTTTTGTTTTAAGAGCCTCCACATATACTGGATCGCGCATTTTTCAAATGCATGCCCGACGTGGCTGGAGAGCTGTTCCTCAAACACCTCGGTGCAGACCACATCGCCGAGCCCTGCAGCAATGCGGCTCAGTTCCGGCAAAATGAAGCGATGCCAAAAGATAAACAGCTGATCGTCAAGAAGGTAGATGGTTTTTTTGCTGTTTTGCTCTTCGGTGACAGGGACTTCTTTTTTGACAAGCCCAAGGCCGATCAGGGTGTTCAGCATCTTGCTGCACTGGCTGGTTTCGACGCCTGCCCGCGTTGCAATTTCGTTCATCCTGCTGCGGCCGTCCGCGATCGCCGTAATGATGGCATTGTATGTATGAGGGATTTTCAACTCCTGTTTCAATAGATTGGGCGGTTCCTCAAACAGCCGTCCGGCAGGATTGAACAACAAATTGTGTACATTCTCATATACGGACAGGTTCTGGCCGATACGGGAAAGATACTCCGGAATGCCGCCGGTGATGCTGTACAGCACGATCTTTTCTTCGTTGGAAAAATCCTGTATCATCTCAGAACTCGTAAGGTAGTCAAATGGCAGCAGTTTAAACTGGGCTGTCCTGCGCCCGTACAGCGGGCTTTTATAGCCCAACACCTGCTCTTCCATAAACGACATACTGGAGCCGCAGAGGATCAGGAACAAATTGCTGTCCGCGTGGTATTTATCTATTGCTGCCTGCAATACGGAGGATACCGACCTGTCACTTTCGGCAAGATATGGATATTCGTCAATGGCAAAGATTATGCGTTCGCTCTTCGCCGTTTGAAACACGTAGTCAATCGCTTCGCGAAATGATGCGAAGGGGTTTTTCGGCGCACCCGGAGCTATGGATGAGAGAATCTGATCCGACAGAATCTCAAGGTTCTCTTTCAATGTTGACTGCACCGCCACGAAGTATACAGCCTTTTTCCCTTTGCAAAATTCATTGATGAGCGTGGTTTTCCCCACACGGCGGCGGCCAGATATGACGGGAAATTGAAACCCGTCTTCGCGATAAGCCTTGCCTAATGCGTCAAGTTCAGCGTTTCTTCCGACAAACATAAGCTAACCTCCGAGTTACTAACTGTACGATTACTAACTTCGCGATTAGTATATCTTGTTTCAGGTTCAACGTCAAGCCGTCGTATATTTATTCCGCTTGCTTTAGCGGAATAAATTTCAGGTTTTTGCTATTCTCTTCAAAGGGCAAGCCATTCTTTTTCAACCAACGGATAATTGCCTCGGCATTTTGTCTTCGGCGGCAAGCCCAGGTTTTAGCACCAGCCTTCGGTTTTCAGTTTCCCCTGCAGGTCTTTCAGTTTCGATTTGCGCTCGCGGTAGTCGGGGAAGATCCCTTCGACGATCGCCCAGAACCGGGGCGAGTGGTTCATTTCCGTCAGATGCGCCAGTTCATGGACGACGACGTAGTCGATCGCATCATCGTCCGCCATGATCAGCCGCCAGGCGAAGTTCAGCGATTTTTTGCGCGAGCAGCTGCCCCAGCGCCTGGACGCATTGCTGACCTTCACTGCGGCCGGAGTGACGCCCATCAGCCGGGCATACTCCTGCGTCTTCAC
>JAISAW010000104.1 GCA_031266515.1 Eubacteriales Family XIII. Incertae Sedis bacterium
ACTTTGACAAGGCCGGGATCCCCCGGCTCTATCCCATCGTCTTCAAGCTCGCCTACAGTGTCCAAAGCAGCAACAGATTCATCCGCCACCTTCGCATCGGTAACTGGCTCGCCCGTAGCTGACGCCTGCAGGTGCGAAGAAGGCGTTTCCGCGGCTTCCGGTGGCGAAGAGGATTCGTATTCATTCAGGCTCTGCGTGACGGCGGCCGCATTCGCCGCAGTCTCATCGTCAAAACCCTTGCTCTTAAAGTAGGCGATTTCCTCATCCGTCGCCCTTGATGATGCATTTGGATCGTCGGCTTCGATGGAAGCCTCGTTCGGATCCGTGGAAGAAACATCTGAAACGGTCTGTGCAGACGGATTTTTTTCACTCGCTGCCCCGAGCATGTCTCCGTCAAAATACGAAGATACCCCCAGAACCAACGCAAACGCCGTCAACACGCTCAGGACCTTTATCTTTGTCCCGTTTTTTCTGTTTTTCTTATCCATATTCCCCGCTCGCCTCATCTGTCTTTTCCCGCCATACAACGCTGCTGCTTTGCACAGCAAAAAATCCCCACCGCCCCGGTGCTATGCTATATCCGTTGGCGGAACATTATTACCCCGGCAACAAATAGCAGGAAGTCGCGCCGGGGTTTCCGCCAATCTGCTTTGTTGGCGAAATCCTTACATACTGCCGAGTATGCGCGGTTTCGCCGCCGCGCATATTAGCTGAAACCCTCGGCACTTTGTTCCTGCTATTTGTTGCCGAGGTAATAACAAACCGAAGACACGGGAACAAGGGTCAGCTCACCTGATAGCTCACAGCGCCAACAAACCCATAGTACCCATTTCCTGTAGATAAGTATACGTGAGAGTGATATATCCCTGTATTTCTTTTATGATTCGCTTTCATTAAATCAACGTAATACGAATCCGATCCCGGCATACGTTTTGCCGTATACCACACTATATCGTCCTGTCCGTCCACGTTGCTCCACGTGGGCACGGATATCCCTGTGACCCCTGATGGCACTGTCGACGGCTCAGGTGTGATGACGACCCGGTACTGCCCTGCCGCAGCGCCGTTCACCGCGCTTACAGTGACGGACGCCTCTGGCGCAGCCACAGTCACCGTGGCGGCGCCGACAAAGACAGTGCTTCCGTTTGTGAGCTCTGCATATGCATGGATCTGATAGCGCCCGGCTTCCCTGTGGCCCGACACAGCCTCGCCCAGCGAATAAGAACCGCCGCCCGAGCTGTTTGCAGTGCGCCATACGAGGTCGTTCTGCCCGCCGGCCTCGCCCCAGACGGCAAAGCGCACCTGCCTGACCCCCGGAGCCCTGACGATCCCTGAACCTTTGATATTTATGGTTTTTTCGTCGCTCGTGAGAACTGCGTTGATGGTTACGGCCGGAGCCTGTATGTTCACCGTCGCAGCGCCAACGAAGGCATCGACGCCATTGCCTGCCGTGGCGTACGCATGGGCGTGGTATGTGCCGTAGTTGTAACGGTGTCTTGAGATATTTGCATTCACTGTAAAGGTATTGCCTGCCAGCTGCGCCGGATACCAATATATATCGCTTTGGTCAGGCCTGCTCCACACCGCGACCCGCAGACTGCTTACTCCCGAAGGGGCGCTGATATCCGAAGCCGTCAGTTTGAAGGTCCCTGCCTGTGAATTGACGTCAGACACCGTAACGGCACCGATCCCCGGTGTGCTCACAGTCACTGAAGCCGCGCCAACAAAGACGCTGCTCCCGTTCGTAAGCTCCGCATATGTGTGGATTTGGTAACGCCCGCTTTCCCGGTGGCTTGATACAGCCTCTCCAAATGTGTACGTCCCGTTGCCAGCGCTGTTTGCCGTGCGCCACACAAGGTCATTCTGCCCGCCGGCTTCGCCCCAGACGGCAAATCGCACCTGCCTGACCCCCGGTGCCCTGATGATCCCGGAGCCATTGATGCTTATAGTCCTTTCGCCGTTTGTGAGCTGTGCGCTTATGGACGGCGTCGGTGCCTGGATGCTCACTACCGTAGCGCCGGCAAAGGCGTCGATGCCGTTGCCTGCCGTGGCGTATGCATGGGCGTAGTATGTGCCATAGTTGTAGCGGTGCCTTGCAATATTTGCATCCACGGTGAAATTGCTGCCGCTCGCCTGGGCCGGATACCAGTAAAGGTCGCTCTGGTCAGGCCTGCTCCACACCGCGATCCGCATGCTTTTTATGCCCGAAGGCGAGCTGATATCCGAAGCTGTCAGCTTGAACGTGCCTGTCTGAGAGTTGACAGCAGACGCCGCGATAGTCGCTGTCGATGCGGCAACCGTCACTGTGGCCGCGCCGACGAATACGCTTCCGCCGCTTTGGAGGTCGGCATAGACGTGTATTTGATAGCGCCCGGCTTCCCTGTGGTTTGACACGGCCTCGCTAAATGAGTACGAGCCGCCTCCCAGGCTGTTCGCCGTGCGCCATACGAG
This sequence comes from Eubacteriales Family XIII. Incertae Sedis bacterium, assembly GCA_031266515.1. GTDB lineage: Bacteria > Bacillota > Clostridia > Peptostreptococcales > Anaerovoracaceae > JAISAW01. Next base: position 2,452 of record JAISAW010000104.1, read on the forward strand.
GTCGTTTTGGCCGCCCGCCTCGCCCCAGATGGCGAAACGCACCTGCCTGATGGCGCTTCCCTGTACGACGGCGTTTTCTATACGCGCCGTTATCACGGTATTTGCAGAGTTGAGTGCCGCAGAAACCGCCATGGAGCTACCCTGCACATTCACTGTGAGGGCCTTCATAAACAACTCCCCGCCGCCCGCTTTGTTACCGTAAATGTGTATGTTGTATGCGCCGCTTTCGCCGTGGGACGACAAGGGCACATCCAGCGTGTAGCTCCCGCCGGATTTGTAAGAGCTGTACCATTTCAGGTCGTTTTGCCCTCCCGCAGCGCCCCAGACGGCTACCTTAAGCCCCGAGAGAGCGGGGATATCAACGAGATCCTGCGATGAGACAGTGATCTTCCCGTTCAATGGGTTCGTTCCATTGCTGACAAATGAAGCGTTGGTTTTCGGAAAACCTCCGGCAAATATCAGAGCCGATTTTGCGTCCACCACACCATTGCCGTAATAGTCGTCCCTGCCTGCCGCCCCCGCATCAACGGCGGTAAAGGTCAGTATTTCAGACAACTGCGCCGGAGACAGGGATGGGTTTTCGCTGAACACCATCGCCGCGATGCCGGCTACGTACGGCGCTGACATGGACGTGCCGGTCTTTGATTGATACGTCGCAGTGGGCGCTGTGCTGTATATACCGCTTCCGGGGGCGGCGATATCCTTCATCTGCCCGAAATTCGAACCCATCTCTGAAGACTGGTACCATCTTCTCGTCCCATTGTTTGCCGAGTCCGTGGCGACCACCGAAAGCACGTTATCCATATCCGAGGGCGTCGTATATTCGGAGGTATTCTCATTGCCCGCCGCAGCTATCACGAGCATCCCTTTTTTCGTCACTTCGTTTATCACCTGCTGCAACGCCGGGTCGTAGTCGCCGTATCCGCCGAGGCTCATGTTTGCGACCCTGCAGCCTTTGCCGCTCGCATAGTTGAGAGCTTCCAATAGAATCGTAGTGGAAGACGACAGCCCTTCCTTCGGGTCGTCGTAAAATACCCTTATCGGCACGATCTCCGCCCGGTTGTATGACACACCCGCGACTCCCAGGCCATTGTTTGACGTAGCCGCTATAATGCCCGCTACATGTGTGCCGTGGCTATTGTCATCCGCGAACTCGCCCTGGCTTTTGAGATATGCGTCATAGCCGAGGCTGAAATTGACATTGCCTCCGCTCGAAATGCTTCCAAGGTCAGGATGGTTCATGGCGATACCCGTATCGATGACGGCCACCCTCACCTTCTGCTTCGGGACGCCCAGAAAATCCCATGCCTCACTTACCCTTGACACCACGCCCGGCTTAAGCGCCCACTGGAGGGAATAGTAATCGTCGTTTGGTGCGGCAAACGGCTCCACTGAAGCATTGCCTCTGTCGTTTGCCATTGCCGCCGGATCCGCCGATTCGAGAAGCGTGTATACGTAGTTCGGCTGGGCATACTCCACGTCAGGATGGCTTTCATAGGCCTCGATCGCCGAAGCAAGGTCGCTTTCCGTCTCGATCACTATGGCCTTTTCGCTTGAGGTCAGCGGTATTGACGACTCCGCGATGTCATCTCCGGGGGTCGCCTCCGAGGCTTTCTCTATCACTTTCTGCTCGTTGACGCCCTTCTTCATGACGACTATTATTTCGCCTGGATCCACTGCGCCTTTCTCTTCGAGCGCTTTTATCTCTTCAGCTGTAAGTGCGGCAAGGGTTTCGCTTTGCGTGGGCGAATCTCCGCTTGCGGCAGTTTTGTCCGCTTCATGGCCTTCGGCTTCGGGGTCTCCATCTTCCGTGGGCCGCGCGTCGCCGCCCGGGTTCTCATTTCCCTGCGGCTGGTCTAAGGAGCCCGGCATATCTGCGCCCTCTGCGGCACCTTGCCCCGAGGGTGTTTCTACGCCCGTAAGCGCTTTCGTTTCACCCGCGAAAGCAGCAGCAACGCCCATAGCCGCCGTAGAAACGGCCAGTATTATGGCCAACAATAGCTTCACTTTACGCACTACAACAACCTCCCCATCTCTTATAAAAGCGCACTTATCCTGCGTTCGCACCACAGAGTCCGCGATTCTTTTTTCCGTCGGGCTTCGTTGTCGGAACCCGTTGATACATCCTGCTTAGGATGAGACTCTCTTCGCTCGCAGCGGTATCAATGGAACCCACCGCCTTGCCTGGCGAAAAAAATCCTGCGCAGCCTATTCATGTTATTTTCTAACAGTTCCATAGTAGCATAAAACGGCGGTATACAGAAGGGGTCATTCATCGAGCAGCGAAAGGAGATACTGCCCGTACTCCGTCACTCCGAGCTCGTTGCCTATCTTCTCAAGCTGTGCGGAGCCGATGAATCCACGGTTCCACGCTATCTCTTCGAGGCAGGCGATGTAAAACCCCTGCCTGGCCTGTACGGCTTCCACAAACTCCGCCGCTTTCAGCAGCCCTTTCGGGCTGCCGGTGTCAAGCCACGCCATACCGCGGCCGAGCAGTTCGACCTTGAGCTTTCCTGCGGCGAGGTAGGCGTTGTTCACGCTTGTGATCTCAATTTCCCCGCGGCCTGACGGGACGACGTGCTTCGCGATCTCTATCACGTTGTTGTCATAAAAGTACAGGCCAGGGACGGCGTACTTCGACTTCGGCTTTGCGGGCTTCTCTTCAATTGAAATGACGTTGTTGTCCGCGTCAAACTCTACGACGCCGAACGACCTCGCGTCCCTCACCGGATAGCCGAATACCGTAGCCCCCTCTTCTCTGTCGGCCGCTTTTCTCAGCACGGATGTGAGAGACTGTCCGTAAAAGACATTGTCGCCAAGCACAAGGCAGACGCGGTCATTCCCAATGAAATCCTCCCCCAGGATAAATGCGTCCGCGAGCCCGCGCGGGGTGTCCTGCACCTTGTAGAAAAAACTGACCCCGAGCTGCGACCCGTCGCCCAGCAGTTTCTCATAGCACCCCATGTCCTCGGGAGTGGATATGATGAGGATCTCACGTACCCCCGCGAGCATGAGGACACTGAGCGGATAATAGATCAGAGGCTTGTCAAATACCGGCAGGAGCTGTTTGCTGACCGCCTTCGTTACAGGATAAAGGCGAGTACCCTTCCCTCCGGCAAGAACTATACCTTTCATAAACATTCTCCTTCCAGAAATTGCTTTTCATATTCCAACAGTTTTTTGCTTCTCGCGCCTGTCACGCGCGACGGGACCCCTGCGTTTATCGTCCAAGGTTCAGTGCTCTTTTTGACGAGGCTGAGAGCGCCGACGCTGCAGCCCTCGGCTATTGTCACTCCGGGCAGCACTACCGACCCTGTACCGATGATGACGTGCCGCCCTATACGGACAGTCGAGTAGTGGATGGCCTTGAACCTCTCCGGTGTCATGGGGTTTGTAAGCGAATTCCCGGAATAGTCGTCTGAATCCGCGTGGACCGTGACCCCGGGGGCGAAAGTCACGAAGTCATCCAAATATATGCCTTCGGTGCTCCCGTGAAGCCTGACCCCGTTCGACAGGTGCACATAGTTCCCTATCGATACTTTGCCGCTCATAAACACGAAGTCGTCAATCCTGACATTGCTGCCGATCTCCATGTTTCCCGCGCCGTATATGCTCGTCTTTTTGCTCAAAAGCACATTTTCGCCGAGGCTTTTGAAACCGGCCTGCAGCAGTTCTTCGCGCGTCATGTAGCTCTCCGCCATAATTCTCCTTTTTCACTTTACCTCATCCACGAGGATGGGTTCCCCGAAGCGATAGCCTCGTTTGCTCTCTTTCCCGAGCAGCTCGTCGTAGCATATCGGCGCCGCACCGTATGAAGGCCTTATCACTTTGATGTTTCCCTGTGTGAACTCTTCGGATTTGCCGATATCCGCTGCGGCAAATATGCTGCGCCGGAATTTCAGGCTTTCTTTTTCCTTTTCAGTCAGCCCGTACCCGCCATTTCCGAGAACTTCGCAGGCGGTCTTCACAGCGCCCACCATCTCCGCGAACTCAGAGGGCTCCATCGAAAACTCGCTGTCCGGATTTTTGATATCCCTGGAAACTGTGAAATGCTTTTCGATCACCCTCGCCCCAAGCGCCACCGCCACGACAGGTGCCAGATGGCCCATCGAATGGTCGGACAGCCCCACAACAGTCCCGAAACGCTTTGCCATATCCGGTATCACCGACAGGTTCATATCTTCAAAAACCGCCGGGTATTCGCTCGTGCATTTCAGCAGCACGATTTTTTCCTTCGGGAGCCCCGCCGCGGCCATGGCGTCCACCGCTGCCCCGATCTCCTCCGCAGAGCCCATGCCGCACGAGACTATCATGGGCTTGCCTTTGCCCGCTGCGTACTTTATCAGCGGGATATGCGTGAGTTCAAACGAAGCTATTTTATAGGCTTCCACGCCGATCCCTTCGAGGAAATCCACCGCGTGTGCGTCAAAAGGCGTCGACAGGAAATCCATGCCGAGGCGGCCGCATTCTTCCTTTATGAGCTTCTGCCATCCATAAGGCGTCGAGGCTTCTTTGTACAGATCGTAGAGCTTGTATCCGTCCCACAGCCCCCCTTCGATACGGAAATATTCGTTGTCGCAGTCAAGGGTCATCGAGTCCGCTGTATACGTCTGTATTTTCAGGCAGTCCGCGCCTGCTTCCTTTGCCGCCCGCACTATCTCAAGGGCAGTGTCAAGGCTGCCTGCGTGGTTTGCTGACATCTCTGCGATCATATAGACGCCGTTTTTGATCTTTTCCATCAGTTTCATCGCACATTTCCTCTGCTTTTGTCAGCTGTGATCATATTTTGTAATCCGCCGCGCACAGGCTCTCTTCCGTTCCCTGGTGCCTGTCTTCGTATATCTTCAAAATCGCCGATGCGGCATTCACTGCGCCATTTTTGTCAACAGCGCTGAGAAGCCTTGACGACGCCTCCTTTCGAAGATTCGCGTCTCCCATGAGCGCCGACACTTCCGCCTTCAGCCTTTCCGGGTCGAAGCCGCTCCAATCCCCGGCGTTTCGCATCAGCCCTTTTCTCTCAAGATAACTCGCGGAGAGGCGCTGGTTTTCGGCCTGTGTCACGGTCACGGTGGGGAGCCCGAGCGCAGCGAGTTCATACACCATCACTCCTCCTGCGGCAACCGCCATATCACATTTCGACATTATATCAGATATCCTTTCCGGGGCTTTTGTCACCCTGACCAGCTCTGAGCCCATGCCCAAAACCTCTTCATCGACCCGTTCGTCGGTATAAGCGCCGAGGACCACCTCAAGCGCCACGCCGCCAAATCCCCTCAGGGCTTCCACCGCCTTCGGGGTAAACCCCCGCGCGTCGGAGCCTCCGAAGCAAACAAATATCCGCCGGGCCTCCGGTTTGATGGCTATTGGAGAGGCGTCACGGAATTCATCGCGGAGAAGGGCGTAGTGCCCGCCAAGGAGCAGGACAGGCGGTTTGCCTCTGGTCCTGAACTCAAGTTCGGACGCATGGAAGTTTGCGTTCAAAACCACATCACAGTCGTATTCGTAGTAAGCGTTGTCGTCGTAGCAGACGAGCAGGCTGCCAGGGTTCCGCCTTCTGAGCGAAGAGATATATGAATCGGAAAGCTCGTAGGAATCAAGGACCACGATGGCGTAGCCGCCATAGTCTATCGGTTCGTCGGCACCCGTGAAAATATGGACTTCGCAGCCTCTGTTTCTGAGTGCCGAAGCGAGGACGCTCATCCGCGCCAAATGCCCCGTACCGATGGTTGTAGATATATCTGTCCTGACGGCGGCCTTCACTCTACCAGATCCCTGACAGCCCCCGCCACGTACTCCACCTGCTCATCGGCCATCCCCGCATGAAGCGGCAGAGTGACCATCCTTTCATAGGCGTCCTCAGCATTCGGGCAAAGGCCTGCGGCATAGCCGAGGTTTCGGTAATACGGCATCAGGTACACGGGTTTGTAGTGCACATTCACCCCAATGCCTTTCGCCTTCAAGGCGTCAAACACTTCCCTGCGCCGGCTCTTGTCGTCAAGACGGATAGTGTAGAGATGCCTGACGGGTTCGGACCACGACGGGGATAATTGTGTGCGCAATGGCAGGCCTTCGAACTCCCGGTCATAGCGGGCGACTATCTCGGCGCGCCTTGCCGCGAACCTCTCCAGCTTTTTCAGCTGCGACAGGCCGAGTGCGCACTGGATATCCGTCATCCTGTAATTGTAGCCGAGAGACTGCATCTCGTAGTACCAGCCCCCTTCGTTCGCGTCCTCGAAAAGGCTCTCGTCTCTCGTAATGCCGTGCGTCCGGAGGAGCCTGAGTTTGCCAGCCAGGGCTTCGTCGTTTGTCGTGACGACCCCGCCTTCACCGGTGGTGATGGTCTTGACGGGGTGCAGGGACCAGGTCTGCATGCCGCTGTACATCCCGGAAAGCTTCCCTTTATATTTGCTGCCAAGGCTGTGTGCGCAGTCCTGTATCAAAGTGAGGCCGCGTTCGCCTGCTATCTCCGCAAGCGTATCAAGGTCGCAGACTTCGCCGCCGTAGTTCACGGCTACGATGGCTCTGGTGTTTTCCGTGACCCTGCTTCTGAGGCTCTCCATATCGGTCAGCAACGTATCGCTGTCTATATCGACAAAGACCGGCTTCGCTCCGACGTAAAGCGCACAGTTTGAACTCGCCGCAAAGGTAAGGGGCGATACGAGCGCCTCGTCGCCCTCTCCGACCCCCGCCGCAAGCATCGCAAGGTGCAAGGCTGCAGTGCCGTTTGACACGGCTACTGCATACTTCGCCCCCGCAGAAGCGGCAAACGCTTCTTCAAATTCGGCGACCTTCGGGCCCGTCGTAAGATACCCGCTGCGCAGCACTTCGGCTACGGCCGCGATATCGTCCTCTTCTATCACCTGTGTCCCGTATGGGATGTAGTCCAATTCACTTCACCTCCGGCAACAACGTTATCAGTTCTTCCAGCCCGAGCCACCAATCGTTTTTGTCCGAGGTGTACGCCCAGCCGGGTTCGACTTTCCTGCCGCCGGGTATCAATCTCTCTTCACCCCACCATGAGTAGATCGGGTAGATGACATAGTAGTCGTCGTACTCCCAGGTGCTCATCGAGTCGGAATGGGTGATCATGCACTCATGGATTTTTTCGCCTTCCCTGACGCCTATGACGTCATAGCCGTCGTCGGGGTTCATCGCCTTGATCAGGTCGGCCACATAGAAGGAAGGGTTCTTGTACACGAATGTCTCGCCGCCCTGCGCCAGGTCGAAAGCTTTGTTTACAAGCGCCACGGCTTTGTCGAGGGTCATCCAAAACCTCGTCATTTCCTCGTCTGTGAGCGGCAGCTTTTGCCCGCCGCCGTTTATCTTCGCCCTGAAAAACGGGATGACCGATCCCCGGCTTCCCGCTACGTTTCCATATCTCACAAGGGCGAATTTTGTCTTACGGCCTCCGGCATGGTTGTTTGCCGCGGCAAAGAGTTTGTCGGATACCAGCTTCGTCCCGCCATAGAGGTTTATGGGGTTGACAGCCTTGTCCGTCGACAGCGCTATCACCGTTTCGACGCTACTGTTTTCGAAAGCCGCGTTTATGACGTTTTCCGCTCCGTGGATATTTGTCTTGACAGCCTCTATGGGGTTGTACTCGCAGGCAGGCACTTGTTTCATGGCAGCCGCATGCACCACGTAGTCAATGCCGTAAAGGGACCTCGACAGGCGTTCGGCATCCCGCACGTCACCTATGAAATACCTCATCCTGTGGTCATGTGCCGCAAATTTTTCTTTCATTCGAAACTGTTTGTATTCATCACGGGAGAAAATAACTATCTTCCCAACATCCGTATTGTTTAGCAGATGCTCAGCGTATGCGTGTCCAAAAGAGCCGCTCCCGCCGGTGATAAGCAATGATTTGTCTTTAAGATCCATATTCTGTTTTACTCCGATCGAATGGCCAACTCGTCCAAATTTTCTGTTTTATGTCTATCACATTATAGCACATTTATTGAAAAAGTGCCTGTAAGAATAAGAGCCGCCGACAGGGAGAGGAGGCCGGTCGATTGCCATACTAAATGCGACCCTGCTTTGAGCTGGCAGAATCGCGCTGACTGCCCTTCGCTCAAATACATTTAGGACTTGTCAAACAATAACATGCGATTTTCCACAAGTCCTTATTCCTCCATTCCAAAGCCACGCGGCGGCACAGACTGCGGCTGCCCGAGGCTTTTTTTCAAAATGGTTGCCGGCTATCCGGCCAGCCAGTAGCCGCCTTGCCGCTTTTTGTGTTTAATTATATACGAATTTTCCTGCGGGCGCATCCGCGCTTTTTACGAATTTCCGTCACGAGGATGGGTTCCCCGAAGCGATAGCCCCGTTTGCTCTTTTTCCCGAGCAGCTCATCGTAGCATATCGGCGCCGCACCGTATGAAGGCCTTATCACTTTGATGTTTCCCTAACCGGATCCGGGATCATGCCGATGGTACCATTGCCCCTCCGTCAATTCTGCCCTGGCAAATTATTTACATGCACCTGTTAAAACTTCTTGACATATCTAACGGTACCGTTTATGTTTATCCAGACGGTACCGTTTATATTCCGTTTAAATGGTACAGTTAAAATGTTCCTGTCAAGTATTATTATGACGACTGATATAGTGGATATAAGGAGAAAGAAGGTATCTGAATGAGCATGATAGAGGTCAACAACTTAGTAAAAAGATACAAAAGGGCGAAAGCCCCATCGGTGGCCGATGTGAGTTTTTCGGTGGGCGACGGCGAATTCTTCGCCTTCCTCGGCCCAAACGGAGCGGGCAAGACTACGACTATTTCCATTCTCATCACAACGCTTTCAAAGACTTCAGGAGAAGTCAGGATCGCGGGGTATGATGTGGAAAAAGACGCACGGCATGTACGGGAAAAGATCGGCGTCATCTTTCAGAACCCCAGTCTCGACCCGCAGCTTACAGCGGAGGAAAATATACGCTTTCACGCCTGTCTGTATGGAATGTACGGCTACCGCCCTACATTCGGGCTCATGCCCGCCGCATACCGCAAGAGGGTACTGGAGCTTGCCGAGATCGTAGGTATACAGGATGCGTTGTTCAGGCCCATCAAGAAATTGTCGGGCGGGATGCAGCGCAAACTGGAAATCATCCGAAGCCTGGCCCACACCCCCGATGTGCTCTTCCTCGACGAGCCAACGCAGGGTTTGGACGCGGTAAGCCGCCGCTCGCTGTGGGAGTACATAAACAAGGTCCGCGACCAGTACGGCACCACCGTTTTCCTCACCACCCACTACATTGACGAAGCAGAAGGCGTGGATAAAGTGTGCCTTATCAACCACGGCAAGATAGCCGCCTGCTCTTCTCCTGAGGAAATGAAAAAGAGCTTGCTGCGGCAGGAATTGATTCTGGACTCAGAGGACAAAACGGCACTGGCCCGTGAACTATCTGCACTTGGACTTCCGTTCACAGTAAATGGGCAGCACGTCGTCGTCCCTTATCAGGGATCAGCGCAGTCAGTGATAGCGCGGCTTCGGACAAAGCTGACGGTGCTGCGCATACACGAGCCGACACTTGAAGACGCGTATGTTGAATTTTTGAATACGACAGGGAGGGAAGCGGCATGAACGAAATCACATTGACGCGCAAAAACTCGCGCCTGTTCCGTGAACTAAACACGGTCGTCACCGTCATGGCACGGGAGATCACGGTATTTTTCAAGTCCCCAGGCACGGTCATCATGAGCCTTGCCATGCCCCTCATGATGATGGGTATGATCGGCGGCAACCTCATGCAAAACATGGCAGGCGGGCTCGGATTCGAATTCGGCGAATTCATGCTTGTAGGGATGCTCGTGAACATGCTCTTTATGATCACGACGATGGGTATGTCCTCCCTGGTGGACGACCACGATATCGACTTCAACCAGGAAATGCTGGTATCCCCTGTTTCCCGGTATTCCCTCGTTACGGGCAAGATCCTCGGCGCAGGGTTTGCCGCCGTCATGGGTATGGTGGGAACGCTTATCGTCGGGCTGGTCATGGGCATCACGCTGCCAGTCGGAAAGCTGCTTCTTATCCTCGCGCTTTCACCTTTGATGTGCCTGTCAGGAGGGGCTTTGGCAATGATTATCATCGGGTTGATCAAGAGCAAGAGAACCGCAAACCTTGCCATGATGTTCATCACAATGCCGCAGATGTTCCTGTCCGGCGCGATCATCCCAATCAACAACTCCAGCGGTGCCTTGCTTGTGCTGAACCGGCTCATGCCCATGACCTACTGCCTTGACCTCGTCCGGTCGGTGGTGTATGCGGGAAGCCCTGAATACGAGAGCCTGGTCATGTTCAACCCAGTCGTCAATTTCGCCGTCATCGCCGTGCTTACCATAGTATGCTTGATGATCGGGACATACTTTTTCGCCCGAACGGAAAAAAACCGCTAGTGCCGGAAACAGCACTAACCATGAAAGAAGCCGCTGGGGAGCGGCTTTCTTCTTTATTGTCCTTATGAATAATCGTATCATTACCCTGACTTTTATATTTTAGCGAACACCTCAATTTCAAACTCAAATGGCGGAAGGGGTGGGATTCGGCGCTGCCGCTTATGGCTGCGCCCGCGATTACCCAAACTCTCAATATCAGTGTCTTATTGCATCTATTTGGCTTGTTGTCGGCGGGCTTGCCCTTGGAGGTCCACCGGACCTCCAAGCCCTCTCGGGTTCGAATCCCTTTTACGGATCCTTGGCGAAAAGCAATTCAAAATTTTTATTCTTTTCAAACTCAAATGGCGGAAGGGGTGGGATTCGAACCCACGTGGGGTTTCCCCCAAACGCATTTCGAGTGCGCCGCGTTATGACCACTTCGCTACCCCTCCATAATATGTATTGCGGGCGGCATCGCGCCCGAGTGTGAATTTTACCAGAGCCTCACGGCAAAGACAAGGGCGGCGGGTTATGAATAAAGCCCGCAAGGGAATCATTTCGGAGCAGGTGTGCGAGTTTGTCCCCCTTTATTTGGAGCCCGATCTGACGGGGAGAGGCAGCAAGCGACGCCACAAAGTCTTTGGAATTGCTCATAAACATGGGTGCAGGCAGGGATTCGTCAGCCCAGGCGAGTGGCCTGTCCTGCTTTTCAAGGCCAAACAGAAGCTTCCTCCCTTTTTCATTGAACGCCAAAATCTTGGAGCACATAGCCTCGCCAAGGGCAAGCCCGACATCTCCTTTGCGCACACAGAGAACGGTATGAAGGAGCAGGCGCTTCAATCTCGCAATGCTGTACCTTCTGGTTTTCAGCAGGTTGAGGTACTCTGCATATCCGGTGGCATCTTCTCTCTGCGCCGTATTGCTGAGGCGGTATTCCAGCCCTTCGTCCATGCCGAATATGCATGAAAGCTTTTCCTCGTCAATTGCGGAAAGAGCGGCGAGGTAGTGCCTGAACAGAGGTTCGGGGAAGAGAAGCCCATTCCGGGCCGCAAGAAGAAGCTTTGCCGACTCGGCAGGCAAATAGTCCAGGACATCCTCTACGTTCCCCTCGCGGATCATGCGCCTGATCGCGCCCGCGCCCGCAGCCTTCCCTTTCACTTCGTCGGGGCCCGCGCCCTTTCTTATGACAGGATATACCCGCAGCTTGCCGCCGAGGCGAAGCCTTTTGATTTCCTTCAGATATTCGACGCCGAGGATGTCGTTCGGTTTGTTCAGGATAGCGGCGGCCTTTTCGCCGAGAGTCGCCCTGACAGCGCTCTGAAGCGACACTGCGTAGGAAAACCCTTCGCCGAGGCTTTTCGTCAGTACCTCTTTGAACTGGCCGTCTTCACACAGAATGGCCTCCGCAAGCTCGTCCAGGCGTTTCAGGCTGCCGCTTTCACTTCCAAATGAAACAGCATCCACCCCGAGCGCCGCAAGCAGCCGGACTCCGCCCTTCGCGAAGTTTTCCGCGCCAGTCGTCGCAAACGCAAAAGGCAGTTCCACCGCGAGATCTACCCCGCTTCGAACTGCCGCTTCGGCCCTTTCGTATTTCCCCATCATTGAAGGCTCGCCCCGTTGGGTGAAAGCCCCGCTCATCACGCAAACCACAGTATCCGCGCCCGACAGCTCTTTTGCCGCCTTCAGATGGTAAGCATGCCCCTTGTGAAATGGATCGTATTCAGCTATTACTCCGAGAACTTTTTTATCATTCATCCACTTGAAGTTTGTAGGCCAGCTTTTTGATTTCATCCCGGTTATCGGAAAGGGATTCGCCTATTTCTTCAAAAGTGTTTTGGATATTTGTGTACATCTCCCCGAGATATGCGTGCTGCAGCTGGTCTACTTTCCCTTGAAAGTCGAACAGCACTTTATCCACATAGTCGTAAGTGCTGAGCTTCAGATGCTTTACATTTGACTCAACCTGCTCCGTGACTTCTTTGGCGTGGGCTTTGGCCCTTGTCGTTATTTCATTTTGCTCGACAAGGATGTCGGCCCTTTGCTCAGCGTCCCTGATGATACGGTCATATTCTTCCTTCGCCTCGTTCAGGATACGATCCCTCTCGGTCCTGATAAACTGGGCCTGCTGTATTTCCTCAGGCATGGCTTTCCGGATATCATCCACGATTTCAAGCAGCTCAGCTTTGTCCACCATGATCTTGTTCGTAAGCGGGACCCCTGAGGCCGTATCGCACACTTCAATTATCTCTTCGAGCAAATCGAGTACTTTCATGTTACCCTCCTTGTAAATGCAACGAAAATTATACCATAGTTTTCATCTAATGCTCCGACAATTAAACACTTTAAGTAAATCCCCTGGCATTTGGCGGCATTGCCGGTTACAATTCACACTCTGCCCTTCATATCCATAAACTCCGCCACCACATCGGGGACAAACCCCTTTATATCTCCCCCAAGGCGGAAGACTTCTTTGATGAGGCTTGAACTGATAAAGGAGTTCGCGGGGTCTGTCATAAGGAATATCGTCTCCACATTGCCCTTGTAGAGCCTGGCGTTCAGCTGCGCCATCTTGATCTCGTAGTCAAAGTCCATCGCGGCGCGCAGCCCCCTGACTACCGCAGTTATTCCGTTTTCGTTCACGTAATGCGCAAGCAGCCCCGAGAATGAGATGACCTTCACATTTGCCATTCCCGAAGTGATCTGCCCTATCATGTCAATACGCTCTTCCACTGAAAACAGAGGGGTTTTTTCGTTGTTTTCCAGTACGCCGATCACGAGTTCATCGCTCAGCGACGACGCTCTTTTGATGACGTCCAAATGGCCGTTTGTGATCGGGTCAAAGGTTCCCGCATACAGCATTTTATTACAACTCATACGTCCGGCTCCTGTCCTTGTCCCGCACCTCTATAAAATCAACCTCGGTATTACCATATTTTCTCGTCTTTATCGAGGCCATATTTTGAGGAAGTTCGTAGCTTCCTTCTTTTTTGTCGCGTTCGAGCACCAGTATGCAGCCATCCGCAGCCACCCCACTGTCGGCTATGCGCCTCAGGACAGCCCCATAGTCGCACAGAAAATACGGTGCGTCAATAAATATGATGTCCACACGTTCCCGGATGCGCGCCAAACCCCTGCTGTAGTCGCCTGCGAAAATCCGGCTCTCCTCTTCAAGCCCCAGGGCTTTGATGTTTTCCTTTATCATTTCTATCGAGGAATTCGACGAGTCGCAGAAACAGGCGTTCCTGCTTCCCCTTGAAAGCGCCTCTATGCCCAGACTCCCCGTTCCCGCAAAAAGATCGAGCACCACAGCATCCTGGAGATACGGGGCCAGAACGTTGAAGACAGCCTCTTTCACCCTGTCAGCAGTGGGCCTCACGTCACGGCTTCCGTCACGAGGGGCTATCAATTTTTTGCCTCTGAATTTCCCTGCTATCACCCTCATAAATCCACCATATACGCCAAATGGCCACCTCCGGGCTTGTCGAGCAATGCACATGATTTTTCAAATGCTATTGTCCGGCAAATGCTACGCCCTCGAAATCATTTTTTCAAGCCCTGCCCTCAGGGCCTCATTGCCCTGACGGGCCAGTTTGCGGTCGACGCGCAGTATCCCATTGACGTCCCGGCTCGCTTTTTCAGCAATCTTGACATCCCTCGCCAGGTCTGCGACTTTCAGTTCGGGCAAGCCGTGCTGCCTCACCCCGAAGAGATCTCCGGGACCCCTTAGCGTGAGGTCAAGGTCGGCGATTTTGAACCCGTCATTCGTTTCGGTCAGGGCCTTCGCCCTTTTTAATGAGACTTCTGACCTGGAATCGGAAATGAGCACACAGTAGGATTTGAACTCTCCGCGCCCTACTCTGCCTCTGAGCTGGTGCAGCTGCGCCAGCCCGAATCTCTCCGCGTTTTCAATTATCATCATGTTCGCGTTCACCACGTTGATCCCGACCTCGATCACCACTGTCGCGATGAGCATGTTGATATCCCCGTCGATAAAAGCCTGCATTATTTTTTCTTTTTCCGCGCCGGGCATCCCGCCGTGCACCATCTCGACCCTGAACATCGGAAAGCGCCCTTTCATTTCCACTTCGAGGGCTTCCGCCGACCTAAGGCCGGCCTCGGCCGCAGGCGCCTCCCATTCATCCCCCGCCGCCTCTTCCTTGCGCGGTGCAACGACATAGACCTGCCTGCCCTTGTACATCTGACGGGAAGCGAACTCATATACGCTTTCTCGCTTGTTGTTCCCTACAAACTTCGTCTGCACGGGTTTCCTGCCCGGCGGATACATATCGAGGACGGATATATCAAGATCGCCGTATATCATCATCGCCAGAGTCCGCGGGATTGGCGTCGCAGTCATTATAAGCACGTCAGGCGCAGCGCCTTTGCGTTGGAGCCGGAACCGTTGGTCCACGCCAAACCTGTGCTGTTCGTCGGTGATCACTATGCCCAGGTTCCGGTATTTGACATCCGGCTCGATGATGGCATGGGTGCCTATCAGTATGTTGACATAACCCTGTTCGAGGGTATCCTTGACCTCTCTCTTTTCCTTTGCCGTAAGCCCTGATGACAGCAATTCTATTTTGATGCCGGAGCCCGCAAAGATAGCTCGCGCTTCCGCAAGATGCTGTATTGCGAGGATTTCGGTGGGTGCCATGATCGCAGCCTGATACCCGCACCTGACAGCTTTGTACGCAGCCGCCATGGCGACAATCGTCTTGCCCGTGCCCACATCCCCCTGCAGCAGCCTGTTCATCCTTGATGGGCTCTCCATATCCCTGTATATCTCTTTCAGGGCCCGGCTTTGGGCGCCGGTCATATCAAAAGGGATAAGGGTTTCGAAAACCTCCGGCCTCGGCCCTGCAAAAGCTATGCCGTTAGCTCCCGTGCTGTCCTTGAAATTGATCCACTTGAGGGCAAACTGTAGCATGAACAGCTCTTCGTAGACCAGCCGATATCTTGCAGCTTTCAACAGCCGCAGGCTCTCGGGCATATGAATCGTGCGCAGCGCCTCATCCTTCGGCATCAGCTTGTTCGCTTCAAGGATCTCTTTCGGAAGGATATCCTCTGCGGGAGACGCGTTTGTGACTGCGGCCCTTACCATGGCCCGCATCATTTTCTGCGTGATGCCGGCAGTCAGCCTGTACACGGGCACGATACCGGTCATGCCCTCCCCCGCCTCAGAGGCCGGGGCAAAATCCGGGTGCCTCATCACAGTTTCGAGCTTGTTCGCAACCACGTTCCCGTAAAAAAGGTATTCCCCGCCTTCGTGAAACATTTTCCGCAGATAGCGATAATTAAAAAACAGTATTTCCATACGCCCCGAATAGTCGCTGACAAACACCCGCATCGGTGTTTTCGCACCCTTCGCAAACCCGGCGGGCGTCAGTATTTTCTCCACCTTCGCCTTGATCAGGACTTTTTCGCCCTGCACCAATTCGCTGATGGCGGTTTGCCTGCGCCGGTCTTCGTACCTGATGGGATAATGGCCGATCAGGTCACCGACTGTGGCTATGTCGAGTGATTTCAGAAGCGCCGCTCTCTTATGGGCGACACCCGGGAGGGACTCTACGCTGCTGTCAGGAAGGACGCTCATATTTGAACTCAATGCTCCTCCTTGTGAGTTTGTCCGCGAGGGTCCCCACGAATACTATAGTGACGACGCCCACATCGATGCCGGTCGCCGACGGGATATCTTCTCTAAGCGCCGACACGAGCTTCGTGGCTATATTTTTCATGCTTATGCCAAACTGGATGATGAGGTAAAGCTCTATGTCAAGGAGCTCGCCGTTGTATCGGCCCCGCACGAAACCGTCCTCAAACACAGCGCTCTGTATGGGGTTTTTCTTCAGGCGCCCCCTTGGGTCTGAAACGATCAATTGCCCGCCGAAAGTATCAACGGTCCTGCCGCAGACATTCTCGATGACCCTCCGGTTCAGTTCAATAGATCCGATATCGTTCTTTATCTTGTATGCCATAACTTTTATTGCCCCGGCACTTTATTCCTGCTATTTGCTGCCGGGGTAATAAGATATTAGCACAATGTAGATGAAAATATTCTTCACTGTCCCAATAATTATTACCCCGGTAACAAATAGCAGAAAGTCGCGCCGGGGTAATAAATGTTACGTATACCTCGCGCGTCTATGTCAGTTTCACGAGCAGAGCACCCTGTACGATCGTGTCGCCCACCCTGGGGAAGATGTCAACCACCACTCCGTCGGTATTCGCGGTGATGCTCGCTTCCATCTTCATGGCCTCGACTATCATGAGCACATCGTTCTTCTTGACTGCGTCTCCGGGCTTTACGAGGATGCGGCTCACAAGGCCGGGTATTGAGGATGCGATCTCGCTCGGGTCGTTCGGGTCAGCCATCTTCAAATTGGCTCCCGGCACATCGGCGCTTTCTTCGACCACAAGCACGTCCCTCTTCTCGCCGTTGACTTCGAAGGTCACATATCTCGTGCCGTCTTCCTGCAACTCTCCGACGCTGATGAATTTTACAACTATCTCCTTGCCGTCGCCGAGCTGTATATGGTCCGTCATGCCCTGCGGCATGCCATGGAAAAATATATCGCTCGAAAGATCTGTCACGTTCGCGAACTCGCTTATGTTGTTGATATACGCCTCGACCATCTTGTCGTAGAGGGCATAGCTGATGTCGCTTCGCACCGTATATTTGGGGACGCTATCCATGAGGAACTGCCTGTGCTTTTCAAAATCGACAGGCGGAAGCAGCTCTCCGGGCCTGACCGTGATCGGATCTTTGCCTTTCAGCACCACCTTTTGCAGGTCTTCGGGAAATCCCCATGAAGGCTGCCCCATCATGCCGCTGAAGTAGCTCACCACTGAGTCAGGGAAGCTGAGCGAATCCCCGCGCTTCACTATATTTTCGGGAGTCAGGTTGTTCTGCACCATGAATATGGCAAGGTCGCCGACCATCTTTGACGAGGGCGTCACCTTGATGATGCCCCCGAGCATCCTGTCGACCGTGGCGTACATCTCCTTTATCTCGTCAAACCGCTGGCCCAGCCCGAGGCTGTCGGCCTGAGGTTTCAGGTTCGTGTACTGCCCTCCGGGTATCTCGTAGCGGTAAATCTCGGCGGCGGGATACTTGATGCCTTCTTCGAGGTTGCAGTATCTGAGGCGCACATCGCCCCAGTACTCCGACAGCTTGTCAAGCCTCACCGCGTCGATGCCGGTATCCCTCGGCCTCCCCTGAAGGGCGGCCACGAGCGAGTTCATCGAAGGCTG
>JAISAW010000009.1 GCA_031266515.1 Eubacteriales Family XIII. Incertae Sedis bacterium
ACAGCTGCGAGTCGAAGACGAGTCACATCCCAAGCGGGCAGTATGTAAGGATTTCGCCAACAAAGCAGATTGGCGGAAAGACCGGCGCGACTT
Organism: Eubacteriales Family XIII. Incertae Sedis bacterium; assembly: GCA_031266515.1. Classification (GTDB taxonomy): domain Bacteria; phylum Bacillota; class Clostridia; order Peptostreptococcales; family Anaerovoracaceae; genus JAISAW01. Next base: position 94 of record JAISAW010000009.1, read on the forward strand.
CCTGCTATTTGCTGCCGGGGTAATAACTATAGCTTGCCTATTGCTCGCTCCAGGCTACTCCGCATCCTTGCCGTCGGGGTCGGGCATTTCAAACTCCTGGTCCCTGTCCGGGTCAAACGGCTCTGTAGATGGGTCGCCCGGCTCAGCCGATGCCTCCGGCACTGCGTCTATACCGTCGGGATCAGGCATCTCAAATTCCTGGTCTTTGTCGGGGTCGCTTAGCTCGGTCGATGGGTCGCCCGGATGAGCGCCGCTTTCGTGGGCTTCGATTTCTCCAGCAACATCGGGTTCACCCGCTGCTTCTGCTGCTTCGTCCGCCTCAGCCGAACCCGCTTCTGCTCCTGCTTCTTCAGGCACTTCTTCCGAGTCAGATTCCGCCTCTTCAGACGGGTTCAACGAACCCGCTTCCGCTTCTTCCTCCGAGTCTTCTTCCACCACTTCGGCCTCTTCAGGAATTTCGGCTTCTTCAGCCTCGGCTTCAATCTCTACTTCCACTTCCACTTCTGCTTCTAACTCAACTTCATCCCCCTCGGAGACCGCATCGGTTTCGCTCTGCACGGGGATAGCATCCACTCCGTCGGGATCCGGCATTTCGAACTCCTGGTCCCTGTCCGGGTCAAACAGCTCTGTAGATGGGTCGCCCGGCTCAGCCGAGTGCTCCGGCACTGCGTCTACACCGTCAGGGTCAGGCATCTCAAGCTCCTGGTCCCTGTCGGGGTCAAAAAGCCCTGTAGAGGGGTCGCCCGGTTCGGCAAAGTGCTCCGGCACTGCGTCTACACCGTCGGGGTCAGGCATCTCATGTTCCTGGTCTCTGTCGGGGTCAAAAAGCTCGGTTGAGGGGTCGCCCGGATGAGTGCCGCTTTCTTCATCGCGGTCATCACGGTCATCGATGTCATCGTCTTCGGACCTCTCTGAAGCCTCTTTGATCGAAAGGCTGATCCTCTTGCGGTCGGAATCGATCTCGAGGATTTTCGCGCTTACTTCCTGGCCGACCTCTATCTCATCGGAAATATCCGAGACCCTCCTGAACGCTATCTCGCTGATATGCACCAACCCGTCAAGGCCCGGCTCTATTTCCACGAACACGCCGTAGTCTTTGAGCTGGACGGCTTTGCCTGAGATGATCTGCCCGATATGGTATTTTTCGTTGATCACTGACCAGGGCTCCGGCTGGTTCTGCTTATATCCGAGGGATATTTTTTCTTTTTCTTTATTCATGGAGAGGATCTTCACCTTGATCTCCTGGTCTATGGCAAGCATATCCTTGGGGTGCCTCAGCTTGCCCCATGAAATCTCGCTGATATGAAGCAGCCCGTCAATGCCTCCTATGTCAACAAAAGCGCCGTAGTCGGTAAACCTCATGACTTTGCCGTCTATGACGTCGCCGACGTTCAGGGAATCCCATATCTCCGCCATTCTCTTCTGGCGTTCCTCATTGAGGACAGCTTTGTGCGAGAATACGACCTTGTTTCTCTTCTGGTCGACACGGATGACTTTCACAGTCAATTCCTGCCCGATGAACTCGTCCGCTTTTTCGACGTATCTGTCCGAAAGCTGTGAGAGAGGGATGAATCCATTCACTTCGTTGAAGGTCGCTATCACGCCGCCGTTGACCTCTCTGGTCACCTTCACTTCAAGCGGGGCCTTGTCTTCATAGGCCTGGTTGATAGTCTCCCAGTGCTCGCTGACGATCACACGTTTTGACGACAACAGTATGTTGCCTTCGCCGTCATCGTTCTTGAGAACTTTGGCTTGAACTTCGTCACCCTCCTTAAACTTCTCTTTCAGGGTCACACCTTCTTCCAAAGATATCTCGTTCTTCGGAATGACCCCGTCCTTTTTGAATCCCAGGCTGACGGTGACGTCGTTGTCGGTGACTTGGATCACCTCTCCCGTTATGATGTCTCCGTTCCTCGGTAGCCTCGTGGACTTGTCGATCTCGTCCATGAACTCGTGCATGGGATTGACTTCGTTGTTCTCGCCGTTAAATTCACTCATAAATGCAATAACCTCCTCTATAACGTATTCCGGGGTTGACGCCCCAGCGGTGAAACCTATTCTATTATAGGATTTCAAGTCTTTCAACAGTATTTCGCGTGGATTGTGCACGAAACAGGCTTTTTTTCCGTGTTTTTCAGCTATTGAATAGAGCTTTTTTGTATTTGAGCTCATTTTGTCCCCGATCACGACCACGGCGTCCACATCTTCGGCAAGCTCGGCACACGCCTTTTGCCTGAGAGCGGTGGCATTGCAGATGGTGTTTCTGACCTCAGCCCCGGCTTCGGCAAGCGCCTTCGCTATGGAAGCAAACCTTTCGGCATCGAAGGTGGTCTGCGACACCACAAACAGCTTGCGGCCATCTTTCAAAGCGCTTTCGGCAATCCTCGCAGCGTCTTCTTCGGAAGCGGCGACTTCAGCCTCGCCGCCGTACTCCGCAGTGGCTCTCACCTCGGGATGGTCAGCGTCGCCGATGATGACGACAGTATAGCCTTCACTATGCGCTTCGGCTACAAGCCGGTGTATCTCAGCCACCTTGACGCAAGTGGCGTCTATCAGTTTCTGACCTCTCCAGCCGGCCTCTTCAAAAAAAGACGGCCCTTCTCCATGCGACCTGACGATCACCGCCGCGCCTTCAGGCACCTCCTCCAGGGAAGAGACCACTTTAAGGCCGCGCCCTTTCAGCTCATCCATCACGTGGCTGTTGTGAATGATAGCGCCGCAGGTCCATACCTGCGAACCTTCGCCGGTATCTTCGAGCGTTCTTTCCGTCATGGCCACCGCCGCTTTCACGCCTGCGCAATAGCCCATATGCTTCGCGCGGACTATTTCCATCGTTTCAGGCCCTCAATCGATTCCAGGTATTTTTTGAACGCCGCCTCACGGCCGTTTTCGGTAGGCTCATAGTACTTTACGCCTTTTTTGTAAAGCTCGTCAGGGAGGTATTGCTGCTCCACCCAACCGCCGAAATCATGAGGGTAGATATAGCCTCCATGTCCTCTCGCCTCGGCACCCTTGTAGTGCGTGTCTTTCAGGTGTTTGGGGACGTCGCCGGTCTTGATGGCCTGCAGATCCGCCGCCGCCTTCGAATACGCCATCCATGCGGCGTTTGATTTGGGGCATGACGCGAGAAAAACCGCAGCATGCGACAGGGGGATGCGGGCTTCGGGCATCCCGGCTATTTGCGCCGCCTGTACACAGGATACGGCCACGCTTATGGCCTGGGGGTAAGCCATCCCGATGTCTTCGCTCGCCATCACCACGAGCCGCCGCCCGACCATCATGATATCGCCGCTCCCCTCAAGCAGCCGTGCCAGGTAGTGTACAGCAGCGTCCGGGTCGCTCCCCCTTACAGACTTTTGGAGGGCGGACAGAAGGTTGTACCTGTCCTCTTCCTTGTCGTAAAAAAGCGCCTTTCTCTGCATAGCTTCGGAAACCGTTTCGAGGGTGACCTTCTCGCCCCCGGACAGATTGTCCACGATGAACCCAAGCCGGTCGAGCGCGACCCTCGCATCGCCGCTGCTCATGGCGGCAAGCGCGGATATCGCCTCTTCATCGTATTTGACGCCGAGCCCGCCGAGGCCTCTCTCGCTGTCGCCCAGTGCACTATCAAGTATCTTCAACACGTCTTCGTCCGTCAGCGGCTCAAACTCGTAGATCGAGCCTATCCTGCTGAGCACTGCATTGTTGATCGCAAAGTAGGGGTTTTCGGTGGTGCTCCCTATGCATCTCAGCACCCCATCCTCAAGCGCTTTGAGAAGCGAGTCCTGCTGCAGTTTGTTCCACCTGTGAAACTCGTCGATATATACGTAAGTCTGTCTTTTCTCGAGGCTGAACAGCCTGTCCCTGGCGTTTTCTATAAGTTCTTTAAGCTCTTTGGTGCCGGTGGTCGATGCGTTGATCTCATGGAAATTCGCATCCATCTCGTTGGCGATAATGCGTGCGAGCGTGGTCTTGCCAGTGCCGGACGGCCCGAAAAACACAGCTGACTCAAAGGTCCCTTTTTTTATCGCGTTCCAAAGCAGGGAGCCTTCGAAGAGGAATTGCCTTTGGCCTACGAACTCTTCGAGGGTGCGCGGCCTCATCCTTGTCGACAGCGGCTCTTTTTTCATGTCGCCTCATCCTTCGACAGGCACAGCTTCCAGCGCACCAGCCTTTTCTGCATCGATAACAAGCCCTTAGGGCTTGTCAAACAATAACAGGTGATAATTCCACGCCGCAATTTCGCCGTCAGGCAAGGCGGAGGAAAGAGGCATACTGGGCAGTATGGCGACTGACGACAACGCGGCATGGCGGTGAAAGGGCAAGTGGAAAATCGCATGTTATTGTTTGACAAGCCCTTATCCATGTTCCCGCCCTGCGGCCTTCGCCTTCGGAGTTATAAGTTTGACGCCAAGCCTCTTTGCTATCATCAGTGAGAAAGATTCGAAGATGATCGCGCCCAGCACACCGGTTATGATCCCAAAGCCTGAGGCGTATACAAATACAAGCAGCGTCTCCGACTGTATCCCAAAGTGCCTGAAAAACGAATCCCTGACCGAAACGATGAAGAGCTTCATAAATAAAAACATCGCGGCGTTTGTCAGCACAAGCATCGAAGCGGCGGACACGGCGCAGAACATTTTTATCGAAGGCTGCCTCATATTGTCGTAGCAGCCGAGGAGCAGCGCAGTCAGCCCTACCGGGAAATCAAACATGACTGCCGCCGGCGCAAGCGCGAAAAACACATTTGCGATAACGCCCGCCACATACAGCAGTGCGCCATACCTCAGCCCCTGAAGCCTCGTGATGAAAAAGACCAAAAATCCCGCAAACAGCACGAGCACATTGTCGCCGCCCACAGCTACGGAAGAGAGCCGCATCAATATGACGACAAGCGCAAGGGCTATCCCGCCAAATGCCAGTGAACGCGTCCTATCCATTTTACCCGGCTGTCAGATACAGTCACAACAGAGATCGGCGCAACAGTAGCATTGCAGCGCCTGGCAAAATATATTGTCGGCGTTGTTGTAGCCCCTTTGGTACGAGGCCTGCTGATAGTTTCCCGACTGCGCCATCAGCGAATTCAGAGTGCTTCTATATTCGGCGTTTCCGGGATCCATGGCGACCGCCTGCTGGATGTTGTTCATCCCGTCGTTGAACCAGCCTTTTTTCACGTTTAACAGGCCAAAGAGATAGTACCACTCGGCACTCTTCAGATTGATGCTGCGCAGTTTGCTCTCAGCACTTGCCAGATCGCCGCGGTCAATGGCGCTGCGCACTTCGAAAAACGAAGAGCCTCCGGCCCCGGCACCAGCATAGCCGTTTCCGGCATACCCCGCGCCAGCATAGCCTGCACCTCTGCTGCTTCCGGGCCCATAGCCCTGGCTGCCGGTGTGGCCTTTGCCGTGCCCTCCGGTCAACATATCATAGGCTTCATTGATCTCCTGCAACTTTTCCTCGGCGAGGTCGTTGAGAGGATTGTCCATGTGCCGGTCGGGATGGTATTTTTTGACCAACTCTCTGTAAGCCGCCTTGATCTCATCCTGAGAGGCGCCTTCCCTGAGTCCCAATACTTCATAAGGGTTATTCATACTCATGATGTAATGATAGCACGGACATGGCTCATGCCACAATGTCAATTCCGTGAATATGGGAATTATTTAATGGGCAAAATACTGTACCTTCTTCATATGCCGATTTGATTTCTCCAGATATCGGAAGTATCATCAGGCGATAACATTGAAGCTGGTAGTGATTGAGTTTTTACAGCAGAAAATTCTGTAGGTTAACCCGTTTGCGCAATCTCACCTCAAAACATATGTTTTGAGATAGACTGTGAATACATTAATTAATGTATAGCTATGAATTGAAAGACAAAGGGCGCTTAGAGTTACCGGCAGGTAGAGTAAGGGGAAAGATTGATGAGAACAGTTGAAGCAGCAGGATCCACAAAATGGGAGGGGGCGAAAACCATAAATGATGTTATACCGGGTTAGCTATACAAAGTCGGCGGCTGACGACCTTAATGAGGCTATCATACTTTAGTTGAATAAGGTGAGTGAGGCGAAGCCCGGCGCGTCCAATTCTCCGTCTGTACGCCCGCAAATCGCAGGAAATCTTTTTCATTGTTTGTGACGATAACGCCGCCTCTCGATAAAGCGGTCGCCACCACTATCATGTCATTGGGGCCGCCTTTGACGCCTGCCGCAAGAAGCCCGGCTCGTATCCGCCCGTAAGCCTCGGCACCGGTTTCGTCAAACGGGACAATCTCAAACTGCGATACGAAAGCCTTTATGGCCTCAATGCTTTTTTCAGGAGAACCGCTTGCTTTTGCTCCGGCCAGGAGTTCCGCGTATACGATTGATGGGATTTTCACATCCATTGGAATCGTGCGGAGTAAGCGTTTCGTGAGAGCGGGGGAAGTCCCTTTAAGGAGATAGATGCAGATGTTCGTATCGAGGAAATACGTCATAGCACAATCCTTTTCACGTCATCTGAAAAAGGCGGCTGTTTAGGCCTGCTGATCTCCACATCCGAAAGAGCGCCGAGCGAGGAAAGAAAATCCGATGAATATTCCAGCCCGAGACGCTGCTCGATGGATTTGGCTATGTAATTTGAGACAGAAACACCCTCTGCTTTTGCGGCAGTCTTCACTCGTTTTGTCAAATTGTCGTTCAGGTACAAAGAAAGCGGCATGACATTATCCTCCGTTTATCGCTGGCTATTATCGTCAGGTACAGTATAATATACTTGTAACATAGTATATGATTCATTGCAAGCGGCGATTGTCCTGCCTTGTGTTTTCGTATGCAGCCTAAAAACTGACGCTCGCACAAACATGCACAAAAATCACTGTCCTTGCTTCTTTCACAACAACAGTAACGCCCGGGCAGCCTTATGCGAAAATCTTAAGGGGACCTCTGAAAATCAATGTTGTGCGAATTCGCCGTGAAGTTTGCCGCGATTCACAGGCAAAAAACGCAGGAATACAGCTGCGAGCCAAAGGCGAGTCTCGTCCAAAGCGTTGCCGAAGAAGCGTAGCAAAATACTCGGCAAAGGCGTACGGCAGGGGTTTTTAGAGGTTCTCAAATGTTTATGATCCAGACGCTGGCTACGAGGGCTGTCATTTTGTCTATGATATATGGATACAGAAATCAGTATAGACATTTAGCCATACTGCATGATATTATTTTGATAAAATTATGATAAAAATATGATAAAAATTTGAGATGAGGTGTGCAGTGATTCAAATCAAACCGGTGTCTGAGCTGAGAAACAATTTCCCCGCCATCGAAAAAGTCGTGAGTAGCGGGACACCTGTCTATCTGACAAAGAATGGATATGGCTCGATGGTCGTTCTGAGCCTTGAGAAATATGCGGAATTGACCGATGACATCGAATTCAAACTTGATGAGGCGGACCGCGCCGCAGCTTTGTCAGATGAACGCCTCTCGCATAAGGAAGTATTCGAGAGACACAGGAGATAGCAGATTGAGAAAATACACTCTCGAATACCTCCCTGTTTTCGAGTCGGACTTGGCTGAAGTTTGAGGTTATATCGCGTTCAGGTTGGAAAATCCTGCGGCCGCGGACCGATTGGTTCAAGACATTGAGAAGGCGATTTTAAAACGATTGGAAACGCCGGATTCTTTCGAGCAACTTCATTCGAAGAAAGAGAGGGAGCATTCATATTACTGTATACATGTACGAAATTTCACCGTATGGTATGTAGTAATTGACAATGTGATGGAAGTGCGCCGACTCCTTTACAGTAAGCGGGAAACGGAAGATCTGCTGTGATAGACTGCGTATGCATCAATTGGTGTACAGCTATGATTTGAAAGACAAAGAGCGCTTAGAGCTACCGGCAGGTATAGGAAGGGGGAAGATTGATGAGAACAGTTAAAACAGCAGGATTCGCAAGGAGGGCAAACTATAAAGCAGGCTCAGGGAACCTCGCGGACGGGTATCACAATAAAGGAGAGATGGCGGACACGGGTTTTACTCTTGTTGAAGTCATCGTAGTCATCGTCATCATCACAATACTCGCGGCGATAGGCGTACCTGCGCTGACCGGATATATCGACAAGGCGCAAGACAAGCAATACATAGCGGAGGCGAGGGAAGTAGCTATAGCGGCTCGCGTTGTGCTGGATGAAGCCTATGCAGATGGAGAGTTCGCTCAAAACTCAGAGCTTGATGATTGGGATGAATTTCTGACAACCGGCTGCGAACCCTCTGATAATGATGGATTAGTAATGGCGTGGCCTCTGATGTACTTGTCGTTGTACAGAGGTGGAGGCGAATTTGCTCTCTCTGATGAAATAAACGCCTTGGTTGGGAAATTCGACTATGAAAACGAGGAAAAAGAGGTAGCGTTCGATAATACCCCCGAATATTATAATTATAATGGATTTGTTATAATTGGCGAACCCGGTTCTTCTCTTTTCAATGCGGACGGTTACATATACCATTATGACGATTATTATGGCATGCGTTCAATTGTCACCACCTGCAATGTCAAAATAGATGATATTGAAAACATACTCAGATATTATTCTTTTTATCAAAAATTTGCTGATAGTGGTTTATGGGACTTGCTTGAAAATGGTGCCATTACCTATGACGCAAGTGCCGGATACGAGGTACATTTTATTTATTGACGACAACGCCGCCTCTCGATAAAGCGGTCGCTGCCACTATCATGTCATTCGGACCGCCAGAAATCATGAATTGTATTTAAGCGACTACAATATTTCAGGGTTTCGCGAAGTCATTGAACAAAAATTCCCTGACATGATGGCGCATATAGACGTCTTCCTTTGTCTTCGTTACCACTTCTCTTTTGCTTTGAAAAATGCTTGGAGAAATAAGACGGGCAAGTGATTTATGTAATGATGGCTCTGTAATGGATTGCCTCACAGCTTTTTTCCGGTGAGTTCGGTCGCGAGCCGTATGGTGGCGTTTTCGAGTTGGATTGCCAAATTGTTCAAGGCGGCGAATTTTTCTGAATCGTTGTCGCCCACCGCTTTTATGGCACTCAGCTTCGCTTCGTAGAGAAGATTCTCCAAATTGCCGCCGACGTCTGAAATACGCTGTTTGAACCTCGGCAGGTCTTCCGGGTCGATTTCCGTGACGGGCGCAGCCGGTTTGCCGTAAGGGTCGAAGCCTGGGGATGAAGGCTTTTCTTTGGCGGTTTCGCCGGCGCCATCCTGGCTGTAGGCAGCTTTCCCCGGCGCCACTGATGACAGTGCTTCAGCCTGAAGCAGCCCATCCGCTATTTCTGAGAGATCGACTTCGCAGATGTCCTCCACCACCGTCGCGCTTATACCGGTAGCTTCCTTCACGAGGGAAGCAAAATCCTTCTTTGCTTCGAGTTCGCCATGCACGAGGAAGAGCGCCTCCGGCTTTTTCGTGAAAGCTTTGACCCATTTCAGCAAACCGTCCCTGTCCGCGTGGGCGGAAAACCCGTGAAGGTTGTAGACTTCAGCGTTGACGTATATTTCTTCTCCGAAGAGGATGACACTCCTTGCACCTTCTATGATTTTTCGCCCCAGCGTGTTTTCGGCTTGATATCCTACGAAGACGATGGACGACTTCGGGTTCCAGAGGTTGTGTTTGAGGTGGTGCCTCACTCTTCCCGCCTCGCACATGCCGCTTGCGGAGATGATGGCCTTCGGCACCATATCCGTGTTCAGCCCCTTGGACTCTTCAGTCGACGCGGTGAAAATGAGGTTTGCGAAATCGAGAGGGTTGTCCCCGTGAAGTATCCTGCCCTTCGTCGCCTCATCCAGATCCTGAAAGTTTTCTTCAAACACTTTCGTGGCAGCCCTTGCCATGGGGCTGTCGACGTAAACCATTATCCTGTTGAAATCGGGGTCGTCGCCATGCTCGTAGTATTCGTTCAGTTCATAGATCAGATCCTGTGTGCGCCCGACGGCAAACGAAGGTATCACCACGTTGCCTCCTCTGCGTATGGTGCGGTTTATTATCGAGACAAGCTCCCCTGCCGAAGCGGTTTTTTCCTCATGGGCACGATTGCCGTAAGTGGTCTCCATTATGACGTAATCGGCTTTTTTTATATACGTGGGGTCGTTCAGCAAAGGGCGGTCCTCTACACCAAGGTCGCCGGAGAATACGAGTTTTTTCGTCTCTCCGCCCTCGGTGAACCACAGCTCGATGATCGCGCTTCCGAGGATATGCCCGGCTTCATTGAACACGGCTTTGACGCCAGGGACGGGCTCGAACTGCACATCGTAGGAGATGGGGGATACAAAGCCAAGCGTCTCTTCGGCATCGTTCATCGTGAAAAGCGGTTCGACTGCCGGTTTTCCCGCACGAGCTGCTTTTTTGTTTTTCCACTCAGCTTCATTTTGATGGATATGCGCACTGTCCCTGAGCATAATCCCGAGGAGGTCCGCCGTGGAGTCAGTGCAGTAAATCCTGCCTTTGAAGCCGTCCCTCACAAGCAGGGGCAGTCTGCCGCAGTGGTCCACATGGGCATGCGACAGGATCACGAAGTCAATTTCGCCGGGCGCGAACGGGAAGGGTTCGAAGTTCTGTGCCTCCTGTTTTGATGAGCCTTGAAATTGTCCGCAGTCAAGCAGGAGTTTTGCGGCCGTATCCCCAGGCTGCTTCCCCTTGATATCCAGGAGGTGGCAACTGCCTGTGACGGATTCCGCCGCTCCGCAAAATGTTATTTTCATTCGATCTGCCCTCCATGCCGATGCCTGTTTCCATACGTGTTTCCGATTCTCTCTCCCTCTGTGTTGTCCTGCCGGGGTAATATTATACAAAAAAGTGCGGTAATACCACCTTATAATTGCCAATATAGAGGTTTTTCAATGGTTTGCTTCGTCCTCCCGGTGTCCTTCTGAAAAGGTTACAGTTCAGAGAGTGCAGGCTTTCATCCAAGGGCGCTGAAAAGAAGTATTCGCGAAACGCAGGAGACAGCAGCTTGAAAAAATATGCCAGGATATGAAAAGAAGGGAGTCTTCCCCTGATAACTCCCTTCTTCGATCGTTTCGCGAACATCTCTGCCCACTATGTTCATTCATATACCCTATAAACCGTATTATAAACAAAATTTATCAATAAAATTGTCCGCAAAATTGCCCTTGTGTTTATTGTTAATACGCGACCTCCTTTGAATCCCTTGCAACCTCAAGTCATGTTACGTCAATGTCAACAAGAACATGATATACCCTATATCCTGCATCGGGATTATAGGTAAAATCATCATGATCGAATTCTGTTAAAGAACAATCAGTACTGAGATCGTCATTATCGAGCTTATAGGTGACACGGGTGATAGTCGCTCCTCTTTCAATTTTACCTGCCGCTGATTCATACAGAAATCCATCGGCATTTAAAAAAGTGGAATCCGAGGAGCCAACAAAAGAAATACTCCAGCTACCGAGTTCGGAAATCCTATACCCCAAACGCGCTTCTCCAAGTAAATCGGAAACTCGGTCATAATATTGATCGTAGCCTTCAAAATCACCGCTCGGAGCTCCAACATAGATGCCAAACATAAGATAGCCCAAATAACCTAAACTATAGTCTTTCCACGAATTATTATACAGCCCATCGCCATCACTGACGAACCTATCCATATCAGATTTGTATAATGCTTTGGCAAACTCTCCATCTGCGTAGGCTTCGTCTATCACGGTACGAGCAGCGATAAAATGATCCCGCGCATCTGCTATATATTGTTTGTCCTTCGCTTTGTCGATATACCCCGTTAACGCCGGAACCCCTATCGCCGCGAGTATGGCGATGATTACGATGACGACTATGACTTCGACAAGGGTAAAACCTGCATTGATTCTGCGATCCCTGACATTTTGAGATATATATTTCCCTGTACATGGGAAAGTTCTTCTCGCCTTGAGGAAGGTTCGGAAGGTTAGAAGCGGAAACCCGGGTGCGAGGTTCCCTGAGCCTGCTTTATGGTTTTGCCCCCCCCCATTTTGAGGATTCTGCTATTTCAACTGTTCTCATCAATCTTTCCCCTTCCTCTACCGGCCGTTACCTCTAAGTGTCCTTTGCCCTCTAAACCACAGTTGCACAACAATTGATGTATTCACAGTCTATCATAAAACAAACCATTAATTCCCGACAAATCCGTAGAAAGAGCCGATATTCCGCGCACCTCTCAGGCGCGGAATATCAGCCCATCTGTCGGCCGTGTTACAGCCTTTTTGCTTACATGGCTTCGAGCTTTGCTTTGAACTCTTCGAGTTTCTCCGGCTCCACCATATCCTCTATGTAGGGGAGTGCGTCTTCAAAGCGGAATGTCCTGCCCACATCAAGGAGCGGATGCTCAAGAAGCTCGGGATTCAGCTCTTCTACCAACGCCTTTGTTTCCGGGTTGTCAAGAAGTTCGCCTACTGTCGTGTCAAAAGAAAACTTACCCATTTCTTACCTCCAAATTCTACTGCTGCTGCTAACTTGTCTGTTTACCGATCTCTGCGCCTTTATCAAGCGCCTTGCGGTTTTGTTCGATCACCTCGGGCTTGTTTTTGAATTTGTGCTCAAGGCTTTTCATGAACTCTGCGGGGTCCATGGCTCCCGTTGACGCGAGATACGCGCCTATCATGACTATGTTTGCGTTTCTGATATTTCCCGTTTCAAGCGCGATGTCGTCTGCGGGAAGGCTCACTATCCTGATGTCCTCACGGGCGACTGTGCTTGTCACCCTCGACGAATTCATCACCAGTATGCCGCCTTCTTCCAGCTCATTTATGAACTTTTTGTAAGACTGCTCATTCATGGCAATGAGGGTTTTTACCTTCTTAGGGAGAGGCGACATGATCTCGTCGTCGCTGATGATCACCGTACAACGCGCACTTCCGCCACGCTGCTCAGGGCCGTACACCGGCATAAACGTGGCGTACTTGCCGTTTTCCGCCGCGCTCTCTGCGAGCATAGTGCCGACGCTCATCACGCCCTGCCCGCCCGAACCGCCTACCAAAAGAGTATTTTTCATCCTTATACCTCCACATCCTTATAAACGCCAAGCGGAAATACCGGAATGGTGTTTTCAACCATATAGGTAAGGCTGTCTAACGGGGTCAGCCCCCAGTTTGTCGGGCAATTGATCATGAGTTCCACAAAGGTAAAGCCGCCGCCTGCCAATTGGGTTTCAAACGCCTTCTTGATACCAGCCTTCGCCTTTCGCACATTCGCGGGGTCATGAAGCGAAAACCTCGCTACGTATTTCGGGGCGTCAAGGGTGGCGATAAGCTCGCACATCCTCATCGGATATCCTGTCGTCAAAGGATCTCTCCCTTTTTGCGTCGTCGTCGATTTCTGCCCTTCAAGCGTAGTCGGCGCCATCTGTCCGCCTGTCATCCCGTATATCGAATTGTTGGCAAAGAGGACGGTGTAGTTCTCGCCGCGGTTGGCTGCGCTGAGAATCTCCGCGAGGCCTATTGCCGCCAGGTCTCCGTCGCCCTGATAGGTGAATACGAGGCTGTTTTTGCTGCACCTCTTCACACCGGTCGCCACTGCGGGCGCACGTCCGTGGGCCGAGCCCACCATGTCTATCTTCCAGTAAAGGAGCCCCATCGTAGAGCATCCGACCGGAAGTACAAGGATGCAGTTGTTCTGCTGCTCCAGTTCCTCGACCACTTCCGCCGTGATCCTCGTAGCGAGGGAATGCAGGCATCCCGGGCAATATCCGCTTTGCATCGGTTGGATGCATTTCGGCCTTTTGTAAAGCTGTTCCATTATGCTTCTCCTTCCAATACTTTTTCTATAGCTTCAAGCACTCCGTCATCGTCGAGCAGCACTCCTCCGGATCTGCCGTACTCATAGATGGGTGCCCTGTCCAGCACTTCAAGCGCTATGTCGTCGCGCATCTGCGCGGGCACTGTCATCTCGATGTCTATGAATGCCTTGACCTTGCCGTAGTCGAGCTTCCTGAAACTCCCCTTCGGGAACGGGAAAAGGGTGATGGGGCGGATCATCCCGATTTTCACGCCTTTCTCACGCAGCCCCGTTATGGCTTCCTTCGCCACCCTCGCGGCTATGCCGTAAGCGACTACCACGTACTCGGCGTCGTCCAGGAGGAATTCTTCGACCATGACGTCATTTTCTCCCCACGCTACCGCCATCTCGCCCTTGGTTCTGTTCAAGGTCTCAAGCCCGGCTTCCGGGTAGATGGACGTGAGCATGCGCGCGACTCTTTTTTCGCCTGTCGGGTTTCCGAGCTGCCACTTCGCCTGCTCGGTCGGAAGCTCTTTCATCGGCGGCAGTTCCACCAGCTCTTTGATCGACCCAAGCGCCCCATCGATGAGGATGAGCACGGGATTTCTGTCCCTCTCGGCATAGTCGAAAGCGTTGTACGTCAAATCTACTGCTTCCTGCAGGCTGTACGGCGCAAAGACGATCATCCTGAAACCGCCGTGCCCCATAGCCTTCGTTGCCTGGAGGTAGTCGGACTGTGCCGGCTGTATCGTGCCGAGCCCCGGGCCGCCGCGGCTCACGTTCACGATGAGTGCCGGAAGGTTGGCTCCGGACAGATAGCTGATCCCTTCGGACTTAAGGGCGATGCCGGGGCTTGACGAACTCGTCATGGCCCTCGTTCCCACCGTCGCAGCCCCGTATACCATATTTATCGACGCGACTTCCGATTCGCCCTGCACGAAATCCCCTCCGACTTCCGGAAGCCTGACTGACATATATTCGGGAAGCTCGTTTTGAGGCGTGATCGGATATCCCGCGTAGAAGCGGCATCCGCCGAGCACTGCCGCCTCAGCGATAGCCTCACAACCTTTCATAAGTATCTTTCCCATCTTTTCACTCTCCTTTCGCGACTTCAATCGCACCCTCAGGGCAGATGGTCGCGCACATCAGACAAGCGATGCAAGCTTCCTGATCCGTCACTGCAGGGTAGAAGTGACCTTTGCTGCTGCGTACTTTTCCAAGCTCCAATATCTTTTTGGGGCAATAGTGTACGCAGTATCCGCAACCCTTGCAGAGTTTATCGTTTACTTTGACCTCATTCATTTTTTGCCTCATTTCTGCTTAACGCATTGGGGAATCATTTCACTCTCATCCCGGCATGAAAAAATCCCGCGTTCCAATGCCTCCTCTTTGCACCGAAAAAATGCCCGTCCACATCAAACCATTCTTCCCGGACGGGCATTCCGGCATTCGCGCTATTCGTAGTACTGCTTGTCGTAGTTATCCTCAATGACTCTGATGAAGTTGGCGACGGTGGCATTGACAGGTGTCGGGATCCCGAGCTCTTTGCCCATCTTCTCGACCGCTCCGTTCAAAAACTCTATCTCGGTCTTTTTCTTTCCTATCATGATGTCCTGCGCCATTGAAGGATAGTGGTCTCCCCCGTCTTTCCTTGCAGCGGGCAGCACTTTCGTGAAGAACGTGTTGAAGTCGAGGCCGGGTACGCCTTTCGCCTCGGCCACAGCAAGCGCCTCCTGGCTCAAGTTGATGACTATCTGCTGGAAGTACCTGTTCGTGGCGACGTCTTTGCCGCGCAGTCGGACGAGGCCGAGCGTACCGTTCACGACGATGTTTACCATCGCCTTGCTCCACACATAAGTATCTATATCGTCTTTGTCATAGCGGGCGGGCGCGCCCCCTGCGGTAAAGACGGCGGCTATCGCTTCTCCCGCCTCCTGCTGAGCCTCTTCCCTGACCACGCTGCCGACGTGCACATTCACCTCGTCGAACAGGTTGCCGTAAATCTCTCCGGGGCCTTTGAGTATGCTCGTCATATTCAGGCAGCCGTAAAGGACTTTTTCCTTTGGGATCTTCTCAGTGATGATGTCAACATTGCCGATACCATTTTGGAAGGTACAGACAAACGTATTTTCGCCGATGGCCGGCAACGCGCCCTCAAGCGCAAGCGCCGTAAGAGTGCCTTTCACCATGATGACTACATAGTCCTGGACCCCGATTTCTGAAGCGTCATAAGCCGTATTCAGTTTCACGACTTCTGTTCCGGACGCGCTGTTCATGATGAGCCCATCCGCGGCGATCTTGTCCATATGCGCCTTGAACGGATCCACGAGGACTACATCGCCTCCGCCTTTGGCCAAATAGGCACCGAGTACGCAACCCATTGCCCCCGCTCCAACGATAGCTATCTTTGGCATGATTCTCTCCTCTCTAAAGTGATATAATTATTGCCGAAAATCGTCATTGCTCCGCCGTATCCGGCAAAGAAAGCTTAGTCAGCATTTAGCCGCCGGAGCGATAAACCCATCGACCCTTTACCTTGTTAATAGATCAGGCCGTGTTCTTTTGCCTGCGAAGCCAGCTCTTCCCTGAAATCGGGATGGGCTATCTCGATCAGGCGCCTGGCCCTGTTTTCTATAGTCTCGTTTCTGAGATCCGCCACGCCGTATTCAGTCACGACATACATCACGTCCGTGCGCGGGGTGGTGACTATGCTTCCGGGTTCGGGCAGCAAAACGATTTTGCTGAGCAGCGTCCCGTCCTTTTTTTTCAGTGTGGACGGGGTGCAGATGAAAACTTTCCCGTTTTTCGAATTCCATGCGCCGCGCGAGAAATCGACCTGCCCGCCGCTTCCTGAAAACTGCCTGAACCCAAGGGCTTCGGAGAAGCACTGCCCCGTCAAATCGACCGCCAATGCAGCGTTGATCGATACGAAATTGTCTATCTCCCCGATGACAGCGGGGTTGTTCACATAGCTGAACGACCTCGTCTCGATATCCTCGTTGTGGTCGAGGAAATCGTACATCCGCTGGCTGCCCATCCCAAAGCCGATGATCGTCTTGCCTGTGTCGATATTTTTTCTGGAATTCGTCACCGCCCCGGACTCGATGAGGTCTATCATCGACTCCACGAACATCTCCGTGTGGATGCCGAGTTCCTTCTTCTCTTTCAGGAAAGTGCCGACGGCATTCGCAAGCCCGCCGATGCCGAGCTGTATGCAGGCGCCATCGACGACGTAGTCCATTATATGCCCTGCTATCTTTTTCTCCTCTTCGCTGGGAGGCGCGGGGTCGACCGTCACAAGGCTTTCTGTCAAATCCACGATGCAGGTGGCGTCGTCCAATTTTATCTGCATCCCCTCACCTTTGATATAGGGGATATTTTCGTTTACCTGGATGATGACGTCGCGGACATCCATGATCTTTGCGTCCATCGGCCAGGCGCCGAAGCTCACATACCCGTCTTCGTCGGGAGGGGACGCCGCCATGACCGCCATATCCGGCCGGTGTATCTCAAGCCTGTCCTGCGGGATCCTCGAAAGGTGGATGGGCGCAAACTGGATATTCGTGCCCCTCTTCTTAAATTCCCTCTCAATGGGCCCGAGGAAATTGCTCTTCAGCCTGAACTTCTCCCCCGCCTTCGGGAGGAACAGCCGCATGCCTTTCACCGCAAGCGCAATCGCTATTTCAACGTCGTCAAGTTCGTCAAAGCGGTCGTACAGCTTGTCGAGAACGGTATAAGGGATACCGTTGACGAAAGAAGTCGTGACAGAGTCGCCGGATTTGACGAGTTTCAGGGCGTCTTCGATTGAAACGATCTTGTCCTTGTATTTCTCTCTCCAGTCCATATTGCACCTCACTGATAAGGGGGATATTTGGTGACACCATCATGCCAAGAGCACGGCAAATTGTCAATAGGTAAAGCGTAGATCAATGATATAACAATAAGTAAAAATTTCAGGCCGCAAACAGGTCTGGACTGACCAGGAAGATATTTCTTTCCTGCTTTTCAAAATATGCAACAGATTGATTTTTCACTTGTTCTTTGTAAAGCCCCGCATTTTCAACTTATGAATTTTTACCAAAAATGTCCAGTTATAGTGTATACTCAAGGCGTTTGTTTATAGAGCTTATTGTCTGCCGTGATGGCAAAACGCGCATGGGGAAGCGCTGAATACGTCGCTTTATTTTATGAAAGCCCGTATTCACATGGAATGAGGTTGGATATCATGTATTACAAAAAAATAATCAGTATTATTTCAATCCTGGCTTTGCTTTTTTCTATCGGATTCCCGATATATGCGAGCGAAGCGGCTACAGGCCACAGCCAAGGCGTGGCCGTGCCGGAAATTCCAGATCCACCAGCGGTGGCTGACGGGCCCGAAACAACTGATGAATCCGAAGAGGCTGGCGGACCTGACGCGGCCGACGGGCCCGAAGCGACAGGGAAACCGGACGAAAACATAGCGGTGCCCGGCGAACCGGAAAAACCCGAAACGCCTCTCGAAGCGCTGTCGGGGAAAGCGGAGGGTATGGAAGCGCTGATTTTGCCGCTTGCGCCTACACCGATTTTCACCCTCGGCGCCGAGCCGGGCTGGCAGGTGTATTCGGGGGCGCCAATCACCTCGGGAGCCATGCTCCAGGCCGCAATTGACGCTGCAGACACCACACCGACCCATATCACGCTGACGCAGGATATAGTCTCTCCCGACCATATAAACATCGGGAGTGCAGGCAAAAACCAAACGATAAAGATCGATGGCGCAGACGCTATGCGCACCATTACGGCGCAGCGTAGCGTCACTAACTGGGGTGCCGTCATAGACGTCCTTGACGGCAGCACTTTCTATATGGACAACCTCAGGCTCACCGGCGGCTACCATCCCATCCAACAGGGAGGAGGGGTGCGCATCGGCTACGGAGGCAGCGGCGGCGCGACCTTCGTCATGTACAGCGGAGAGATCGTCGATAACTACGGAGGTATGGGAGGAGGCGTTTCCGTCTATAAAGGGAATACCTTCGACCTGATCGGCGGAAGCATCGGGATGCCAGGCCACGGCAATGACGCCGCTGCGGGCAGTGGCAACGATCCTTTCGGGGGAACACCCATTTCAGGGTGCGGCGGCGGAGTCTACGTTGATGCCGGCGGAACTTTCAACATGTCCGGAGGGTCCGTGCAGCACAACAACGACAATCCGGGTTCAATAGGCGAAGGCGACGGCGTCTTCGTCAACGGCGGCACTTTCAATATGACGGGCGGCAAGGTGACGCACAATGGCGTCGCATCCAATAGTAACGGCCGCGGCGGCGTGGTCCTACGCAACAAAGGCTCCATGAATATGAGCGGCGGCTCGGAAATCAGCCACAACCAGTCCAACGGATACGGCGGCGTCGCAGTGATCGACGACAGCGTTTTCAATATGTGGGCAGGCAAGATCTGCAACAACGACGGATTCTACGGAGGCGCTGTACAGGTAGGCACCGCAGCAGACTCGTCATCCAGCGTCTTCAACATGTACGGAGGCGTCATCGGCGGCGACAGCTATGCGGAGGGCAACCTGAGCCCTCGTGCCGCAGTCCAGCTTGGAGCCGGTGCCTGGGGCCTTGAAGGCGGCACGTTCAACATGTACGGCGGGCGCATTTCATATAATGACCTCTCAATTTCCGGCAATTACGCCGGCGACGGATACAGCGGCGTCTTCGCGGAAAGCGGCGTCATCAATATCGTGGGCGATGCTGAGATCTCCCACAATGTCGGCCAGCTTGGAGCCGGGGTGTGCATCAACAATGGGACGCTTAATATAGGCGAGAACTCTAAAATAACATATAACAACGCATCGGCCAGAGGCGGGGGCGCATATGCCTATTCCACAGCTGCCATCAACCTCAGCGGCAACGCCCAAATCGTAAACAACACCTCCGCCGGCGACGGCGGCGGCATCGTACTGCAAGGATCGAGTACGGCGACTATCGCCGACAACGCACAGGTCGCGGGGAACAGTTCCAAAGGAAGCGGCGGCGGAGTCCGGCTTGTCGGCACGAGTGCCGTCAAAGTAACCGGAGGTACGATCACGGGCAACAGTGCAGCTGGAAACGGTGGCGGCATCTATTCCTCAGCCTCCAATACCGTCACTATCAGCGGCGGCGCGATCTCAGGCAATACCGCAGGCAGAAACGGCGGCGGTGTCCAGTCGGCGGGTTCCAGCGTGACGACTATCAGCGGTGGCGATATCTCAGGCAATACCGGGGGCGGAAACGGCGGCGGCGTCTGGATAGGAAGAAGCGCCAAAATCGAGCTTGCGGGAGGAAATATTGCAAATAACAAAGCTACGCTCGATGGCGGCGGCGTATTCCTGGAGCAAGCGAGCGGTGCATTTTCCGCCGCGAACCTGTCTGTAACAGGCACGGCTGCATTCTCCGGCAACAGAGCGCGTGACTCGCACCTTCCCTATGCTATGCCGCCTGCAGGGACATGGACAGGCGGGGTAGCGCCGCTTTCAATCGACGCGCCGAATGTAGTATTGACCTCTACGCAGCAAGGCCTGCGCGAGGCCAACGGAAATAATTACATGGTTTTCAACAACTACGATATAAACTCCGCGAAAGAGAGCAAGGTCCATACGCTCTACTATTCGGTCGCGGGGCCTGAAAGCTCAGCCGAAAATCTCAACGTAGGGGCATACGTCGAAGAAGACGACGACGTAACGGTGAACGGCGCGGCTTTCCTGCCTTCATCAGCAACGCACGATTTCTCCGGCTGGGACGTAAGCGTGAACAGGGCAAATGTAGCATACGGGCAGGGCGAAGCCGTGAACAAAGTCGCCGGCGACATATACCTGTACGATATTTGGGCACCCAAGCCGAGCTACACCGTCAGTTTCCTGCCGGGTGCACACGGTTCTTTCGCCGCAGCTGCCTATACGGTCATCAGCGGCGGAGCCACGCCTGCGGCGCCCGTGCCCACGGGGCATGACGGTTGGAAATTCACAGGATGGTCGCCCGTGCCCGCAACTACTGTGACGGCCAACGCGACCTATATCGCGCAGTGGGAACAAGTCGTCATCCCGCCTCCCGGTGGCGGAGACAAGCCCGGCGGCGATAAGCCCGGGGGCAATACCGGCGGCGGCAAAAATGACGGCGGTGCCAATACCGGCAACGCAAGCAACAGTGACGGCAACACCGGTGGAAACAATTCGGGTGCCGGCAGCACTGCCAACGTGGGCAAGGCGGTCACCGCGCCTTCAAAAACCAAGCCTCAAATCGGCAGGAAAAGCGAATCGCCAAAGCCTTCCCCATATATCGCCGAGGGTTTCAGCGAAAAAGAAGCGGCAATGATCGAGGCACAGACCGGCAATCCGCTTGCGGATATCATAAACGGAAATGTGCCCTCCGGAAATTTCAAAACAACCGCGGTTTGGAGCCTGCTCAATCTCATCCTGGTCTGTATCTCGCTGTTGGCAGCGCTTGTACTGGCTATCGGCTTCACGAACCCCCGCTACCGCATCGCCGGCCTTATGTTCCTGCGTTCGGTGGCTATCGCAATCGCGCTCATCACTTTCGTCGTATGGGCGATCCTTGAGAAACTTCGGAACCCGGTCGCATGGGTCAATACAAACACGCCGGTCATTCTGTTGCTCTTTGGGTTCCTCGTCGCGGCAACGGCTGTCTTTATGATCGTCCGCTCGCGGATACAGGTCAGGGACGGGGACGGCCAGGAGGCCTCTTAAACAGAGCCCACGAAGCAAGCACGAGCAGGGCAAGCAGCATTATGAGGGTGAAGGGGAACAGCCCGTACCCAAAAGTACCCGCCAATGCGCCGAAGATGAGGGGTATTATCGCATTGCCGAGAAAGGCGGACGCCAACTGCGCCCCTACCATCGCCTGCGCATACTCCTCTTCGAAATTATCCGAAGTGGCGTGGAGCAGGGACGGGAAAACAGGGCCGAAGCCGAAGCCGAGTGCAAAGAAGCCGGCAGAGAGCAACGCCACGGAACTCGCGGCAAGTATGACGGCGACCGATAATGCCGAGATGGCCAACCCTGCGGCGATGAGTTTTTTATTCCCCATTTTGACGGCGGCCGCCCCGGCAGCCACGCGGCCGACGACCATGCCGACAAAGAATACGCTCATCCAGCCTGCGGCGGCGCTCTCTTCGATGTGCTTTGCCATCACCATGTATGAGGCACCCCAGAGCATGACGGTCATCTCGACGGAGCAGTACAGAAAAAACGCAATGACAGCGACGGGGGCTTTCGGGCGCGCCATCAATTCGGCAAGGGATTTGCCTTTTTCCTTTGAGGCGGCTGCGCTTTGTCCCGGGGTTTCGCCGGAGGCATTCGTATTGCCTGTAGCTTTTTCGCTGCCTTCTGATGCGGATGAAAGAGCCTTCTCGTTGCTTTTGAAAAAACTCAACGTAGCTATCACAAGCAGTAAAACCGCTACTTCGACAAATGCGGCATAGCGGTATCCCGTGCGATAAGCGCCTCCGCCTATTGCCGACGCCATGAGCAGCGGGCCTATCGCTGCGCCGACGCCCCAAAAGCAGTGCATCCAGTTCATATGCCTTGACGAAAGATGCTTCACGACATATCCGTTTGCCGCCGCTTCCATAAGGCCGATCCCCACGCCGAGTGCTGCCCCCGAGGCGAGCAAGGCTTTGTAATCCGCAGACAGGGAAAATCCCGCGACCGATGCTGCAATGAACGCAAACGAGAGGACCATAGTGCGATGCGCGCCGAGCCCGATGATGCATCTTTCCGAGAGCAGGCTCGACACGAACATCCCGAGGGAAATCGCAAGTGTGATCCAGCCTGCATACGAAGCGGGGACATCCACATATGTCTGCATCGAAGGCCAGGCGGCGCCGAGCAGGGAGTTCGGCAGGCCGACGCCGATGAAAGCGATGTACAGCGTAGCTATCACGACTATTGCGGATGTTCTTTTTTTGTTTCTGTCTGCCGTGTCGTTTAGTTGCCTGTCCATCATCAATTGCCGTTTCCTGTCTTTATATGCTAAGGCTTCAGATATTTCCGTTTCAGCGCCCTGTCCTTCATTGTTTCATTTGTTTCTGACTCGACGCTTATCGCTTTTGCGAGGATTTCATCTTTCACGGCGTTCATGCCGAGAAAAACTATATTTTCAAGGACGCCACGGTGTCTCTTGAGCGGAAGCTTTTCGAGAGCGTCCGCGACCTTTGCGAGGCTCAGGTTCAAAGATACGTTTATTGACTCTTTGTTTTCCTTCATATACGCGGTGGCCGCTTTTCTGTCCAAGGCACCGCTTGCAAGACAAAAGGGATTATACTTCTTTTCTTCTGTGTCGCGCCCAAAATCGTCGATGGCGTCAATCGTGTATATATATCTGCCCAGTTGGTAGCCGAGCTCCGCCAGGGTTTGTTTAAGTTCATCTTTGGTGTTGCCGCCACCGTCACGGTGAGTGCACCCTTCGCCGAAAGGGTTTGTTGGATCGGAGGCTTTATCCGCCGCCGCATCGCGGGAAGTCCATCTGTCTTGCGATGGAGACTCCGATGAGCCAGGATTTTTTGCCTCTTCCCCGGCAACATGCAGGTGCGACAAGCCCGCTATCGGTTCAAGCGTCGCGGACATAAGCCTGCCAAACGGATCGGCTATCCTGTCCAGGCTCGATGTGTATTCTTTTTCGAGGTTTGTGATTTCGGACAGGCATTTTTCGATCGTCCCCGAAATCCCTTCGGTCTCAATCGCTGCTTTGCGCCCTGCGGAACGGAAGAGCAGCATCGCGCTTTTTGCCTTGATCCCTCCGTCATCCCTCACATCGTCCTCAAGGCTCAGGTATGCGAGCAGCACGAGCGCGTCGGCGGCATAGCCTATCCCCGGCGACAAGGCAGCTTCATTGCGCTTTTTCCCGGGGTTTGTGAAACACCGGAACTCGGAAAAATCCGGCTCCT
Source organism: Eubacteriales Family XIII. Incertae Sedis bacterium (assembly GCA_031266515.1). GTDB lineage: Bacteria > Bacillota > Clostridia > Peptostreptococcales > Anaerovoracaceae > JAISAW01. The sequence continues at coordinate 23,710 of JAISAW010000009.1, forward strand.
TTTCCGCCAGCCCATCGGCGAGCAGCGCCATGAAAGCGGAGTCATAGCTGAGCAGCAGCCTCGGCAATTCGCCGTACTTCCACTTGATAGCCCGGCATACCGCGCAATAATAAGCGTGGTATACTTCGAACTCCCTTA
>JAISAW010000016.1 GCA_031266515.1 Eubacteriales Family XIII. Incertae Sedis bacterium
AGGATGCCCGTGAGCTCAGGGTAGGTCGTTATCAGCTCCATGGTGCGCGCGTAGGCAAGCTCCGAATCCTCGCCGCAGGGTATGCGGTCGGTCGCCTCGTGCATATCGGGATAATTTTCGCTCAGGTAATCGCGGGCGATATCGGCCCAGGTATTGTGCAAAGGCACCGAGAGCCCTCCCACGTACATCACGTAGTCGCCCTTGCCGCCCGCAGCCTGCGCCATTGATTCGGCTGCAGCCTGTGCGAATTTGGTGTTGTCTATCATCTCCACATCGATATCGGCGCCTTCCTGGTCAGGGGATTCGTTCGCGACCACGACGATGCCTTTGTCGCGCGCACGGGCCAGCACAGCCTCAAGGGCTGTAGCGTCATTGGGTACGACGACGATCGCGTCAACGCCCGAGTTGATCAGGTCCTCCACGATTTTGACCTGCTGCGCGGGGTCTGCGTCCGTGGGCCCGGTGACATACGCGTTCACCCCGAGCTCGTCAGCGGCGCGCTTGACGCCTTCTTCAAATACATTGAAGAAGGGAATGCCCACGATCTTCACCACCACTGCGATCTCGAACTCGTCGCCTTCGGACGTCGTGCCGGATGGTGTGCCACTGCTGCAACCGGTAAGCAGCGTGATACCGATTGCAAACGTCATGAGAAGCGCTACTAGCTTTCTATACATCTCTTCCTCCTTTTCGACAGAGCAACTAAGAATACGGAACTTCCTCAAACATTATCAAATATTTCAGAAGTTAATCAAATGTTATCATATGTTATCATAAGGGTCAACGGACTGCCGGGTGCAGTCGGGAGGGAGAGAGAGGCGAGGAGGGATACAGGCAAAACCAAATCCTGTAATTTTGCTTATTGTGCCATGAGCCTTTCGATTTCGGCCTGGATGTCTTTGGCGACATCTGTATTTACATTTTAGCCTTACAGGATTTGCAGCATTTGCGAGAGCCGTTCTTTGGCATATTCAGCGGTCATTTCAACCATAGGTGAAGCGTTGTTATCACGGTAGTAGCTGTCAAAACAAGTGTAATACCGTTTTCTGTCCGCGAATTTCACATTGACAGGCGGGTATCCCGCCTGCATAAGCATGAGGTTCAAAAGCAATCTGCCCGTGCGCCCATTGCCATCAATAAATGGATGGACTCCCTCAAAATTCAGATGAAACAACGCCGCCTTTTCAATGTCATGCCTTTTGTCACTCACTAATTCCGCTATAAGCCTCTCCATCTGGACGGGAACGAGATACGGCTGCGGCGGTTCATGGAACGCACCCATAATTTTCACAGGAATACGGCGATATACGCCCTTATCTTCTGATCTGCCCATCAAGGCCAAAGCGTGAATGTTACGGATAACCCGTTCGGAAATCTGCATTTTTTTGCTCACCAATTCGGTGACGTAAAGGAAAGCGTCCCGATGGCCTACCGCCTCCAAATGGTCTCTCAACGGCTTTTGATCAACGGTCACACCTTCCAAGGCAAGCGCGGTTTCTTTGAGCGTGAGCGTGTTTCCCTCAATCGCATTTGAGTTATATGTAAACTCAACAAGAAACTCGTCCTGTAAGCGTTTCAATTCACCTCCGGTGAGCGGACGGCGACGGTCAAGCTCGGCTTTCATCACGTCAACGGACGAAAAAAGAGCTGCGTATTGTTCGGATATATCCTTTCCCCGCAGACTACGCCCGTCTATCGGCTTTAAGGTGCCAGCGGGAATCAAATAGCTGCGCCCTTTGCGGACAATGCCGTCTACCTTTCCCTCCGCGCAAAGAAACCGGACACGCCTGCCAGAAATGCCCCATTGCTCTGCGGCTTGTTTTACTGTCATGTAATCCATCGACTGCACCCCGCTTTCTTATACAGGATAACACGTTATCGGAATAATATCGGGAAGTTTTTGGAATTTTAATCTATATCATTCCGATAAAATGACCTGCATAGCTGTCCGCCGGACGCACTTTGACACGAAGGGCTGCGGTGTTTGATTACATACTGTCCCGCGCAACGGGAAGAAACACACGCTCGTCAGCTTATGTCACCATTTGATAATTTAGCGTAATTATGCTAAAGTGCTGGATGGAGGTGTCAGTATGAATATGATCAGGCCTGTATCTGACCTGCGGAATAACTTCGCTGAGATATCAAAGATGGTACACGAAACGGCAAAACCTGTTTTTCTTACAAAAAACGGCTTTGGCGATATGGTTGTATTGAGCATGGAAGCCTATGCGGATTTGCAGCTTGACAGCGAGATATATACCAGGCTGCAAGAAGCCGAGCGTGAAGCAGTGGCAATGCAACAACGCTTTTCTTCAAAGGAAGTGTTGAAGGCTATGAAGGATGCCATTAAAGCAGAGAATGTATAGGCTGGAATATTTGCCTGTAGCAAAACAGGACATGGCAGGCATTGCCCGGTACATAAGCCACCTGTCCAACCCCGCCGCTGCGGAACGCCTGGCAACCGAAATGATTGAAGCCGCCGAAAGGCTGAAGGCATTTCCCTATGCCTGTCCTGCCTATCATCCGACCCGGCCGTTGCTACGCGAGTACCGCCGCTTGCCAGTCGGGAACTACCTCATGTTTTATTCCATAGATGAAGCGCAAAAACTCATAACGGTGGTTCGGGTCATCTATGCAAGGCGGGCTTATGAAAATTTATTGTAAGGCCGCTTGGGGACAAAATGGGACAACGACAAAATGGGGACAAAACGACAAAATGGGCGACAAAATGGGGACGGTTCTGACAAAATGGGGACAAAATGGGGACGGTTCGGACAAAATGGGGACGGTTCTATTTTGTCCTGGCCGGCAAAATGGCATTTCGCACAGGAGCCAGTGCCCCTTTCGTATGTCGCCGCCTCCCATGCAATACATCGGGAGTGCATGAGAAGATAATTTTTGATATTGCCGGGTAAGTGAAGTTTGATGGTTTTGCTTGCGCTGACGCGTGGTCTGCGCATATGATATGACGCATGAAGAATATTAAGAATGAGAAAAAAATCATATTGGTCGTGGACGGTATGGGCGGAGGGCTCGGAAGGGCGATCGTCGAGACGCTGAAGTCCGGGCTGTCCGATGATACTGAAGTGATTGCGGTCGGTACGAACTCCGCCGCGACCGCGAATATGCTGAAAGGGGGTGCCGACGCAGGTGCCACGGGAGAGAACGCCGTCAAATACAATGTACGCCGCGCTGACTTCATCATCGGCTCCTCGGGCATAGTGATAGGCAATTCCATGCACGGCGAGATAAGCCCCGGGATAGCTTCAGCGATCTCGTGTGCAGATGCCCACAAAATCCTGCTCCCTGTCAGCAAGTGCAACGCGACTTTTCTCGGCACAGATGACCGGCCGCTGAACGCGCTGCTGCCAGAGATGCTCGATGTGTTGAAAATTGGGTTTTGAACCGGCTTTGCGCTCGCTGTCCCTTTTCAGTGCCCTTGGATAAAAGTCTACACCCTCTGAACAATGGCAGCATCGCTGATCAATTTCTCAATACCCTCTTTTTCAGGCATGGAGCACAGGGCGCCTTGTTTAGTCGTTATGAGGCTTGCCGCTGCGTTGGCGTAGATGAGCATGCTGTTCAGCGCCTCGGCGTCGGGTTTACCGATATCGAGGTCGAGTATCATGGACAGGCAGCACCCTAGAAAGGTATCCCCCGCGCCCGTCGTGTCGATGGTATCCTCGTTTATGAAAGCCGGTTGCTCCGCGTATACGTCGCCCCAATACCCTTCCGACCCCGACTTCCCCTTTGTGATGAAGATTATGCGGATGTTCGGATAGAAAAGGCGCAGCCTCTCTGCGGCGAGCCTGGTATCTTTGCAGTCAGTCAAAAATTCCGCCTCTTCATCTGAGATTTTCAGGATATCGCAGACGCCGCACCCCCACTCCATCTGCCTTTGCGCGTATACCGGGGCTTCCCAAAGCAACGGGCGCAGGTTCGGGTCGAATGAGATGAGGGCACCGTATTCTTCTGCGGCTGTAACTGCGATTCGCGTGGCGCCTCTCGATGGCTCATGTGTCAGCGAGAGGCTGCCGAAGTGAAAGATGGATGTGTTTTGTAGCAGTTCGTACGGGACATCCAAACTGTCCAGCTGCGTGTCCGCGCCCGGATTGCGGAAAAAGGTGAATTCCCGGTCGCCGTCAGCCTTGTTGTTTACGAAAGCCAGAGTGGTATTCGTGTGGCTGTCCCTGCTTATAGCTCCTGTATCGATCCCCAGTTGGCCGAGCGTGTCGATAATCCCTCTGCCAAAAAAATCGTTGCCTACCTTTCCGATGAAAGCCGTATTCCGGCCCAATTTGCTCAGCATCGCCAGCACGTTGCCCGGGGCACCGCCCGGATTTGCCTCAAACAGGAGGTTCCCTCTGTCCGACAGCCCGCTGCCCGTAAAATCAATAAGCAATTCGCCCAAAGCCACCACATCGTATTTCATTTTCAGTCTCCTTCTCTGTCAGTGTCTGTTTATTGCCGTCATGTAGTCATCTTGCCTGCGGATATTCGTTTACGAGAAGCCGGTAGGGCGCTTCGTCTTCGTCGATGGCCGGGAAACGGCCCATGCTTTCAAGGAAAACATTGTCCGTGTTGTCGTCGTTGCACTTGCTCACTTCGCCGACCAGTACCGGGCCATGCCCCTGCTTTGCCCAAAACGCGTGGTAGAGCCCTGTGGTGAGAGTGATGCTCTCGCCTGGCGGCAGCTCGATCTCCGAACCTGCCTGGAAGTCACGCCGTACGCCGTCGCACACCGCGACGACATCTGTGCCCGAAAGCCTGCCATCCTCGCCGGCGTTGTAGAGCTTCATCACCAGTACGCCTCCGCCTCTATTGATAATATCCTCCATTTTGAAGATGTGGTAGTGCATTGGGCAAATTTGGTTTTCACGGCTTATGAGGATTTTTTCGGCGTAGGGTTTTTCGTATCCCGCGTTGTTTTGGTTGCCGTTCCTGAGCGTGATCAGCACCAACCCGATTTCATCGAACCTGCCAAGGCCGTAGTCGGTTATATCCCATCCGAGCATATTGTCCCTGATCTCGTCGCACTCCTGGCCTTTGCGCGTCCAATCCTCAGGTGTCCATGAGGCGAAGGGCGGCAGGGCGAAACGGCGCTCCGCCATAAAGGCTTCGGCGTCCTTAATACAGGCATTGATTTCAGAACGTTTCATTTAGTCTCCCATCGATGTATTCTGCTATTTTCTTTCCGCCTTCCGCATTGGGGTGCAGATGGTCGCCCGCGTGGTAGCGGCCATCGATCCTTACGCCTTTGCCTCCTTCGGAAATGACAGGGTCAAGGTCGAAGTGCCCATCGGTGCAGCTGTCCGTCCGTATCCAGTCGTTCACTTGCCTGCGGGTATTTTCAAGTCCATCATTCCACACTTTGTATCCGCCGAAGGGGAGGATGGTGCAGAGATAGATCTTTGCTCCACGCCTGTGTGCGATGTCGGCCAGCTTCTCAAAACCGCGGATAAGATCCTCCGCCGTCGGCACCTCTCCCGGCTTTTTAAACTCTACCGGATGGGCTATATCGTTTACGCCCTCCATGACGAGGACTGTGTCCGTGTGGCCTTCGCCAAACACATCGCTTTCAAAACGGTCCGTCCCAGCAGGGCCGAACAGCCCTTTGATAAAAAGAAACCGTGATGAATCGCGCAACAGCCTGTTTCCGCCGATGCCGCAGTTTTTGACTGCAACCGTGCCGGGATATTTTTCGTAAAGGAACTCGGTCAAAGGAACGGTCCAGTGCGACATGTGTGTGATGGAGTCCCCAAATGCGGCGACAGTCTTAGTTTTTTCGTCGGTGCGGACCTGTATCCCCCTGAAGCCGTAAAGCCACATGCAGTCGTCGCTGCCATATGTTTCACTGAATATTTTCCTGCCTATGAGGGGATACGTCAGACGGCCTTCACGCGTCACGTTGTTCAGCCACTGAGAATAATTCGTGACGGAGTCCACGACAGGGAAAGAGCCGCTCACGCCGGTAGAAATGGTGATCGGCTCTCCCGGTTTGACGGCCACTGTGATTTCATCGCTTTGGCATTCCGCATTTGCATCCAGGTGGATCTTCGGGCTGCCGTTCAGCGTGACATTCATCGGCGTCCTGCCGGATACTGTAAGCTCCATGAAATCAAAATCAACAGGTGTTTTATTGCCGGCATTTGACAACAGTATCCGTACAGCGTCGCCGCTGAGGTTGTTTCGTATGACGGCTGTCTGCCGGTGATCCGCGACGGCCATCCGTGGCATCCCTGTCGCCAGTGGCCTCTTTACATAACTCCAGGTTGTTTTCCATTCACTCATGTTGACCTCCGATCAGTTGTGTTTCCGCTATTCTATACCATCCTCAGTATTTTTTCGACAGCATTTCCTCAGCCTTCTGCCTGTCGAGCCTGCCGGTGTTGGCCTCCGCCATTATCTGCACATCCCGGTCGCGCAGTTTGTAGCCGAACAGGAGGACGAAGAAAGAGAAGGCCATCCCTATCGCGGGAAATATCGAGGTGAGCGTCCATATCGTGTCGACCACGACAGCGGGCTGGGCCACCCCTGCGCCGTCCACGAAGCCGACGTATCCGAGGATGAACATCGTAAGTGCCGCCGCCAGCGCGCTCAATGTCTTCACGGTGAAGGTCTGCAGGGAGATGGTCACTGCGGTGATGTTTTCGCCTGTCCTGTAAAGCCCGTATTCGGCACAGTCGACTATGAACAGCGTGATGAAGTTGCTCGAAAATGAAAACGCGACCGCGCGGATGGTGGCCAGCACGAGGTAGACTGCCAAGCTGGAATACCCGACGAAGTACATGGCCACGCTCATGGCTATGCTGATGACAAGAGTGATGAGGTAGACGGTAAATTTATCGACCCGCTTGATGATCGCTGGCACGAAGCCCACAAATACGCCGGCAAAAGCCATCGGGACAAGGGTGATAAGCGGTATCATCTGAGGGCCGCCGAGGCAGTAGATGGCGAAATACCCGTTGATGATCAGGATGGTGTTTGTGATATTGCCGACTATGAAGGAGAGGCAGAAAATGAGCAGGCATTTATTTCTCGCTACGGATGTGAAGATGGCCTTCAGCGTCGGCGCGTCATCAGTGCTGCGATGCCTTTCGTTAGCGACCCGGCTGAGCGGCAGCATGAAGGCAAGCGCTGCGACCGAGAAAATAGCGATAGCGGCCGTCCAGCCGATGACGGGATAGACAAGCGGTATCACCAGCACGGCGAGCGCGCTGCCGATCATCGTAAACAGCTTGGCGCGGGATATCACATGGTTGCGCTCGGATATGCTGCTGCTCATCGTGGTGACGATAGAGAAGTAGGGTACGTCGCACAGCGTATAGCTCATGCCCCAGCAGATGTAAAGCACTGCGGCAAGCGCTGTTTTCGCGTTTGTCGAAAGGTTCGCAGGGAGCGCGAAAAGCAGTACGGTAAACAGGAATATAAGGACGGGCGACAGCTTGAGCCAGGGCTTGTACTTGCCGCCTTTCAGCCTGCTCTTGCTTACGATCACTCCAAACATCGGGTCGTTCACTGCGTCCCATACGCGCGCCACCAGAAGTATGACGCCCACGGCAGTGGCGGGGATGGCGATATCCGTCATGAAGATCTGCAGGTAGCTGGTCATGACCATATAGAAAATGATCTGCCCGAATGAAAACGCGTAGTACGACAATCTCTCTCTGCTGGTAGTTTCCATATTGTATCTCCATTTCCTTAGACGAATTTGTAAAGCAGCCACGTGAGGAAATTCCAGGGTTTCAAGCGAAACATGAAACGCCTGAGCGAATCCCCTGCGGCTGTCCCCCTGGCCGATATGCCAGCCAGCGTTTTGATTTGCAGCGATTCCTTCAAGCTTTCCGCATCCGCGTTTTCGGAAACGGGAAACCTTACACGGTAGGCCTGTCCTGCCTCCAGATCGAAGAAGTTGTCGGAAAGCGGCCCGTCTGCCCCTTCGGCTTCGATGTATACATGCCGCGTGTATACGTCAGACGAAAGCGTCAATGTAGCCTCGCCGCCGTCGATGTGCAGGTCGGTCTTGATGGCGGGCTTTGGCAGGGCGGCGAGTTTGTCGGGAACAAGCAGTGCAGTCTGCCGGAATACCGCCTCCCCGTTTTCATCGTTGAGCTGTGCGATGAGCGCGGCCTCTTTTCGAGGGAATCCGTTCAAGCGTTCATCTATATCGAGAGATGCAAGGATCTTGCTTTCAACTGTGGCTACGTACACCGGGACTGAAACGGCGTACAGCTCCTTGCCGTCAAAACCCACAAGGCGCAGCAGCAGCGTACCTTTGACAGGGCTTGCTCCGTCGTTGATGCCATAGACATCCACTGCGTGTTTTTTGAAATCAAAAGAGATGCAAACCGGGGAATTGAAATGCCGGGCTTTGTATTGCAGCGCTTTGAACTGCTTCAGGTAGTCGATGCCCGACCATGAGGCGGTGGGCCAACAGTCGTTGTACTGCCAAAACAGAGCGCCGTTGCATTGCCCTATGCGCCGCCTCCATCCTTCGGTAGCCATGCGGATGGACTCTGCCTGTATGAGCTGGGACAGGTATATGAAGTCGTCGAATGTCCCTGGTGAGCGGTATTTGGAGAGAATGTAAAACTGCATTTTTTCGTTTCCCGCGACAGATTTCTGATGGCATTTCACAGCCGGGTCTTTTATGCTCAGGTTTTCCGAATCCGTAAAGCTGCGGATCGCTTTCATGCCCGGCATCGCCTCCAGCCCGAATTCCGAACAGAAGCGGGCGGGCAGTTTCGAGTAATGCTCGATGGGTTTCATGCCATGCCAGACCTGCCAAAGATGGTTGTCGCCTTTTCCGATCAGCATCGCTGATTCGTCAGGGTTTCCCGAGCTTGGGGAACCCGGCCAGTAGGGGGTCGCGCTGTCATTTTCTTCCACCCAATTTCTCAGCGTTTCGAAAAAGAAGTTCCTGTGTGTGGCTCTTGAAGGTTTTTTCATAAAACGGTAAAACGCTTCCACTTCATTGTTTCCGCACCACAGCGCCAGGCTCGCGTGATGCCTGATCCGCGATACGTTGTCGTAAATTTCCTGCTCTATACTTGACAGGAAGGCTTCGTCGTCCAACGGGTATTCGCTGCAGGCGAAGGCGCAGTCCTGCCACACCAATATCCCGTAGCGGTCGCACAGCTCGTAGAAGCCGTCGCTCCCGTAGTACCCTCCGCCCCAGACCCTGAGCATGTTCATATTGGCGGCCGCGGCGCTCCGTATATAAAAATCCAGATCCTCACGCCTGGCGCGGGTGACGAAGCTGTCTGGAGGTACCCAGTCCGCGCCTTTCGCGAAAATGGGGACGCCGTTTATGATGAAGCGGAAAGTGTTTCCGTACTTGTCAGGTGAAGTGTCAAGCTCTATCGTACGCAGGCCGATGTCGCGCTTCCACTCGTCCAGCTTCCACTCGTCCGACGGAGCCTCGTCTCTCATTATGAACAGCTCTGCCTCTACCCTGTAGAGCGGCTGCCCGCCGAGGCCGTTGCACCACCACAGCTCAGCATTTTGAATGGGGATTTCGGTCCTGCAGACAGTTTCGCTTACAGTCCTTTCATTTCGATACAATTCGCCTCCGTCGGGCGCGTATACGCATATCCTTTGCCACAGTGCCGGCCCGTTGCCGCACATGTGTTCGATCCTGTATCCTTGGGCAGGTGAGCTGTCGCCGATGCGCTCGATTTCTTTTTCCGGCGCATGCACGCTGCCGCCCATGTGCTCGACCTCATGTCCCGGTGTGGGTTTATTATCAAAGATGCGCTCGATTTCGTGTTCCGGAGCAGATCCGCTGCCGCACATGTGTTCGATCCCGTGTCCCGGGGCAGGTTCATTGTCACCGATGCGCTCGATCTCAGTATCGATCTGCAGTGACACTCTCCCGCCTGAATGGTGCTGGCTGACTTTGACCTGCCTGTAGGCAGCTTCGCTTTGGCCGAGGATCTCGATGCTTCCATGTATCCCTGCGGGCGGCAGGACAGGCCCCCAGTCCCAGCCGAAGTGACAGTGTGGTTTGCGCACATACGCAGGCGTCTCGCCGAAGGACATGCTGAAAACAGGGTGCTCTTTTTTCATCCTGTGTATATAGGGGAGGGGGCTGCGGAAAACGATATCGATTTCATTGCTTCCGGCCCGGACGGCCTCTTTGATATCGATCTCGTATGCCCTGTGCGCGTTTCCGCATTTGGCTACCGGCTCGCCGTTGACCGATATTTCGGCAAAGACATCCACTCCCGAGGCGAGGAGGGATATCCGGCCGCAGCGCAGCATCTCCTCGCCTAAGTCAAAGCTTCGCGAGTATGAGAAATCCCTGTCGGCGATTTTGCGCGCTTCTTTTTCGTTGTCGCCCCAAAACGGGTCGTGTATGGCGCCGCATCCAATCAGGTCCAGGTAGTTACAGCCTGGCAGGACACCGGGGTATTTTTCGCCCGTCTTCAAATCCTGCAGTGTCCATTTGCCTGAGAGGTCGCAGTGGATCATATTCAATACCTGTCCTTCCGGTTTATTGCCGCATTTGCTTTATTATTTTTATTGCATGGTACCAACTCGTTCTCTATAATACTTGTAAATAACTAACAAATTTTGAGTAATGGTGAGGTTATTGCTTCACCAACTAAACCTTGCGTTTATTGGTGAGATAGTTTGACGGCCTGCGAGGCCTTGGAACGCAGGCGTAGTGGTTGCTACGGCGAGGCTTTGCAACGAAGCAGGGCGGCAAAATAGCCGCCAGGAAACGCAAGGTTTAGTTGGCGGAGCAATATTGTTGGTTGGAGTGATGATGCAGCGCAGAATTGCCGAATGGGAAGTCAAAAAAATGAAGATGGCGGGATACCATCATCTTTCGAGGGAATTTGAGCAGTACTATGTCGACCTGATAATAAAAAACGAGCTTGGTTTTTTGGATGAAATGACTGCGGAGACGATCAATACCTACCAGCTCGCTTCAAACTCCCTGCGTTCGCTGAAGAACAATGTGATATGCGTGGTGACAGTGCTTTGCCGCGCCGTCATCGATGTCGGCGTAGAGTCTGAAAAGTGCTATGCGCTGAGCGACTACTACATAAACGCACTGGAAGAAAAAAAGGACGCGCAGGAAGTCTGCGACATGACGATGGAATTGGCGCGTCACTACGCCGCCCTGGTGCAGGAAGAACGGGTACGGTCATTTTCGCTTCCTGTAACGAGGGCCATAAGGTACATCCACGGCCATCTGTTCGAACGCTGCTCAGTCAAAACCGTCGCGTCCGCCCTGAAGCTGCATCCAAACTACATTTCCCGCCTGTTCAAATCGGAAGCAGGCGTGTCGTTCACGGAGTACGTCAAAGCGAGAAAGCTGGACGAAGCAAAAAACCTGTTGCTGAACAGCGAGTACAGCATTACAGAAATAGCCGAAATGCTCGGTTACGGCAGCCTGTCGTATTTCTCGAAGGATTTCCGGAAAAACTGTGGAAGCAGCCCGAGGCAATTCGTCCTGAACAGAGGGAGTGTGCCAGTGTCAGTAGATACGCCGGATACCAAAGCCGCCGCCTTCGAGGGCGGACAGCACTTGCCTGATGTGCCCGGGGCCATTGGTTTCCACCGTCACTTCCAGGGCGACTTTGTTTGAGTACCGGTCAAGCACTTTGAATTGGTTGTGCTCCAGGGCGATGACGTTGGCACCGTTTTCGGCGAGCAGCGTGGCGACTTTGACCAATTGCCCGGGTTTGTCCGGCAGGTCGACGGAAAAGCACATTACCCTGCCTCTGCTGATCATCCCCTCGTTGATGATGGAGCTTATGGTCACGGTGTCGATGTTGCCGCCGCTCACGACGCAGACGATATTCCTTCCGCGTTTGGCCCGCTTTTTCAATCCTGCGAGGGATACGACCCCGGCGGTCTCCGCCACAAATTTGTGTTTTTCCATGATAAGCAGCACATTTTCCATGATGTCCTTTTCGGAAACTGAGATGATATCATCCACATGGTCCCTCGCGACGGCAAATGTCAGGTCGCCCGGCTGCCTGACCGCGACGCCCTCTGCAGAGGTGTTCACTTTTTCCAGCCTGCCTGCGGCATCTTCTTTCAGAGACATCTTCATAGATGCGGCACCTTTGGGCTCGGCCCCGATGATTTTGATCTTTGGGTTCAAGGCCTTTGCGATAAGCGCGATCCCGCTGATAAGCCCTCCACCTCCTACGGGGACTATTATCTCGTCTACGTCCGGCATCTCCTCAATGACTTCCAGCCCGATCGTCCCCTGTCCGCATATGACGCCGTAGTCGTCGAACGGGTGGATAAAGGTATAGTCATTTTTCGCCGCCAGCTCGACGGCCATATCGTAACTCTCATCGTATATATCCCCGTGCAGGACGACATCGGCGCCGTAGCTTTCCGTCGCGTTCACCTTTATGAGCGGGGTAGTGCTCGGCATGACTATGGTCGCCGATATCCCTTTCGCCTTGGCGGAATAGGCGACGCCCTGGGCGTGGTTGCCGGCTGAAGCTGCGATGACCCCTCTCTTCGTTTCCTCCGCGGAAAGGCCGGCGATCTTGTTGTAGGCGCCGCGGATCTTGAACGAGCCGGTGATCTGCAGATGTTCCGGCTTTATGAACGCGTTGCAGCCGTACTCGCTACTGTAAAACTCACTGCGTATGAGCGGTGTCTCCCGTATGACGCCGCGCAGCTTCCCGGCGGCTTCCCGTATGTCTTCCTCATGGTTTTTCTTCAGATAATAAGTGATTTCGCGTTTGTTCATGTCGGTCTCCTGTTGTAAGCGTGCTGTATGCGCGTATATTTTTGATACGGAAAATTTTTCTAACCGGCAATCCGGTGTAAATGAAACGGCTGTGTCGGCTTACGCCAGCTACAGCCGTTATCACTTTTTGGTTGCGGGGGTACGCGCAGTATCGTATATAAAACATTTTGGATACCATGGCCTCCCTCCCCGCTAAGATAACTCCAGCGTTTTCATCAGGGTAGCATATTAAAGCAAGTGACGCAAAGCGAAAACAGCTTTTGCTTAAAGGTTTTGCCCACGGTTTTTATCTACGAAATCCACGACGAAACTTACGGGCCGAGGATATGAGAGGGCTTTGTAAGCTTCCATGTAGCAGATTGCCGGTTTCAAAAAAATGTGCCGCGGAGTTTCGCCGCCCCGTGCCTCATATAACCCTTACGATGTCTGCGGAAACATACTCTGCTTCCAAATCAGGTGTGACAAAGGGGATCCGAAATATCTCAGTTTTTCTTGTTCAGGAGTGGAAGGCGGCCCCGTCTGGCCGACACAGTCCCATATAAGAAAAGCCAAGGCGGCCAATGCCATAATAGTGACGGAAGGCGTCACAAAGGCAGAGGCCATCCATTTCTGCTTTGTTGTAGCTACCATAGGGCTGCCTGGCGTCAACAACTACAACGGCCTTTTAAACGCACTGGAAACGGTAGGCACCGATCCTGATACGGATATCCATTTGATGTTTGATATGGATATGTATGAGAACGACAATGTCTTCAAGGCGGCCCTTGCCACTTTGAAGAAAATCGAGGAGAGTGCAATCCCCTATAGGCGGCTCACAATGACTTCGCTTGGGTCCGAGAAACTGTTTAAAGGAGGTTTTATGAGGGAACCATAACGTCTGGGATATTTCGGAAATGGAATTTTTTAGAGGCGTAGCGGGCCATGGGCAAGACAAAAACCCGCAGGCAACTTG
>JAISAW010000025.1 GCA_031266515.1 Eubacteriales Family XIII. Incertae Sedis bacterium
GCTGTGAGGCATTCTAAGCCTCTTGATGACCAATGCTGCGTTCAGTCGTGCTATACTCTCACCATGAGAAATGTAGAAATCAAACTGTTTATAAACCCCGACGCCAAACCCGTCACGAGGAAAGTCAAAGCGGGGACCACGATCGAGAGCCTGGTGCGGGAGTATCGCTCGCACCTGCCATACAGGATCACAGCTGCGCGGATAGACGGCGACAGCGTCAGGCTTTCGGACACGATAGAAAAGCAATGCGAGATAGTCTTTTGCGACCTCAGGGAAAACATTGGAAACAGAGCCTTTCAGAGAGGGCTCATACTTGTTTTTCTCAAATCCATCGAAGATATTTTCGGGGATGTGCGGGTAGTCATCAAAAATTCGATCAACAGAGGGCTGTATGTGACGATCGATACGCCTGCCCCAATCACTGAAGACCAGCTGAGGCAGGCCGAAAGGCGGATGTGGGAACTCGTAGACGAAAACCTTCCCATCAACATGCTCAAATTCAGGAAAGGCAACTTGCTCGATTACCTGAAAGAAAGAGGGGCCTCAAAACAGATCAATTGGCTGAAGCACGCCCCCAATGTTCAATATATGAACGTGTATGACCTCGGCGGATACAACAATTATTTTTACGGCAGCCTCACTCCGTCGGCAGGATATGCCGCGCCGTTTGCGCTGAAGCTTTTTCACGACGGCGTCTTGATACAGCTTCCGAGCCCACAGCATCCTGACCGGGTGGAGAGGCATGAGACAGACGATAAGATTTTCGCCGCATTCGAAGAGGAAGGCGTGATCATGAAAGCGTTCGGGATCGGCTACATAGGCGACCTCGATGAAGTGGTCGAACGCGACGGCGGCTCGGCAATCATCCACGTCATCGAAGAGCGTCACCGCAGGTCGATCGAAGGCCTCTCCAGGAAGATAACTGAAAGCGGCAAACGCATCATTCTCATAGCGGGGCCGTCGTCCTCGGGCAAGACCACGTTTACGAAACGCCTGATAGAGCAGTTTGAAAGCAGAGGGAAAAAAGCGCTCTACCTCGGCACGGATGATTACTTTTTTGACAGGGATGAAGCGCCGAAAGACAGGAAAGGGCGCTACAACTACGAAGGCCTTGACGCGCTTGACGTCGAGCTTTTCGAAAAAAATATGGTAGCCCTGCTCTCCGGGAAAAAGGTGGACGTCCCTCGCTATGACTTTATCGATGGGGAAAAGAAATTTGGCGAGCGTATAGAAAAGCTGGGGAAGAACGATGTGGTGTTCATTGAGGGCATCCACGCGCTGAACGACAAACTGAGCGATGAGATCCCCGAGGACGAGAAGTTCCTGATATACATCAGCCCTCTCACTCAGCTGAATATTGACGACCACAACAGGGTCTCGCCGACGGACGTGAGGCTTATCCGGCGTATTTGCAGGGACAGCCGGATGAGGGGGAACTCCGCCGAAGAAACGCTCAGCAGGTGGAAGAAAGTGAGCGATGGGGAAGCCGTAAATATTTTCCCTTTCAACAACAAAGCGGATGCTGTGTTCAACTCGGCGATTGCTTACGAGCTCTGCGTACTCAGGAACTACGCCGAACCGCTGCTTGAAGAAGTAAAGCCCGGCGACCCAAACCACGGCCACGCCAATTGGCTGCTGTATCTGCTGAAGTTTTTCAGCCCGATCACGGACGAAAGCCCCATCCCTGAAGATTCGCTACTGAGGGAGTTCATCGGCGGCAGCAGATACTGACCGCCCGCATAGGATGAGACTCGGCTTCGCCTCGCAGCTGCATAGGATGAGACTCGGCTTCGCCTCGCAACTGCATAGGATGAGACTCGGCTTCGCCTCGCAGCTGCGTATGTCTGCCCGGTAATTGTCGACAAGTCCTAACAGTTTAATGACAATTGGAATTCCCCCGCTCCTGCCCTTCCCCGAGCGAGTAAAATTCCTGTTATGAACATGAAGGTTAAGACCGCTTTGTTTGTTGCGGCCGACGTCGTCGCATTCAGCTTTTCATATCTGCTCGCTTACCTTGCGGCCAAACCCATGGGCGGGGCGTCCGCCATGGGGTTTTCGGGCGAGATGGGCAGTTTTTTTGCCTACTACCCCAAGGTATTTTTGTTATTGATCATAATCAAGGTCATCGTGTTGATGATTTTTTCCTCATACCGGATATTGTTCGCGTTTGCCGGGGCGGAGGACTACAAGAGGTTAGCCGGTGCCGTTCTTTCGGGGACCTTTGTGACAGCCACTACGGCGCTGCTCGCAGGCATGAGCGTCGCTCTGTATCCGAACTTCATCCTGTTCACGCTGCTGTTCGACCTGCTGCTTGTGCTTGCCATAAGGTTCGTGTACGTGCTTTTCTCCTCCGAGACGAGCGGGCGCAGGTACAGGGACAAGCGAAGAAGGGCCATAGGCTTACGCAGGAATGTCAGGAAAGTGATGATATTCGGCTCGGGAGAGGCCGCGCTCAGCATTGTCAGGGAGATCAAGGCTGGCGGCGAAACGCTCGAAGCCGTAGTGATAGCAGACGATGACCGCAAACACGAAGGGGGGAGCCTTCTCGGAGTGAGGATCGAAGGAGGCCGTAACGATATCCGCCTGCTCGTGAGGCGGCACAGTGTCGATGAGATCATCATCGCAAAGCCGATGGCACCGCCGCGCCATATCGCGTTGGTGCTCAGCGAATGTATCAAGACGAGGTGCGCTATCCGTATCTTGCCTTTGTACCGTTCGAGGAAAGAGGCGGAAGAAGGGGCGGCAAGCCTCTCCATGCTCAGGAAGCCTTCGATATCCGACCTGCTTGGCGGAGACAGGCCAAAAGTCGACCACAGGGAGATTGCCGACCAGGTGCGGGGCCGTATCGTACTCATCACAGGGGCGGCGGGGATCTTCGGATCCGAGCTCGCCCTGCAGCTTATGAGATACGGGCCGAGACGCCTCGTGGCGGTGGATACAAGCGAGGACGGCTTGGTCATACTGAAACACAGCCTCGAGAAGTCAGGCAAAGGCGATATTGAAATCAAGATGGTGATAGCTTCCGTCCGTGACGACAGGGCCATGAGGGAAGTCTTCGCTGAAAACCGGCCGCACATCGTCTTCCACGCAGCAGAGCTGAAGCAGATCCCGTTCGTGCAGCAGTCGCCGAGAGAGGCGTATTTGACCAACGTGAATGCGCTTGCCAAAACAGCGTCGCTCGCGGAAGAATTCTCCGCAATGAGATTCATACATTTATCTTCGACGAGGGCAGGCGATCCTGACACAGTCTATGCAGGGCTGAAAAAGTACGGCGAAGCCATAGTCTCAGGCAAGAACGAGCAGAGCCAGGTGATATTCTCGTCCGTGCGTATCGCAAACCTGATTGAAGGCAGAGCCAATGTGGTGGCGCTGTTTGAAAAACAAATCAAGGAAGGCGGGCCGGTCACAGTCATCGACAAGGGCTTTTCGAAGCGCTTCATCAGAGCGTCGGAGGCTGCCTTGCTGACCATCATGGCAGGCGTGACCGCGAGAGGCGGGGAAGTGTTCGTAGTCGGCCCGGGGGAAAGCCTTGGGATCCTGGAGCTTGCTGAGGCCATGATAAGGCTTGCAGGGTACATACCGGGAGAGGATATCGCAGTCAGCGAGGCGCAGCTCAGGTCAGGCGAGCGAAATGGGCTTCTGCAAATTGTTTCAGAAACGAACCTTTCTGAGACGCAATATGATAAAGTACTGGTCGTCGGCGAAGAAAAATGGCCTGTCGTCTCATCCGCTCCCGAGAGGGATATGTCGGACGAAGAAGTCGCGCTGTTTCTCGACGATTTGTTCCCGGACCATTCCGTCAAAGACAAGAGCACTGTGTTCAGGGGAGAGCCCATCATAGAGGAAGCAGGAGAGGCGGCGTTATGACCGATGCGCTTAAGAAAAACAAAATAAGTATCACCGCAAAGCTGGATGAAAAGATCGAAGCGGAAGCCGCCAAGGTCAGCAAAGGATTGCAGGACGCGGAGCAAAAGCTCTTTTCGGGGGAAACCCCGTTCACGGGCTGGGTGAACTATGCCGGGGCGTTTGACGAAGATGAGCTTGAGGATATAGAGCGTGCCGCTGCAGAAATAGCGTCGAGAAGCAAGTACGTGGTCTCAGTCGGCATAGGCGGGTCCTATCTGGGCGCGCGCGCTGCCGTATCGTTCCTGTCCCCTGAGGGCTTCGGCCCTGCAAAAGGTTTCCCCGAACTGCTGTTTGCCGGTTGCAACCTGAGCGGGATCTACCACGAAGAGCTGTTCAAAAAAATAGAAAACGACGATTTCAGCGTGATCGTCATAAGCAAGTCCGGAGGGACTCTCGAACCGGGAGCCGCCTTTACTGCATTGAAAAACATCCTGATAAAAAGATACGGCGAGCAGGAAGCGTATAGCCGCATATATGCCGTGACTGACAGGGGCAAGGGCAACTTGTACGCCGAAGCAAAAAAAAATGGATACTCTTCTTTCGTCATCCCCGACGATATAGGAGGCCGGTACAGTGTACAGACTCCGGTAGGATTGCTTCCTCTTGCGGCGGCGGGTGTACCCGTCAGGGAGCTTCTCGCAGGAGCGGCCTCTTATGAAGACGTCGCCATCCTTGAACAGGCGAAAAAAATCGCGGTTGCGAGAGCGGTGCTGGAAAAGTCAAAATCCATCGTCACCCTGAATTATTTCGAGCCATGCCTCGCTCATTTCGCGGCATGGCTGCAGCAGCTGTTTGGCGAGAGCGAAGGCAAGGAGGGGAAGGGCGTATTGCCCTCGCCTCTCGCAATAAGCACAGACCTCCACTCGGTAGGTCAGTTCCTTCAGGACGGCAAGCAGGTATTCTATGAGATCAACCTCTACCTTGAAGACAACGGTTCCGATTTTTCCTTCGGCGCTGACGGTGGGGAATACGCGGGCAGGTCATACGCGGAACTCAACAGGGCCGTCTATTCGGGGATGGCAGAGGCCCACCTTGCGGCGGGGATCCCCATGTTCGACGTCTCCATCCCGGACAGAAGCGCAGGCACCTTCGGAAGGCTCGTATACCTCTTCGAACTGATATGCGCGTTCACCGCCCTCCTGATGGATGTGAACCCCTTCGACCAGCC
>JAISAW010000116.1 GCA_031266515.1 Eubacteriales Family XIII. Incertae Sedis bacterium
ACCATCAGCGAAACCAAGGTCATCATCGAGGACGGCATAACCGTGGGCGGCAAGCCCTTGAAGGATTGCTATGAGGCCACCGGACACGCGAAAGCCTATGACTTCATGCTCTCTGCCGCTCGCGCCAATCCCTTCTCTTTTTCCGAAGAAATGATTTTGACGCTACACAGACTTTTTTACAGCGGCCTTGATGCCGAAAATGCGGGCAAGTACCGCACACGTCAAGTTTTCATCACCGGCACGAAGTATTTGCCGCCGGAGGCTTCCGAAATCACCGCTCTTATGAGGGAGTTCGTATCGGAACTGAACGATAAAAGCAAGAAGCTGCATCCTGTCATATTGGCGACGTTCGCTCACAGGCGGTTTGTTGACATCCACCCATTTACGGATGGCAACGGACGCACTGCGAGACTTCTGATGAATCTGATCCTTGTGAACAAAGGCTATCAAATCGTGTCCATCCCACCGATACTGCGAACAGAGTATATCGGCGCGCTCATAGCGGCGCAGCGAGACAAGAATCCGAGCGATACGGAGTTTCTCCGGCTTATCGCGGAATGTGAAATCGAGGCCCAGAAGGATTATTGCCGTATGTTCCGCATAGAGTTGCCAGGGAGGATGTGATGAACAACGAATGCAAATCGGAATATTTCCCTTACCCTGCTCCGATAGAAAATGATAAGAATGAAAAGCGGGGCCTTGCAGGCGGTTGCGAAGTGTGCGTGTTTTTTGCTACGGATGAATATCTTGCATAGATAATTCCGTTCATAGAACACCTCTTATTCGTCGAGCATTAGCTGCCCGTTTTTAGCTTTGGCTTTGAGTTTCTTCAGGACTTCTTTTTCGATTTCAGGAATGCCTTTCTCCGGGGTCGGAAGATTTTCCGGCATTGCACCGCCAATTTTTTCGATTGCGCCCCTGACTTCTTTGCCTACGTTATAGTGAGTAGCGGTGGCGGCAGATTTCCCTTTGATGTTGTCGCGTTTCAACTTGCTCTCTGTCTGCGAGATCCGAAAAAGGTTTGCAATCAATTCTTCGCTCCCCATAAAATCGAGTATCTTTTCCTTGACGCCGAGGGCTTTCCTCCCGTGAATATCGTCAACGGTTTCACCGCCGTACAGCCCCATATATCCGGCATTTTGAAAAGTGGCAAATTCCTTTTCGGTAATTACCCCCGCGTCGCGAGCTGCTTCCGCAAGCAGTTGGTTCCATTGCTTGATGTCGCCACGCGTAATCAACCGTTTCGTATCTTCATCAAGCAAGTTGAAACGGTCAGCGATTTCCTGTCTATGTGTCTGAATCGCGAAATACGTTTGCCCCAACGCAATCACTTCCTTACGGGGGTCGCCGTTTTGCACAATCAAATAGCAGGCGTATCGGGAGAGTTCATAATCCTTTATTTCCTTTGAAGTTGCGCCCGCCTTGACGATTTTGTTGACGTCAACAAAATCGCAGGCAACATCCCTACCGCTTGTGTCACAAGCAATTATCGCTTTGTTGATTACTTTCGTGAAATTGCGCCATTCTGTATATCCGAGAACATCAGCCAATTCCCTCGCTAACCAATATTCGGTATCATTATCGTGGATATGCTTGATACTCTCAAAGCGGGTATATTCTCGTGCGATAAGTTCGGTCATGGTTAGCCCCTTTCGAGATGCGTTGGCTTTCATTTATCATAGCATATTCAGAACATACGTTCAATACATTTGAGGAGATTCGCAATAGCTGACGTTACTTTTTCTTGCCTTTCTTTTTCTTTCCCGGTTGGTCGCCGCCGAGCATATCGACGAGTACGGTTTTCAATTTCTCGTTGCCAGGCGAACCCGGCTCGAAACAAAACTCGAAGAAGCGTTCAATCTGCTCCTTGTCCGAAAACTGGTCTTTGAACGAATCCGGCTCATAGTCAAAAAGCATACCCTGCGGGTTGTCCGTCCTGCCGTGGCATAGTGGATATTTATGCAGAAACCATGAATATTATCCGTTACCGCCTGGGAGAAAAAAAAGGGGCTACACCGCAACATTCGGACGCATAGCCCCTTTTTTATCAATCTAAAACTATCATCATCAGATGTAATTCCGTAGAAAACGGTGAATCAACTGCTGCAATCCTCGGCGTGAAAATTAAAACCGCAGAGATTCATTTCTCTGTCATTTCATCCATCAGCTCGTCGATAATATCACGCTGCGAAAGCAACCACGATTCAAATTCGTCAGCGTCAGCCTTTCTATGTGCGACCGCTTTCTTCCGCTCTCGCGCTTCATCGGAATACTTCTTGAACAGTCGCTCTGCCCGCTCCATCTCCCGTTTTGGCAGACCCATCCCGCGCAGTTTCACCATCTTTGTATACCAGTACATATATGCAGTCTTACTCGTCCGCTCGTATGAAACATCCTTTGCCCGTTCGTCGTGACGCCGCTTGTTTTCGCGCCCCTGCACTCGGCGGCAAGCGTCCGAACACAGTGTCCTCATTCCCACGGTCTTTGCGACGAACGCCCGCCTACATCCGGAGATACTACGAAACCGAGGAAGGTAAGAAAGCCTTTGAAGAATGGGAACGGGAGTCGGAATCAAACAATCCAAACACTGAATAAGGGATTATTTTTCGTTCGAGCAACGCCCCTTCACAACAGATTATGTTTCATGCTCGAATAGAGTTTTTGTTTTTATTCAGCAAAAATACCATAAACAATATGAGTATTGCATTAACGATTGAAACAACTATACTGCCCTCGATTTTTGCCGTGCCACCTGAAAGTAAGTCACTGCCTGTAAGGACGCTATTCAATATATTCGGGTAATCATCGGATAAAGACACTACGCCGAAGATTAAACAGCCCACACTATTCCAAATAAAATGCACTAAAACCGGGGCAAGAAGGCTTTGCGTATAAATCAGTAATAAAGTCACAAATACGCTCATTGTAATAACGTTCAGGATGGCGATAAATCCTGCTGCAAATGCACCTGCGTGCATTAAAGTGAATAAAACAGTAGTGATTGCAGTAGCCACTATAACATTATATTTTTCTCTAAATAATGAAAACAAATAGCCCCGCACAAGATATTCCTGCATTGCTGCGTTCAGCAATACCGCAAAGAACCATATTGGAATATATGGTACTTCGTTTGTTGTTCCCAAATGAAAACTCCCCGCAAAATATAGCAAGGCAATACTTCCTAAAATCCATATGAATCCCAATGCCAAACCTATCGCTGAATTTTTGATTAGCCATTTCAAAAGAAAGAGAGCCCTTGCGGAACTCTCTTTTTTCCTGGTGGATCATAGCGGGATCGAACCGCTGACCTCGTGATTGCGAACCACGCGCTCTCCCAGCTGAGCTAATGACCCATACTGATCCGTATCGTCATTGCGATACGGATGGACCGCTGTCCGGGTTATTGAAACGGCTTCGCTATTATAGCAAAAAAAGATTTGGATTTCCAACAGATTGTGGGATCAAGCCACCGATCAAGTTTCACCTCATTCAAAGAATATTGCCCATGCCTGAATAGTAGCCTGGGCAGTAACGATGTCGGTGATGTATATCCCTCAGAACTTTCCGCTGTGGCCTGTGAAGCTGCCGCCTGATGAACTGCTGAATGAGCCGCCTATTCCGCCGCCACCGCCTCTATTTTCGTTTTGAGGGATTGGGATGGCGATCACATTTCTGTACAGGAAGTCGTCGCGGCTGTCGGTCAGTATGAAGCTGTCCTCCCTGATATATTCGTGCGCGAGGTTTTGCGGTTTGACTGAACGTAAGTTTCTTTTCCATGAGGATGTCACGCCAAACGCGATCAAAAAGCTTATCAATAGAGCTGCGCCGATGGCGACGCTGGTAAAAGAAATCCTCCCCTCGGAAGTCATGGGGATGTTACCGCTGTCAATGGGCGCTCCGTTTGCAGCCGCAATCAGGCATTGCTCTACGCCGTCCGCGTATCCCATGAATCCGTCAAAGTACCGATCCTCGCCAAACTGCGGGAGGAAGAAAGAGTCGAGATATTCCTGTCCTGCAGGTGTGAATACTTCCATTCCATAGCCGGTCGCCGCAAATCCGAAATCGCGGTCTTCCATTGCGAGCAGAAGGATGGCCCCCGAACGATCTGCCCCTTGCCCATAGCCTCTCTCTTCATAGTAGTCGGCGGCAAACAGCCGGGCACTTCTGTCATCGAGTCGCTGGACGATGGCCGCAGCTACATCAAATCCGTATTGTGTGCTCAGTTCATCGAGCCTCGAGTTCAGTTCGGCAGTTTCCACAGGTGTAAGCATTCCCACGGAGTCGGTGAAGAGCGGTGAGGATGTGCGAGTCAGGCCACTGCGATCTAAGGGTGCGCTTATCGGCAGGGCGTCTGTAGTACCGTCCCCGCTGACAGGCTCTCCTTCATCCGGAGCAGGATCGGAAGCGGCTGGCAATACGAATGCAGTGCCGCCATCTGATACGGAAATATATCGGAAGGATTGTTCAATCGGAGAAATATTTATGTTTGCAGCTCTCGCATCCATGCCGGTGCTATCGGCCGCGAAAACTGCAGTCGACATCGCGAAGACGATTGCGGCCACAAAGTATACGCCTATGATGCGCGTGATGAGGTGCGAGGGAAGGCGCATGATGAAGCGTGTAGGGGCATGTCCGGTTTTCTCTTTCATTGTTGGAGGTTCTCCTTTCCGTCCCCTACGGCATCAAACCGATCATGACGATAGCCATGACAGCGAGGATGGCAAACGACCCGAGGAAGAGGCCCCAGAACCACTTGTTTCTCGCTGCCTTGTCAAGCGGAAGGTCGCCGACGAATTTTCCTGTCTGTCCGTTCATCGCAAAGACGAAGTTGCGGTCTTTCCATTTTGTGGAGAGCATCCAGACAGGGAGAAGGGCGTACTTGATGCCGCCTTCCCTCATATATGTGCTTTGGCGTTCGGGAGTGACCGAATCATAGCCTGTCACGGTGCCTCGGAAGACATCCTCCGTACTGTTTACTATGCGTTGGCTTGCGCGCTCTATGCTGTGGCCGGAATCGACATCATATTTGTTTGCAAAAAACCCGGCGAGGTAAGCTGTCTGAAAATCGACGGCTTCTTCCCAGTGAAATGGCTCTATCGACTCCATCAATGTATCGTCCATCACGGTCGAACCGTCGACCGGCACCTGCATGAAAGAGAGGTGGCCGCTTCTTTTCACGCTGTAAGCCGAAGTTTCTGTATAGTTGAACTTTGAATCGGACCAGTGATTTGTACTCTTTGCCGTATAGCGCATATCCGCGTCTATGTCGGCGTCGAACAGCCAGAAGGGGACGTAGACGCCTTTCACTTCATCCAAATGGTTTTCATCTTTGAATACTTTTGGCAGTAGCCTCTTGCCGAGATAGTGCTGCTTCAGGGCCGCAATAGCCTGGCTCTTGCCATTCTTGAAAGGTATCACTATATCCGGTTTGAGGTCTCCCGAAAACTTTGAGGCCATCACCACAGGGTTGCCGCAGAACGGGCATGATGTCGCTCCAAGCGTTTCGTCGCCGACTATTTCGCCGCCGCACGACTTGCACGAATATACGCAGAGCCCGCTCTGTTCGCCTTCCTCCCAGCTTGAAGCGTCATAGCTCCAATTGATATTTTCGTCCGGCTGGCTGTCGTCAAGGCCGCTGCCATAGTCCTCCAATGCTTCGACGTTTATCGTTGAATTGCAGTATGGGCACAGCAGTTCCTGGATTCCCGGCTCAAAGGAGAGGGCTCCGCCGCAATTGGGACATCTGAATTCCTGTAATGCCATAGTTTTGCCTCCTCACTTATCTTCAGGGCTTGTTAAACAGCTTGTCAAACAATAACATGCGATTTTTCACTTGCCCTTTCATCTCTTCAGGGTTTGGGCGCTCCGCATTGCTCGCAGAAATTGCCTTTGTTCCCCGTGTGCCCACACCTCGGGCAGGTCCATGTCTCCTCCGCCGGTCTCGGCGCTCCGCACTGCTCGCAAAACTTGCCTTTATTTCCGGCATGCCCGCACTTCGGGCAAGTCCACTCAGAGTCCGCCGCAGCTTCCGTCAGTGCGTTTCCCGGAGAGGCCTGCGCCCCGGCCGCCGCAGCATTTCCCGGAGCGGGCTGTGTCCCTGTAGCCGCCTGTTTGTTTTGTTCCGCCATATCAAACAGTTGCCCTGCATTTGCGCCGCCCGCCTGCTGCGCCATGTTGAGGCCCATGAACCCCATCATCGCCCCGCTGTCGTTTGACGCTGCCGCTTTCATCGCATCCGCCTGCGCTGCGGCCAATGTCGCCGCCGCCATGCCGGGGTCGCGAAGCACGGCGCCTTTTTGCAGATCCTTTATGATCTGCTCGTCTTCGTCAGGCGCCGACACGGAGTTGACGCCAAAGGACACTATCTCAATTCCGCGGATATCCCTCAACTTGGCTGTGAGCTGTTCGTTCAGCGCGTCTGCTATTTCCTGTGTGTGTGCTGCGAGCGCGCTGTACCTTATCCCCATTGCAGATATCTTCGCGAACGCAGGTTGAAGCGCCGTCAACAATTCGGCCTTCAGCTGGCTTGCGATCTCTTCGACGGTAAATTCATCCTGTACGTTTCCGGCGACATTTCTGTAGAAGAGGATCGGGTTCACGAGCTTGAAGGAGTATTCGCCGTTGCACCTTATTTCAGTATCCATGTCGAGGCCTATGTTCGTATCGACCACCCTGAAGGGAATTGGATTCGGCGTACCGTACTTGTTTCCCATTATCTCTTTGGTGTTGAAGTAATAGACACGCTGGTCCTTGCCGGCGCTGCCCCCGTAGGTGAAACGTTCGATCATGGTTTGAAAGACTGCCTCGAGGTCGCTTGCCAGCTCACCTCCGGCGAATACAGTAGGCTCGATTGAAGTGTCAAAGGTGAATTCCCCGGGTTCCGCCGTGAACTCCACGATGCGGCCATTATCGACCACCGCTGCCGCCTGCCCCTCCGCCACTACGATGCCGGAGCCTTTTGTGATCACGTTGTCGCTGCCTTTTTTATTTGACCCTCGCCCGCCGGTGTACCGCTGGCCTTTCACTATCAATGTATCTGCGGCGATTGCGTCGCAACTGAAAAAATCCACCCACTGGTCGGCGAGTACGCCGCCGACGGAAGAGCTTACCGCTTTTATGAGACCCATAGTCATCCTCCTGATATGCTGGAATAGCGCTATACGTTGTTTGCCCGGCTACGGCCTCTCTGAACTTTGTGCAGACGCCGTACGCCAGTATTTCTTCCTGCCACTTTGCTTTATTCGTTCACAGTTTACAGTACTTGGGAAGAGCGGGCAAAGATTTTTTGATTGACATGTATTGGTAAATATTATAATATATGGAAAAATCTGGAGCGAGCAAGGAAGGTGCAAAATTGAAAATCCTTGAAATCTGCCTGGCGGATGAAGACAAAAAATATATGGAAGCGTTTGCAGCCGAAGTCGCGCGGGCGCATACGGGGGTGTCCCTGACTTTGGCGCGGGGCGGCAGCGTCTCGATCAGGCCGCAGGGGAAGTCCGTTTTGATAACTTCCGAATCGTTATACGAAAAAACTGCAAAGCCGACCGGTCCGGAGGCCACAGCTTCCTTCCCCGTTCTCGTCTTGGCATCAGAGCCGGGGCGTTCAGGCTTTTCACCTGCATCCGTCGGTCCGTCGGCCCACAGAGCACTTCCTGAGAAGAATTCCATATACAGATATGCGGGGGCCACTGCGATACTCGGGGCTGCGAGAAAGCTCTTCGCAGATACTTTTCACCCGAAATCCCCGGGATATGGATTTGCAGGTTTGCACAATTCTGTCGCGGCGCGCGGATTGGCAGATTTTTTGGCAAGCCCTTATCCCTCATCGGAAAACGGGGAGCTGTCCCTGATTTGCGTCTTTTCGTCGGAAGGGGGAGTCGGTGCCAGCGCTGCGGCCATAGGCATTGCGAAAGAGCTGTCCGCATACAGGGGCAAAAAGGTCCTGTATATGAGTTTTGAAGATATCGAAAATGTCGAGCTTGCGGCGGGAACCGACGACTCCATGGTCTTTGCATCCGAGTTCATGTACGCCTGCCTCGCAGGAAAAGCAAAAGAAATTTCTTTCCGTGACGACCACGGGGTATTCCGGTTTCGCCCTGATCGTGGGCTGAATCCGTTTGCCGGAGTGGATGCAGAGACGGCTGTGCATGTCGTCGGATTGGCTGCCGCCGGCGCAGGCGCTGATACTGTTGTGCTCGACTTCGGTGCCGCCATCATAAGGCTGGCGGAGTTTTGTGACCTTGTCCCGTCCTGTCTCATCAGGGTGACGGAGCGGGAGTCCGAAGAAAGCCCGGCAGTGACGGATGAAGAAAACGAAGAAGACCGTTATTGGTGGGAGCTGCTCGGCGCTGATCCGGGGAAGCGGTTCAGGGCGAGTTTGCCGTACTGCAAAGAAGATGTGCGGCGGACATCGTCCGGTGTGGTGATAAGCCTTTCGAACGAATTTGGGATGGCTGTCAAAGAGATTTGTGACAGGTTGGAGGAACTTGAATGAAACCCATGTCTGTATCCGGCAGGAGAAAAGAAAAAAAGCGCGAATCGATAGCCCTGATGACCGAGGCTGTGAGGAAGCATATCAGGGAAGCGCCGTGCGACCTTTCGGACGAAGAGGTAGGCGAATTCATAGCAAAGCTGCTCACGGAAACGGCGGGTTCCATTGACGTGCTTGCCCCGGCGGAGAAGCTGGCCATCGCCGAGACGGTGTTCGCAAAGACGAGGCATGAGCTGGGAGTGCTCATGCCCCTGGCTTCCGATCCGGACGTGACCGAAATAATGGTGAATGGCGCCGGAGCTGTCTTTATAGAAAGAAAAGGCTGCCTCGAAAGGACAGACATCGAATTTGGAGGGGTCGAAGAGCTCGAAGACGTCATAAGAAGAGTAGCTGCCGGAGTGCACCGGGAGATCAATGAGCTGTCCCCCATCCTTGATGCGCGGCTCGAAGACGGATCAAGGGTGAACGCGGTCTACCGGAATATAGCTCTGGGCGGGCCGATACTCACCATCCGCCGTTTTCCGGCTTCGGCGATCACGATGGAAGAACTGGTGCGCTCCGGCAGCGTGACGCCGGAAGCCGCAGATTTTCTCGTAAAGCTCGTGGAGGCGGGGTACAACATTTTCATAAGCGGTGGGACAAGCTCCGGCAAGACGACATTCCTGAACGCGCTGTCAAATTTCATCCCGCGAGCCGAGAGGATAGTTACAATCGAGGACTCCGCTGAGCTTCAGATCAAAGGGATCGAAAACCTGGTGCGTCTCGAATGCAAATCCGCCAATGTACAGGGGAAGGGCGAAGTCAGCATGAGGCATCTCATAAAGGCGAGTCTCAGAATGAGGCCTGACCGCATCATCGTCGGAGAGGTGAGAGGCGAAGAAGTGATGGATATGATCCAAGCCATGAATACGGGCCATTCAGGCTCGCTCAGCACCGGCCATGCCAATTCCCCGTCGGGGATGCTTTACCGGCTTGAAGCCATGTTCCTTCAAGCGGCGGAGTTCCCTCTCGGGGCGATCCGCAGGCAAATAGCCGAAGGGATTGATCTGATAGTGCATTTGGCAAGGCTCACAGGAGGTGTCAGAAAGGTCACTGAAATAGCTGAGCTGCGCGGAGTCATAGATGGTGAGATAGCACTGAATACGCTATACCGCCTTGATGGCGAGCGACGTCTCGCCAGTGTTGGGAAGCTTGAGGATACGAGCAAACTAAGCATCGCCGGGGTACGCTTATGAACGATTATTCACTGTACAGACTTGAGCGCAAGGAAAAACTTCGTTACTACGCCGTGAGTATGGCGGGGTTTGCGCTGCT
The DNA here is from genome assembly GCA_031266515.1 of Eubacteriales Family XIII. Incertae Sedis bacterium. GTDB lineage: Bacteria > Bacillota > Clostridia > Peptostreptococcales > Anaerovoracaceae > JAISAW01. Next base: position 9,806 of record JAISAW010000116.1, read on the forward strand.
CGGTTTTTTGTACTACAACAACGTCTTGATCGCATGCTGTGCCGCGCTTTGCCCCGTGTTCGCGGAAAAGCACTACAAAGGCTATCTATCCGAAAAGAGAAGGAAAAGGCTCGCTTTCGAGTTCCGGGATTTGCTGCTGTCGCTATCGTCTTCGTTCGCAACAGGCAGGCATATGAAAGAAGCTCTGTCGGAAGCGGAAATCTACCTCGATGGAAGCCTGACAGCGGAATCCCCTATGCTTCTTGAGATCAAACAGATGAACCGCAGGCTGGGGCAGGGCGGCGAGAGCGACAAAGAGGTGCTGACGGACTTTGCGGCGAGGAGCGGGTGCGAGGATATAGTGAGTTTTGTCGACGTATATTTCACCTGTCTGGATACTGGCGGCGACCTCATCAAAGCGGTTGGCAGGTCGGCGGAAGCCCTTATCGAAAAAATAAGCATCGAGAAAGAGCTCGAGGCGCTGACCGCGCAGAAAAAATATGAGACAGTGATCCTTGGGCTCATGCCGGTCGTCATCCTCGCTTTTCTGAAATTCAGTTCGCCTGAATATATCGCGCCCCTTTACGCATCCGCCGCAGGGATGTTCGTGATGACGGCGGCGCTTGGCTTGCTTGCGGCCTCCTTCGTCTGGAGCGGAAAGATTTTGAGGACAGACATATGAAAAAACGAAGCAATGATATCGGTGGCGGTTGCGTGGAAGAGCGCAGGAAATCCGGTAGCGATGGCGTGGAAGAGTGCAGGAAATCCGATAACCGGATGGTGGCGCGCGTCCGGGGGTTCTGGGATTCCCTGACGGGAAGCAGGCGAAGGATGGAAGCGCTGTGCAAAAATGCGACGCTTGACATGGATTACATAACATATATTTCTGTCACAAAGAAGAATAACAGCATCCTTCTCATATCCGCAGCCGCCGTTTTGGTGATCGTCGTCATACTTGAGATAACCGGACGCGCAGGCGGGGCAGAAGCGCCAGACTTGTCGAGAGGGGCACCGGGAGAGGACTCCAAAAACCTGAAGCTGAAGGTCACTGCCGAGTACAAAGACGCGAAGGCTTCTGAAGACGCTGTCGTGAGGATACTGCCCGGTACTTTGGGCGAAGAAGAAACTGAAGAGGCGCTGGAAGATTTGGCGGAAACGTTGCCTGGGCTCGTACTTGCAGGCAATGCCGACGCAGAGTCCATATCGAGCGACCTCTATATGCCTGAGACAGACCCGTCCACCGGCGCGGATATCTCATGGTCGAGCAGCGACGAGTCGATTGTCGCTGAGGACGGCAAGGTGAATATAGTCGGGGCGGAAGAAGGGACGGAGATCGTTTTGGACGCTCACATCAGGCTTGGGAGCAAGACGAAAGACGTGGCCATGACATTGGTGACGGGGAGTTTGCCGGATGGGACAGACACTTCGAAGATGCTGGAGACAAGGGCTCTCGAAGCTGCGGAATCAGTCTCGCGCGGCGGGGATGGCAATGCCGTCGACCTGCCGGGCGAATGGAAAGGCGTGAAGCTCTCATGGTCGCAGCCTTCAAGCGGAAGCATGATCCCCTTTGCACTTGCCGCCGCCGCCTTTTTCTTCATCGTATATAAATGCAGGTTCAGAGCCATCGAAAAGCGCATCGGGATCGCCCGCGATGAGATTGAAAGGGAGTTCCCGAATTTCCTCGGGAAATTATCTCTCCTGCTTGGCGCGGGACTGACTATCACATCTGCGATTGAAAGGATAGCGGATGGCTATGAAGCCGTGCGCGAAAGGACGGGCCGGAAGATCCTCTATGAAGAGCTTGCCAGCGTGAGGGACAGGATGAAAGCGTCAGGCACCCCTCTTACCGCCGAGTTTGCGGAAATGGCAAAAAAGAGCGGGTTAAAGGAAGTCTTGCGGTTCTCATCGGTCCTTGCGGACAACATAGACAAAGGCAGTGTGCTGGCTGAGAAACTTGACGCCGAGCGGGAGCTTCTTTGGGAAACGAGGAAAAAGGATGCGGAGAAGAGAGGGCGCGTGGCTGAGACCAAACTCGTCTTCCCAATGGCACTTCAGCTCTTTGCGGTCATAGTGGTCACGGTAGCCCCGACGGCCCTGGAAATGTA
>JAISAW010000034.1 GCA_031266515.1 Eubacteriales Family XIII. Incertae Sedis bacterium
CAGCGTTGAACGGCGTGAGCTTTACCGCCGGCCAGGGCGAAGTCACAGCGCTTGTGGGCCCGTCCGGGAGCGGCAAGTCCACCATCGCCCATCTCATCCCGCGATTTTATGACATAAACGAAGGCGTGATCAAAATCGGCGGCGTGGATATACGCGAGATGTCAAGCGATTATCTGATGTCGATCGTAGGCTTCGTATTCCAGGACGTGTTCCTGTTCAAGCAGAGCGTTATCGACAATATTCTGATCGGGGACGAAAACGCCTCGCGGGAGCAGGCCATCGCCGCTGCGAAAGCCGCGCAGTGCCACGAGTTTGCCACAAACCTGCCGCAGGGCTACGATACGGTAATCGGCGCCGGCGGCGTACACCTCTCCGGAGGCGAGCGTCAGCGGATTGTCATCGCCCGCGCGATTTTGAAGAACGCGCCCATACTTGTATTGGACGAGGCCACTGCTTTTGCCGACCCGGAGAACGAGCAAAAGATACAGCGTGCGCTCTCGGAGCTGATGAGGGACAGGACAGTCATCATCATCGCGCACCGGCTTTCCACCGTGCGCGGCGCGGACAAAATCCTCGTGGTGGACAAAGGGAAGGTCTTGGAAGAAGGTACGCATGATGCATTGGTAAGCGCAAACGGGCGTTACAGCCGCATGTGGGAACAGTACACCGGCGCGATGGATTGGACGCTTGTGAAAACGGAGGTGACTGCAAATGGTCAGAATTAAAAAATTATTGAGGCTCTCGGACGAGGGCTATGAGGGCTTAAAGCGTGGAGTGTTTGCAGCAGTGCTGTCCAATATCTGCATGTTTCTGCCCTTTGGCATTGCGATCATGGTGATAAACATTTTGCTGCAGCCGCTGACTGGCGGAGGGACGCTTGATACAAGGGGGCTTTGGCTCTGTCTCGGCGCTGGCGTGGCCGCTGCGATACTCTATTTCATCGTGTATACCAACGAGTACCGCAAGACTTACACTGTGGCATACAACGAGTCTGAAAAAATCCGCGTTGAAGTTGCGGAAAAACTGCGCCGCCTGCCTCTGAGCTTCTTTAACCGCAAGGACTTGTCGGAACTGACCACAAACATCATGGGCGACTGCACGTCGATCGAACAGTCCATGAGCCATGTGCTGCCAAACCTCTTTGGAGGCAGTATCTCCGTCACGATCGTCTGCGTCCTGCTCGCATTCTACACCTGGCGCATGGCTATTGCTCTGTTCGCCGCGCTGCCTGTGGCGTTCGGCCTGATTTTCGTGACGAAAAAACTCATGTCCATCGGCGACAGGCACGTGCAGGCAAAACTGAATGTCGCCGAGCAAATGCAGGAATATCTGGAGGGTATCAAGGTCGTCAAGGCGTTCGGGCTTGCGGGCGAAAAATCGGCGGCGCTGAAAAACGCCTTGAGCGTCATGCTCAGGGAAGCCATCAAATTTGAACTGATAGCGGGAACTTTTATCACGCTTGCAATGATGGTGCTGCAGGTCGGTATCGGCCTGGTGACGCTTGTGGGTGTGACGCTTTTGACCGGCGGATCGCTTTCACCGCTCGCGTTGCTGATGTTCCTGATTGTCAGCGTGAAAATTTACTCGCCTATCATCGTCATCCTCACCATGCTGCCGGAGTTTTTCTACATGCTGGTATCGACGAGGCGCATGCAGGCGCTCCGTGAAGAGACTCCCATGGCAGGCGACGAGGACGCCGTTCTTTCCGATTATAATGTGGAAATGAAAAACGTATCCTTCGCCTACAACGATATGGACGTCATCAGTGACATCAGCCTGACTATCCCGCAAAACGGCGTGACTGCGTTTGTGGGGCCGTCCGGCAGCGGCAAGACAACAGTTTCGCGCCTCATCGCCCGGTTTTGGGATGTGCGCGAGGGAGAAATCACCATTGGCGGCAGGGATATCCGGGAAATAGACCCTGAGCGATTGATGAGCTATATGAGCTTTGTATTCCAGGACGTGGTGCTGTTTGGCGACACGGTGATGAACAACATCCGTATCGGCAAGCATGGTGCGACGGACGAGGAAATCTACGCCGCCGCGAAGATGGCTCGGTGCGATGAGTTCGTCAGGAATATGCCGGATGGCTACGAAACAGTCATCGGCGAAAACGGCTCCACGCTGTCCGGCGGCGAGCGGCAGCGCATTTCCATCGCCCGCGCTCTGCTGAAGGACGCGCCCATCGTGCTCCTCGATGAGGCCACAGCAAGCCTTGACCCGGAGAACGAAACGCAGATTCAGGAAGCGATATCTACGCTCATAGAAGGGCGCACGGTCATCGTTATAGCCCACCGTCTGCGTACGGTCATAGGCGCGGATAAGGTCGTCGTGCTCGACGGCGGCAAGCTCATCGAGGAAGGGACCGGCGCGGAGCTGCTGGCGCAAAACGGCCTGTTCGCCCGCCTGTACAAAGTGCAGCAGGAAAGCCTCGGCTGGACGGCGGGGAAAGGGGCTTGATACAGGATTCACAGGCTACGGCGCAGGGAGTAGGGCAGTGGCTGTCCTGCTCCCTGCGTTTTAGCACTGCCAAAGATGATGTTTAACCATCTTCTTCCGGGTCTGCAGTTATGCAGTAGCTGTTATATGGTAAACACTATATCCGGCGTCGGGATCGTATTCACCGTCGGAGAGAAGTTTTTCAGCTGTGATGTCTGCTGCTTGTTTCCCGGCAAAATCCAAACCATCTGCGAGCTTATATGTGGCTACCACAAACTCTTCGCTTGTCCCGGACGTATCGATGACGAAAAGGAATCCGTCCGCATTGAGCATGTTGGCGCTTGATGAACCCACAAAGGCAAAATCCCACCACCCAGGGTCGTGGGCGTTGCGCAATGTCTGACGGTCTTCCTTACTGAGCAAACCGGACACCCTGTCGTAAAAATTGTCGAGGGCATAACCACTCAGATGCCACAGCCCAAACCATCTCAAACCATTGTCTTTAGTCAGGCCCTCAGAGATAAAGTTATCCAGGCTCTCATATGCAGAGAGGTTTTCAGCGAGCTCGCCATCCGTATAGGCTTCGACTATCTCGCTGCGCGCAGCAATAAAATAGTCGCGCGCTTCTACTATGTAATTTTTATCCTGCGCTTTGTCTATATACCCGGTCAGCGCAGGTACGCCGATGGCTGCAAGGATAGCGATGATGACGATGACTACTATGACTTCAACAAGAGTGAACCCTGGCTGCTTCTTTCCCGTATGCCTACTGCTTGCCCCGGAACCAAAAAAGACAACGTCCGCTTTGCTCTCCTCCGCTCGCCTTGTGCTCGCTTCGCTGCCCTGTTTTGCACTGCGGCGGAAGCCACACAAAACAGGCACGTGAGGGATACTCGTGTCCGCAGTCTCGCCGTTATCTCTGTGTCTCTCCAGAAAATTGCCCTTGCTTATTTCAGAGGATTCCCCCCCCCCCCCATTTTGCGGTTTTCTCTGTTCCAATCGCTCGCATTTATTTCCTCCTTGTCTGCTATGCCATCAGCTTAAATCGGCTTTGATTTTCCGCCATGATCCGACGTGGCGATTTTCAGCCTGTCGCCAGCCACTGTCAATACTTTACCCAGTTTAACATAAAGCAAACAAAACAACATGGTAAAATAGCGCAAGCAAAAGAGTCTTTGCCTTGAGGAGGTTGATTTGCAATGAATTATATGACGAAGAGTGATACTATCGCTAAAAATCTGCTGGATGAACTTATCCCGTACCTGCCTGCGAGTTCAAGCGATGTGAAAGATGAATATGAAGCCGGAGAATATGTTGCCGCTGCCCGTGGAGCAATTCATGATTTAGGCATGCTTAGAACTGATGTGACGATTCAAATTCTGCAGGATATAGAGACGCTGTTGGAGCAAATTGAGGCAGAAAACGAGCCGTTTAATTTGAAATTTTTAACGTCAATGAACACGGGCTATAACCAATTAAAGAGCAGATGGATACTGGTAAATGGCGATCAAAGCGCTTAATGATTTTTGTCTACTCTGAGTGCCGCCGCTACTGCGAGTTTGTCTCCCAGAGCTTTGCGAGGGCAAATCCGAGAAAGACGGCTATGATCGAGCAAGCGAGGTTCAGGACTGTATTTCCTGCGGCGTAGAGGTATTGTTTAGCCTGCAGAAACGTGACAGTTTCCAGGCTGAAAGCCGAAAACGTGCTGAGGCCTCCAAGCAGGCCGGTAGTCAGGAACAGCTTGGCGTGGCGGTCAAAGTTTCCCATGTGCCTTTCCAAGCCGATGATTAACCCGATCAGAAACCCGGCGATCACGTTTGACGCCAGGGTTCCGAGCGGCAGATCTGCGCCCGCCATGTCGAATGCTTTCGTCAGCAGGAAGCGGGCGCAGGCACCCAAAAACCCTCCCGAACCGACTGCGATGAGTTCCATGTATTTCATAGGCTTTTGCTGAATAATATCATTGTCATCATAGTAACCATCCCTTTTGATATAGCTCTATATTACACTATATCCAATATTTCATGTTGCCGCTTTTTTCAGTATATTGGGAAGTGCGCTCTGTATTTTGAATGTTTTAAGGAGAATCAGAATGAAGTACGTTTATCCGGCTGTTTTTACTAAAGAAAAGAAAGGGTACTCGATCAATTTCCCTGACCTTCCGGGTTGCTATACCTGCGGGGATGATTTGGGATACGGTATCAAAATGGCTGAAGATGTCCTTGCATTCACCCTGTATGATTTGGAAAAAACATCGGCGGATATCCCGGAGCCATCCGATATCAGTGCGCTGACAGCCGGGAAAAATGAGTTCGCCACATTGGTCGCCTGTGATACTGTCGGGTATCAAAGGATGAATAACGGCAGGGCTGTAAAGAAAACCTTGACCATCCCTCAATGGATGGATGAATTGGCTACGGAGAGAGGGGTTAATTTTTCCAAGGTGCTGCAGGACGCGCTGGAAGAGAAATTGGATATTTCCTGAGAGAAAAGTATCCACGCAGCTCACCTCGCGGAAGCTTAGGGTGTGATTGGAGCGCTGCCCCGCGCAGCCAATGGGAGGATGACGGTAAACCGGGAGCCGGCATTTTCCCTGCTCAACACTTCCATATGCCCGCCGTGGCGCTCTGCGACCCATTGGGCTATGGACAGGCCCAGCCCCGCGCCGCCTGTGTCGCGCGTACGGGATTCGTCGGCTCTGACGAAGCGGTCGAAGATATGAGGAAGGATGTCCGCAGGTATTCCGACGCCCTCGTCCTGGACGGTCAGTATGGCGTGGCCGCGCGGAAATGCATCTCCTCCGAAGCCAGGCATGGGCGGGGTTTGCGTGAGTTTTACTGTGATCGCGCCGCCGGGCTCAGTGTATTTGACGCTGTTGTCCGTGAGTATCCGCAGGAGCTGCTTGATCAGGCCGGAATCCCCTTCGATGAAGACGCCGTCCTCGATGTGCGAACGGAACACATGCGCCTGGTCGATCATCGTCTCTTCCTTGATCACCTCCGATGCGATGCGGGAGAGGTTCAGCGTTCCCCAATCCAATTTCATGGATGCGCTGTCGCCGCGGGCGAGAAAAAGCAATTGATTGACCATCTGCTTCATGGCCGCGGCTTCGGATTTGATGGCTTCGATGGATTCCCGCAATGTCTCCGGATCTTCGCTGCCCCAGCGTGAGAGCATATTGGCGTAGCCCTGTATCACGGCGATGGGCGTCCGAAGCTCATGGGATGCATCGGATACAAAGCGGATCTGCGAATTGTACCCCTCGTCGATCCTGACCAACATGTCGTTGATGGCCAAGGCCAGGGGACGCAGCTCCTCGGTGATCACTTCCGATGGTATGCGCCTGTCCAAATGCCCCGCACCCACCGAGTCCAATGCCCGCGCCAGGTTTTTCAGTGCCTCTGTGGAGTACTTTCCCGAAGAAGACTTTGAGGCTTCCGCAAAGGCCTGGGTCGCTGCCAACAGTTCCCGCAATGGCTTGAGAGTCCGATCGATCGCTCGGCCGCTCTTGAAGCCCGTATGGATGAGTGAAAGGAGTTGGAAGACCAGGATGACGTGAAACGCAATTTTGGCTGTGGCCAAATAACGCCCCACGTGGAGGACGATCACCGTATATCCCCCGGGTGCGGTGCTGTTTCCAGCAGGCTTTGCCTCATCAGGGATACTGACTGCGTAAGAGACGGAGAGAAGCTGCCCGGAAAATTTATCGGCGTTTGCGTCATAACGGAATTCCCGTTCGGCTGCCCTCGTGTTTTCGGGGAAGATATTCCTGATGCCAGATATTGGCAAGCCTTTGGGAACGGTTTTTTCATAGCTTACGTCTACGTCCCCAAGGGTGAGCGCGCGCCGTTCCGATATGCTCTCTGCGAGGATGCCGCCGGGCGGAGCGTTTTTCAGCTGGTTTGCGATGTCGGATGCAGTCCATTCGGCGAATACGAAGCCACCCACTGCCGCCAGGGCCACAAGGACGAGGTCCAGAGCCAGGAACACGAAAAAATGAATAAGGACCATTCTCGCATTCAGCCTCGATTTCAATTTGTCCTGTGCGTATTCCTTTGTCATTCTGCCCTCATGGGACGACACCAACTCTTTCCCTTTCAGTTTCGGCGCGACCCGGCGGCCAAAGCCTTCTCTCTATCCCTCTACGCCATGCCCAAACGTGTGGCACACCCACGGATTTGACGACCCTCAAATTTGGCCATTCGCGCTATCCCTCGATGCGGTAGCCTACGCGCCACGTACGGTGGAGATCAGCTTGACGCCGTATTTTTCGTCGATCTTGCTGCGCAGGAAACGCACATATACATCCACCGCGTTGGTCTCTCCGATGTAGTCGTAGCCCCAGACCTTGTCCAACAGGGCGTCGCGGGTAAGCGCCATCCCTTTGTTTTCCAAAAGGCAACGCAGCAACTCAAACTCCCTGGGCGTGAGCTCGATATTTTCTCCTGCGTAGAAGACAGCATGCTTGCCGATGTCGAGCGACAATTCGCCGACAGCCAGTACGACATTGTCCGAACCCATGTTCTCGTCCGCAGTCTTCGCGTTCCTGGCCGCGGATGTTCGGAGCGCCGCCCTGATGCGCGCCAACAGTTCTTCTATGGAGAAGGGCTTTGTGACGTAGTCCTCGGCACCGCTGTCCAGCCCCAGCACCTTGTCAACCACCTCGTCCCTGGCGGTGAGCAGGATGACGGGCGTGGATTTGGATTTGCGCAGCCTGCGCAATACTTCGATGCCCGACAATACGGGGAGCATGATGTCGAGGAGGATCAGGTCGAAGTCATTCTGTTCCGCGCATTGCAGTCCCGTGAGGCCGTCGGAGCATTTCGTGACTTCGTACCCCTCATGCGAGAGTTCCAGCTCCACAATGCGCGCCATCTTTTCCTCGTCTTCGACGACCAATATCCGTTCGGGCATATATTCCTCCGTTTGCGCCGAAGGTCGCTTCGGTGCGGCGATTTTTACGGCGTTTGTCCGCTATCGTTGCCGTTTCCAGCGTCTTTCATTGATTGCTTGATATCTTCTGCTGTGTTTGCTGCGGCGTTCATGGCATTGTTGATGGCGTCACGGTCGAGGTCGGGTCCTCTGAACCTGTATCTGCAGCCAAAGAACAGCGCGATGACCAACGCGGGAAGTACGACCCAAAAGAGGAATATCAGCATGATGACCAATATGGTCACGGGGATGCTGAGGATGTTCTCTCCGCGCCTGTACACTTCGAAGTGGTTGACATTCCCTTTATGAAATACTTTAAGAACGAACCCCCACAGCTTGCCCATAGCCTCTGAGAAACTCGCCGTTTTGCCCATGCCTGCTGCACCTCCCTTTTGTCCATTGTAGCCTGCGTAGCCCGGGCCGTAACCGTCCGATTGTCCGCCGTAAGGCCCTCCCTGCCCGTATCTGCCATTCGTGCTTTGTACCAGTTCTGTCCCTGAAGGCGCGTCTCCGTCCGTGCTGTAAGCCCCGGTCTTGCGCGCGGTTTTCCCCTCTTTCTCCAAAGCGATGATCGCTTCGAGGATGTCCCCGTCAGCTGATTCGAGCGCCGCCCTGGCTTCCTCGTAGGAAACCCCTGTCAAATTCACCAGTTTTTCGGCTTGTTCTATCGTAATTGCCATTGTCCTGTCCCTTTCGTCTGTTCCATCTGACGTTACCTTTGTTTATAGGATAACAACTAAAGCTTCAGATAGAATTGAGCGAACATTAAAACGCATTAAAAAAAGATTAAAGCCCGGCGAAAAAACCGTATATGCCGCGCCTCGGCGAACCGGTGATAATCAGTATTTTTTTCTTCATTTTCCCATAATCCTTATTAGTTGTTCTGTGCCGGCAACAATAAAAACACCATCTTCACTCATGGAGCAAATATAACAGATATGATTTTTCAGCGCAAACAACCGCTGCGCTTATGCATTTGACTCGACACCGCCTGGCACCGTCCAGATATGCGCAGATTTTTTCTAAGAACGTTAGAAATAGAGGGGGGGGGGGTATTGACAATAGTCTGTGCTTCTGCTAACATTTCCATAATTTACCATTCAATGGTTGAGCACAGACAGGAATAGCAAACTCTATATAAGAATGGCATAGAATACAAGATGAAACAGGGAAACTGAGCCACCGGCTGGAGCAGAGAGATTGGTAGTTGTGCATATTATGAGTGTGTAACATATTCAGGGGATTTTCGCAGGAGCCGCCGCATTACTCGCGGGCTTGACTGTGTGTATAACAGTGTGTATTATAGTACATATAAAAGGGCAGAGCAATTGAAACGCAGAGACTTGATGAAAAGGTTTGAATCGAAAGGTTGGTACACGTTGCGAGACAAAGGCCCGCACGAGACTATTACCGATGGAATTCATACCGAATCAATCCCAAGGCACAGCGAAATCAACGAAAGGCTTGCCAGGGCGTTATTGCTCCACCAACTAAATATTGCGTGTCGCGCCGGTCTTTTCTCCGGCATCCTTCGTTGTCGGAACCCGTTGATACGTCCAGTATCAACGGAACCCTCCGCCTCGTCTGACGAAGAAAATCCTCGCCGCTTTGACGCTATATTTAGTTGGTGGAGCAATAATAAAAAAATGGAGCCTGTAACCTTCAACGGAGTTTTGACGTGAAAGCTGTTTACCCCGTGATAATCACGGAAACCACGGATAAGAAAATCCCGTACCTTGTCCACGTGCCGGACTTCGGCCGGCAGACGCAGGGAAAGGATCTTGCGGACGCAATCTTTATGGCGGAGGACTTGATATCATTGACCGGGGTAGCCATGCAGGATGACGGCGAAGAAATACCGCCGCCCTCGAAAGCCTCCGATATCGATTCAATGACGTCCCCCTGGCATGACGGTCCGGACGCGGAAAATGATATCGTCGGGGAGACTGTCACCCTCATACCTGTTGATTTTGACGCATACCGCAAGAAATACGAACAACGCACAGTGAGGCGAAACGTATCACTTCCCGCATGGCTTGACCATGAGGCGGCAAGAGCGGGTATCAACGTCTCCGCCACACTTCAGGAAGCGCTGCGGGAACGCCTTGGATTTTGACCCGAAGCGAATCTGGCCTTGCCTTCCCACCCCTCAAATCCCCTGTCCGAGCTGCCGCCGCGCCTCGGCAAATATGTTTATTCATGAAGAAAAGCGTGAAAAATAGTCTATAATATGATCTGTAGTAAAGAAATAAATTGCGAAACCTTGCGGAGCCTGCACAGGCAGTGGAGCCGTGACAGCGAGAATAAACGCCGACCATACTACGTTTGTGCGCCTGCTGCTTGAGGGCGAGGTAGTGGACTCCGGCAATTAGCATTAACGCCTGCAGGAAAAGAGCACGGTAGAAGTAGACCCACCATAGAGTTGGAAGTCTTCAGGCTGATTCCAGATCTTTTCGCACCAGGTCGCCGATTATTTCTGATACGGGTTTGTTCGTGGCTCTTGCTTTTGCTCGGATGTACTGCGCGGAGAAACCGTCGAGAAATTCCAATGCGGCTTGATCGCGTTCACGTGTAAGCGGGCCGCATTCGCCAAGTCGAATGGAAGGGATCTCATTTTCAAGTCTTTTGGCGTATGCCTCCGCCTCTTTGTCACTCATCATTTTTGCACACATATCGACCTCATCGTTCAAATAGTTCAAGGATAGCCTTGCGGCACTTCATCGCATGGAATACATGAATTGCGTCATCATCTACATATTCGTAGATAACCTCAATCAAATTACCTCTTTCGTCGAATCCGACAGCAAGAAATTTGTCTGCCTCTCCGGCAATCGGGGCTTCATAAATAAAATTTATAAGAGTGAGGCGAATGTCCGTCTCAGATATGCCGTGCCTTAATGCGGATTTGTTGATTCGGACATCACTCATGGGATAAATATAACAGATATGGTTTTCCAACGCAAACAATCGCTTGGCTGCACTTTGCTCATATAAGATCAGGGCAAATGCGAAGGCTTGACGTTGAATCCAAAACAAATGAAAAATGCGCGATCCAGTATATCTGGAGGCTCTTAAAGCAAAATCAGTCGCCGGTCCCTTTCCGCAAAATCGGCCGCTGGTGGGGCAATAACCCCAAAGAACGGCGTAGAGAAGAGATTGATTTTATAGGCTTTGCGAAGGACAATGCGCTTTTCGGCGAATGCAAGTGGAGAAACCAAGCCACAGGCTAAGAGGTTTTGGACGGCCTTATCCGAAAATCGGAAATCCTCAAGGCAGGGCTGGAATTCTCGCCATATTCCCTCACCTTAATCTCACGAAATACAATACCTTGCTGGATGGTTGTACGAAGAAAGAGAAAAATAAGGTCGCAGCGTTCTGGGATACAGTTCCGAACAAATGCCTTTCAACGAGGTAAATGTCTCCGCCACACTTCAGGAAGCGCTGCGGGAACGGCTGAAAAGAATTTAGTTGTCTTGCCTCTGCGTCAGGTTTTCCCGCAGATAGCGTATGTACTCTTTGTCATGGCAATGTTCGTATGCCTGGGGCGTGTGCCTGTCTGCTGTGCAAGGCGAGTCGAATGGCAAATCATTTGAAGTGCCGCCTCCCAATACCTCATCACATGCGGCAATCAATTGAGCCGGAATGTCCCTGTCAAGGGGCGTAAGGCTGTGCCCTATATTATAAATCGTGAGCCGCCCGTACCCTTTGCCGAGAAAGCGACGCAATGAATCCCTTCCCTGGGGGCTTGAAAACCAGGGCAATGGGAGAGGGCAAACGCGAAGGCTTGACGTTGAATCCAAAACAAAATATACTAATTGCGCAGTTAGTAATCGCACAGTTAGCAACTTGGAGGTTAGTTTATGTTTGTTGGAAGAAGCGCCGAGCTTGACACATTGGGCAAAGCTTATCGCGAAGACGGGTTTCAATTCCCCGTTATATATGGCCGCCGCCGTGTGGGGAAGACCACGCTCATCAATGAATTTTGCAAAGGGAAAAAGACTGTATACTTCGTGGCGGTACAGTCAACATTGAAAGAGAATCTTAAAATACTGTCAAACCAGATTCTCTCAACCATAGCTCCGGGTGCGCCGAAAAACCCCTTCGCTTCATTTCGCGAAGCGATTGACTACGTGTTTCAAACAGCGAAGGACGAACGCATAGTCTTTGCCATTGACGAATACCCCTACCTTGCCGAAAGCGACAGATCGGTATCCTCCGTATTGCAGACGGCAATAGATAAATACCATGCGGACAGCAATTTGTTCCTGATCCTCTGCGGCTCCAGCATGTCGTTTATGGAAGAGCAGGTGCTGGGCTACAAAAGCCCGCTGTACGGGCGCAGGACAGCCCAGTTCAAGCTGCTGCCGTTTGACTGCTTTACGAGTTCCGAAATGATGAAGGGTTTTTCCAATGAAGAAAAGATCGTGCTGTACAGTATCACCGGCGGCATTCCGGAGTACCTTTCCCGTATCGGCCAGAACCTGTCCGTCTATGAAAATGTACGCAACTTGCTGTTTGACCCTTCAGGACGGCTGTTTGAAGAGCCGCCAAACCTTTTGAAACAGGAGCTTAAAATCCCGCAGACATACAACGCCATCATTACGGCGATCGCGGACGGCAGCAGCAGGCTGAACAAAATTGCAACGCGGGCGGGTGTCGAAACCAGTCAGTGCAGCAAGATGTTGAACACACTGGCCGGCCTTGGGCTTGTCAAAAAAGAAGTCCCCGTCACCGAAGAGCAAAGCAGCAAAAAAACAATCTACCTTCTTGACGATCAGCTTTTTATCTTTTGGCATCGTTTTATTTTGCCGGAGCTGAGCCGTATTACGGCAGGGCTTGGCGATGTGGTCTGCGCCGAGGTGTTTGAGGAGCAGCTCTCCGGCCACGTCGGGCATGCTTTTGAAAAATGCGCGATCCAGTATATGTGGAGGCTCTTAAAGCAAAATCAGTCGCCGGTCCCTTTCCGCAAAATCGGCCGCTGGTGGGGCAATAATCCCAAAGAACGGCGTGAAGAAGAGATTGATTTTATAGGCTTTGCGAAGGACAATGCGCTTTTCGGCGAATGCAAGTGGAGAAACCAAGCCACAGGCGAGGAGGTTTTGGACGGCCTTATCCGAAAATCGGAAATCCTCCCTGCTTTCCGGCACAAACACTACATCCTCTTTTCGAAGAGCGGATTTACGGCGTCCCTGCAAGCAAGGGCAGGGCGGCAAAACGATGTGACGCTTGTCACTGCCGATGAGATGTTCTGAAACAATCAACGAAAGGCAAAATCATTGCAAAGATTGTTGCAAATGCGGCTCCGGTTGCCCATAACCTACAAATACTTGATTTGCCCAGGTAAGTAGGTTATACTCTGCTGAAAAGAATTTATTTGTCTTGCCACTGCGTCAGGTTTTCCCGCAGGTAGCGTATGCACCCTTTGTCATGGCAATGTTCGTATGCCTGGGGCGTGTGCCTGTCTGCTGCAAAAGGCGAATTGAAGGGCAAATCATTTGAAGTGCCGCCTCCCAATACCTCATCACATGCGGCAATCAATTGAGCCGGAATGTCCCGGTCAAGGGGCGTAAGGCTGTGCCCTATATAAATCGTGAGCCGCCCGTACCCTTTGTCGAGAAAGCGGCGCAATGAATCCCTGTAAACCGTCAATGGAGGGCAGCGTCTATCGCCAAGTATCGCCGCGTCCCTTGCCACTATGGAGTCCCCGGTCACGGCATACCCTCCGGCTTCATTGACAAAGCACATACTCCCTTTCGTATGACCTGGGAAAGCGAAAGCCTTAAGGGACGCACCGCCGAGTTCGAATGTCTCCCCGTCCTGTATATCTGTAAAATCAAAGGACTCCGCCTTAGTCATTTTGAGCTGCAGGTACAGCTTCACCAAGGGGTTGTCACCGGCAGCCACGCTCAAATCATGCACTCTTTTTTTGAAATTCAGCGATGTCTGCTGAAGATCCCCGTCGAGGCTGCTCATGTGTATGTCGTCGAATTGTGCGGATCCTCCCGCATGGTCGGGGTCACAATGCGTCACCAGGTGGACGACGGGCAGCTCCGTGATTTTTTGTACTAATTTTCTCAAGGTGCCTGTGATCCCAAACCCGGCGTCGATCAGCGCAGCATTTTTGCTGCCGATGGCCAGCCACATGGTTACGACGGCAGGCCCGGCCTTTTCCGCAAGCAGGTACAAATCGTTGCTTATTTTCTGCGTGTACATAATTCCCATGTTTTTCCCTCAATCAGCCGCTACGATCCATCCGTCAGGTTTGCCCGCCATTCTAACGAACACGCTTTGAACATCCATCAAAACAGGCCATATTCGCTTCGCTCTCTCCTCCGCTATTATACAAGACATGCTAACGAAACGAACCTGCTGTTTTATATTATTGCCGTATGCGTATAACGATATGAAGAGTACACGGGGATATTTCCGCTCTGTCCAAATATGGTGAAATTTTATTTCTCGCTTCAATCAATGACGAAAGAGCATTTCTTAACAAGATGTCAACATTGCCATGCTATAATAAATAGCAAGTACACGCTTCGTAAAGCAAGAGGCAATGACAAGAGATATATAAGAGTAATTGAATGAGGGATTACAGATGAATCTGGAGATAAACAAGTCTGAATTGACCATAATGGGAATCCGTTTTAACAACAAACATGACTTCCGTGGGGTGTGGCATGCTTTGAGCACTAATATGTTTGAGGGATGGGAGCCAAATCAAAATGATGTACTGCACCTGAAAGAACGGGCGTCAATGTCTCCGCTACACTTCAGGAGGCATTGAGGGCGCGGCTTGGCCTTTAACAGTATGATTGACTACACGCTTGTACGGTCAAAGAGGAAAACCATCGCCCTGTACCTTCGCGATGACACGAGCATTGAGGTGCGCGCCCCGTTTGGCGCGCCGAAACGCGAAATTGACGCGTTTGTCGAGAGCAAAGCCGGTTGGATTTCCAAAAATACAGCGCTTTGCCAGGAACTGAACGCCTCCCGCGTTGATTACGTGCTTGGCTACGGCTCTCTCGTAACCTATCGCGGAAAGGACTATCCGCTTGAATCGAAACCTGGCAATCGCTGCGGGTTCGATGACGAGCGCTTCTTTGTGCCGCCGAACCTCACATCCGGACAAATAAGGTCTGCGGCCACCCTTGTCTACAGGATGCTCGCAAAGCGCGACTTGAGCGTGAAGACGCAGGAGTATGCCCGGCTGATGGGCGTCACTCCGGCCGCAGTGAAGGTCAGCAATGCGTCCAGGCGCTGGGGCAGCTGCTCGCGCAAAAAATCGCTGAACTTCGCCTGGCG
>JAISAW010000011.1 GCA_031266515.1 Eubacteriales Family XIII. Incertae Sedis bacterium
TACTGACCGCCGGTGTGGATGACATGCTTGCCGTCGCCATTGTCAGTCACCTGATTGAAGTCCGTGTCATGAAACCACTCGGTTTTGATAAAGCGCCCCGCCACCACCACGGAAAGCTGCTCGCCCTTATGCCAGACGCGGCTGTGCGGGTAGAATTCCACATCCACAGGCACGATCTCGCCGGGAGCAAAACGCTCCTCTTTGGTGTGCGCGTGCACCGGCTGGAAATCGCTGGCGTACTTCTCATCAAGCTCCCTGTGGCAGCAGCGCAGATACCCCCAAGCGCCGCGGAAAGCCGCGCCCATACAGTGGATCGGCACATAGTTTCCCTCTGCGTCTAATTTGATCACCCAGGGGAAGAGATCCATATTGTCGTGTCCGCGGCTCTCAACCCAGAGATGTAGCTTCATGAAACCGGAAATTTCCGTATCCTCTTCGAAGCGGTAATTGAACGATGTGGTCTCGGCCTCAGGGTCATAGACGACTTCGCTTTCACCCGCAAAGGATTCATAGGCCGCACACCCGTCAGCCGCATTGAGGTAGAGTTTTCTGTAATCAGTACGCTTCAGCGGGAACGCATCCTCCGCGCGGGCGGGCGAATAGTCAAACTCATAAGCGTCCATGACGTCCATGCGCACCCTGGGGGTGAACTCCCACCCATTGTGAATATCTTTGCAATAGCGGTCGAAGAAAAGCTTGAGATCATACAGGCTTGACGTGCGGTAGCCATCCGGCCACTCGAAATCGCGGTGGGCCCTCATCCATTTCTTAGGGGAGCGGATGCGGCGAAATCCCTCAAACGCGCCGCGCAGATGATGATGTACCCAACCTGCGGTGACATAGGTGGGAACCCGTATCTTTTCCCACTTGACGATCTTGTCCTTGTAATACTCGTTCATGAGCGGATATTTTTTGACCATCGAAACGGTGTCCTCTATGTAGTTTTTGACTGCGAGCGCTTCGACGATATGAGCTTCGTAATCGGGATTTGGAATACCGCCGACGAAATAGCTTTCCCGGTAGAGATCGCCCTGCCCTTCCCATGCGGCGAGACACGCCAGATGGGGCGGCTGAGTGGCGGCAATCCGCCAATGAGACATGCAGACGCCGGAATTGCCGAGCATGGTCACGCGGCCGTTGCACCAGGCCTGGTTCGCGACCCACTCGATGAAATCATAGCCGTCCTCAGCGTCCTGAGAACTCCAAAGGTAGACATTCCCTTCGGAGTTGCCCACCCCGCGAGGATCGATGTTTGCGACGGCGTAGCCCATCCGGCACCAAAAGCCGGGGTCTGCGGACTCAAACTTCGTCATGGTGGAAACGGTCTTTGGCGGCACACCCATAAGTTTCCATGAGTCCATGCCTTCGCTCGGATTTTTGCCGAACGGTCCAAAGCAACAGATCACCGGAACTTTTTCCAAGGTGTTGGAGGGACGATAGACGTCCGCATTTATCCTCGTGCCATCGCGAAGTATGCAGGTCACATCGCGTTCGCAGATGATATCCGGTTCCTCGACCTCATATGTATGCGGGTTGTATGGCGCGCAAAACCCCATGGTCAGCACCATCTCGGCATCGCTGGCGCCGCCTGCCGCCGCTATCTCCTGCTTCAGGGCATCCAACTCTTCACGGCTCTTGCCGGGGTTGCCTTTGGCGAAAGGGATTTCCCATGTCTCCCCGTTGATCTCCCTTGTGATAAATATCCGCTCGGTGTCTTTTTCCTTCTTTTCCTTGTCCGTCACTTCATTACCTCCCAATATGCAAGCGCTGTTGTTTTGACGCTATAAGTATATGAACATGTACATCGACAGTAACTGTTCCACAGCACAGGAAAAACATCTCCTTGGCCTGGGTCTGGAGCTGCTATTGGTTGACAAAGCCGCCTTGGCCGAATAAGCTATCGCTATAATTGTTTATTTTTCAACGTATGCATTAATGCGAGGAAAAAATATGCCAGAAAGGAAACCTGCAACAACGTTGTTCCCGAGCACAATAGCGGGCTTCAAAACAAAGGGTGAGCGTGCGGAGGCGGCAGCTATGCAAGAAGGCCTCAATGAACTGCTCACCATGCTCTCCGAGAATGCAGGGCTGCACAGGATCGTGGAGAAGGTATCGGAAATGGCAGGCTATCCCGCCACGATCATCGACAACAGCTTCTCCTTCCTTGCGATATCCGAGGGATACCCCGAGCTGCACTCGTCCGCCAATATCCCGGAAGATGTCTCCCTGGGGCATCTTCCGCCCGCCATACAATATATGATGAGAAATACTTATTCAGAAGTGTTCTATCCGGGGAAGAAACGTACCGAGCCCGCGTATTTTGACATTGAGCTGCCAAACGGGCATATCGTCAGAAACTACCTCACACTGATCTATCTCAAGAACGTCTCCGTAGGATCGTTCAGCGTCTTTACCGCAGGCGAGGATCTCCCTGCGAGCAAGCTGTGGATCTTCCCCAAAATAGCCGCGCTCCTGAGCCTCGAAATGCAGAAGAGCGATTTTTACTCCCTGAACAAAGCCACCTACTACCAACACATCCTCACAAGGCTGCTCGACGACGCCGACTCCCCGGACGACGAGATATTCAGGAGCCATCTTGCAACTTTCGGCTACTCATTGAAAAAATACAAGCGCATCGTGGTCGTCGAAACAGGCGATGAGTACAGGAACATATCCCATATACATCTGTTTGCAGACAGGTTCAATTCGGAGATTCCCAACAGCCTGTACTTCGTCCACGACGGGCTCGTGATCTTTCTGTCGACTTTTGACAGTGAGGAAGCGCCTCTCGGCGAGCTCGCCCGGGCATGGCAAAAATCCATCCTCGGCAGCAATTTAAGGATCGGGGTGAGCAGTATCTTTGTCATGCTGTCACGATTTGCAGATGGGCTTAAGCAGGCAAAAAACGCTATAGTGACAGGGCGCAGGTTCTCTCCGTCAGAAAATATCTTCCTGTTCGATGCGTACAGGTTTGCCGATTTGATCCGCCATATGCCAAAGGACCGCGATTTGAATTTTTACAGCTTCCCGCCGCTCATAAGGGTCTTCCGGCATGATCAGGAGAACGGATCCCAGTTGGCGCTCACGCTCTACAGGTATCTGTCAAACCCCGATCATCCTGCAGAAGTATGCAGGGAGCTTTTCATACATAAAAACACCCTGTACTACAGGCTCGGCAAGATCCGGGATATCATGCAGGCGGACTTCGATAACATGGAGTCGATAGCCCAGATTTATTTCACGTTCACCCTTTTGCAAAGCAGAGGCGAGTTCACCCCCCCCCGTGACGAGACGGTGGGTAATCCAGAAAGGAGGTAGTCTCCATCTTGCAGCGGCGTAGCGCAGACGAAAGTAAACCAACAAAGTAAAACAGCTCGATAATCGTTAGCAATTAAATAGCAAACAAAAGGAAGAAAGGAGGCGAGGCCTGAAATGATCGGAGTAGGGGTTGATATATTGAACATCGAACGCCTGTCGCATTTGGACGGAAAGTTGGATGACCCTTTTTTTCGGAGATCGTTCACTGAGAGGGAACGGACGGAAGATCCCGGGAACCATTCAAGGCTCGCTTTTTTCGCGGCCCGTTTTGCCGCAAAGGAAGCGGTGTTCAAGGCTCTGGGAACGACGCCCGGCGCCGTCAGGCTTTCGGATATAGAGATATGCCGCGACGCGTCGGGCATACCGTGGCCGACGCTGCGCGGCGGCGCGGCAGACGCCGCCGCCAAAGCGGGGATCACGTCGATACACCTGTCCCTCTCGTATGAAAAGGACTATGTCGTTGCTTTCGCGGTAGCGGAATAGTGGCTTATCGACGAGTCTCCCTCGTTCTCACTGTGCCAATTTTTTGGATTGCAGCCAAATCCAACTTTGGTTTTTCGCATGTGCCATAGGAAGCGCCCCTGTGCATGATGCTCAGGGGCGCATACAAACTCATGTTACGAGAACTGTTCGTATCAATAGCGATGCGGGACTACGCGACGAGTTTCTCGGGGTGCTCCGCTCTCAGCCTCTTGAGGTTCTTCCATCCGAAGATGGTGAACGGGATGATGATCGCTATCCAGTTATAGATACCGAGGTATCTGTAAGCGACCTGCACGACCCAGATGAGGCCGAGCTGTGCGATGCCCCAGCAGAATATAAGAGTGATGAGGCAGATGATCGAGTTCACGAGCTTCTCGTTTGTCTTCCCCCCCCCCTCTTTTTCCTTGATGAAGTACCTGCCAAACCGCGTGACCATGGCGAAACAGAATCCGACGCCCGTTGTGATCAGGGCGAGCATGAGGAGGATTGGGTAGACCACCTTGAGCGCGCCAATGTCGAGCGAATTCACCATGAAGAGAGTCGGCAGGACTTTGGCTTCCTCGTTCGTGTAGATTTCAGGCATACCCATCGTGAGCAGCAGGCAGACGCCGGAGAGCATCGCGATATTCAGGATGATTCCCGTGATCGCAAACCCCTTTGCCTCGCCATAGCTCTTCGCACCGACGTACGCCGCTGCGGTACCGCCTACGATCGCCATCTGGAAGCCGGCGTAGGTCAGGGCCCAGAGGAGACTGTTTCCGAAACTCGCGGGAGTAGTGCCCGTAGCTCCCGTCACGCCCCATTTGGGCGCTGCGGGATTCATGTAGTTTTCGGAGACGAGGGCGCTGTAGTTGGGCGCGAACTTCACCACGCCTATTACGACGATAAGGATGACTATCGCTATGATGCCCACGGTCATGACCATAGCGTTCTTGCGGACGAGATCCGCGCCGAAGATCGAAAGCCCGCCGATGACGACAAACATCACGATCGTGCCTACGACCATCGGGACTCCGAGGTTCTGCAAGAACAGGTTCGCGCCCGCCGATATGCAGGCGCCGGTCGCCGCCAGAGTCGTGACTATGACCGAGATATCGAGCAGAAGCCTTCCGACGACGCCGAACGGCTTGTATATCTCAAGCGCCCAGTCACCGAACGACTGCTTGTCCGTCAAGTAGACGGCCTGGCAGCCTACGTAATAATTAATGCCGATAATGAAGATCGAAAGAACAGGGAAGATCCACCCGTACCAACTGTGGCTTGCAAAGTAGTTCAGTTCCTGTGTACCAGAGGCGAACCCGGCTCCGCAATGTGTTGAAAACCATACTGTCGCGGCGCCGACACTCACTGATGTGAATATTTTACCTTTCGGTTTTACTTTTGTTTCCATTATAACTTTACCTTTCCGCACAAAGAAGGGACTGTTTATTTGTTTGTTCCGAACTGGACGTCGTAGGTGTCTTGAAGCACATGCGAAAACCTGAGCACGACTTCGTTGTAGGGAGTGGGGATACCTTTTTCGATACCGCCCCGCACCACGGCCCCGTTCAGAAAATCAACTTCGGTCTTTCTCTTGTTCATGACATCCTGCGTCGCTGACGGATAGTGGTCCATCACGCCGGGAAGGGTATCGTCCACATAGGCGTTCCAAGCCGATTCCCATGTGATATCAATACCTTGCGCCTGCGCCACCGCCACCAGTTCACGCGCGATATTTTCCTGGATGATCTTGCCGTCGGGATGATTCCAAAGCTGCCCCATGGTGACTCTCGCGAGAGCGCACGGCAGGTTCACACAGCTGTTGATAAGCAGCTTGCTCCAGATCATAGCGTCCGTGTCGTCAGAAAATTTGGTGAGCAGGCCGCCTGCGTTGAGCGCGTCGAGTATGCCTTGCCAATGGCCGTCAAGCTTCTTCGTGTTGTTGGTAAAATGGATATGTACCCCGTTCCCGGGATTGCCGTAGATGTCCCCGGGGCCATTCAGGAAACTGCCGATATTCAGCGTGCCATATCCGGTCTTTTCGGCCGGGACCTGTTCCTTGATGATATCTACATTCCCAACGCCGTTTTGGAACGAGATGACGACCGTGTCGTCTTTGAAGAGAGCCGTCGCGCCTTCGAGCGCGCTCTTGGTGTAGAGGCCTTTTACAAGGACCACCACCACGTCCTGCGGACCCGCTTCTTCGGGGGTAAGTACCGCCTTAAGCGGCACCGTCTCATAGACAGCGCTGCTCTTTTCGGGGCCTATCGCCATTTTCAGGCCGTTTTCGGATATTGCGTTAATGTGCTCCGCAAATGGATCCACCAGGGTCACGTCGGCGCCGCCTTTGAAAAAATGCGCACCTATAAGGCTGCCCATCGCACCCGCACCGAGTAATGCTACTTTCATAATAGAAATGTACCTCCTTCCACTTAAATGTGTGTCTGAATTGTGCGCACGGCAATCATCAAAGAGTATAATTTCGTTTATTCCGCAGCGCACATCCTCCTACTTGCAGCGTATTCTACCATCTGTAATTATATATGTAAATATATAACAAGACATAATATTCAGATTATTTCTAACTATTCAACCGATTGTGCACGTACACATCGAAAATATGACCGAATCGGGTAGTATTTTGCACCCAAACCGACCATGGTTTGCGGTTTTGAGGCGAAAAAATAAATCGGCGAATTGAATATTCATATATATCCTTTAGAGCAGCGGCCAGTGAAAAAGCGACGCTTATGCACAGTTTTTTTAGCTCACTTCAACCCTGCGCTCATCATCGTCAAAAAAGTGCAGATGCTCCCGGTGCGCCACGACTGTGACGGTGCCGTACTCGGGCGGAAATTCATCTGCGGTCTTTGCGTAGATGCAGCAGCTGTCCGTCTTGACCTTGCATACGACCCGGTCGCCGAGCATTTCGCGCGCAGTCAGCTCGCCTCTGATGCGCACGGCGTCATACGGAAGCGGCGACGAGGCGCGCATGAGCAGCGCTTTTTCAGGTCTGAACGCGATGTGCTTCACGGCGGGCGGGAGCCCGACCGCTCCGAGCGCTTTTGCCTCGACCACGTTCATGGGAGGCGAACCTATGAAGCGTGCGGCAAACAAATTTTCAGGTGCGTCATAGAGCCTTGACGGCACAGCCTGTTGGCGCACGGCACCTGCTTCAAGCAGGATGATTTCCGTGCCCATGCTCATAGCTTCCACCTGATCGTGGGTGACGTAAACAAAGGTGATGCCGAGTTTTCTGTGCAGCTCTATCAAGTCCGTGCGGATCTGTGCACGCAGCTTTGCGTCCAGGTTCGACAAGGGTTCATCCATCAAAAAAACTTCCGACTTCTTCACGATGGCGCGTGCGAGGGCCACGCGTTGACGTTGGCCGCCGGACAGGCTTTTCGGTTTGCGGTCGAGAAAATCCTCAAGCCCTACCATCCGTACGCTTTCGTCTATGCGTTCATCGCGCTCAGCCTTTGGGATCTTCATATTTTTCAGCCCGAATTCGATGTTTTCCCTGACGGTCATGGTCGGATAAAGCGCGTAGTTTTGAAAGACCATCGCGACTCCGCGGTCGCCCGGCTCTACGCCGCTCATATCCCGTCCGCCGATTTCCACGCTTCCGATGTCGGTGCTTTCAAGCCCGGCGATGATACGCAGTATTGTGGACTTGCCGCAACCGGATGGCCCGAGCAGTATCGTAAATCCCCCGTCAGTTATAGACAGGTTCAGGTTTTTGATAACCGGAGTGTTCTTTCCGTAACTTTTTGTAATGCCTTTCAATTTTATGGAACTCATTTATTGCCTCCAAAATATTCACCGTGTGACACCGCTGATCCCATTGCTCGCCTGAGCGAATGTGCGGAACCCGTCAGGACGCTTGCCCCACCAAACGGGATTTACAAAACCGTAAAGCGCGCCGTCCGCATCCCTGATATCGATGCGCACCCAGGTGTATCGGGATTCGTCAATATCTATACGAAAGAGAAAATCCTTTTCCCGCAGTGGAATTTCTTCAAGTACTTCTCCATTCACGACCCACTGCGCGCGAAGCCCTTCTATCACGCCATCGGCGCTTAGAGAGCACGAGAGTGACGAAACATCGTTTTCGTTTTTCCCGCGAATCCTGTCGCCCGGCATGAAAGAAGTGCCTTCCGTCAAAAATTTCGGATGGAGCTTCACCCCGCCGCGGCAAACCCATACGTGCCCGGATTTGACACCGCAGACAAGGCCGTCCCGAGCCAGGGGCCCGCAATACACCCATGACGCGGGATCACCGGGTATGGATGGCGAGGACGCGCCGTCGTAACGTTCGTGCTCGAGGTTGTGGGAATCGCTTCCCCCCAGCCCATAGATGCGATTGCCACGATTCCAGAGCCGCGTCCACAATGCCAACGCCCGCTCATTTGCCTCCCTCGAAAACGGGTATGTGGGATCGCAGATAATCTCCACAGTGTGAAACAGCGCCAACGGCATTTCCGGCAAATCCCATTTCCATTCGCAGAGAAACGGATGGTTCATGCTGTTCACCGCGCCGCTCTTCGCACTTTCAGACAGGATAGCCTGCATGCGTTCCGGCACCACAAAACCTTCATCCATACACTCGGGTTCAAAGAAATCCGAAGGGAGTCCTCGCAGACCTATGATATTGAAGTGACCGCGTTTTGACGTTATTTCCATACCGGGCAGCATGAAGGGAGGGGCGTCCGGCCAAGCGGTATGGATAGTATTGTGATCTGTCGCGGTATAAAAATCGAGATTCAGCCGTCTCGCTTTTTCGACGGCGGAAGCGACGCTCTCCTTTCCATCGGACAGGCGCGTGTGCGCATGGAAATCACCTTTGTACCAATCCGCCTGCTCGGAGCTGATCTTTACAGATTCGATGGCACCGGATCCTGCGCCTTCCGCATTTCCAATGCAATCTCCAAATACCATGGTCTCACCCTGCAGAGGCTCGTCCGGAGCTGTTTCACCGCCGTGTACGGTGATGTCAGGCAGCCCCTCCTCACGCTGCGAAAGCAATTCCAAATCGACGAATCCCGGAGTGAACAGGCGAAGCGTCCACCTGCCGGGATGTACGGGTCCCGGCATACCGCCGAGCCCCGTGTGCGAAGGGTCGAGCCCAAGGCTCAGGCCCTCCCCGCTGCGCAGCCATTTGTTGTAGCGCAGAGCGCCGCCTGCATCGAACAGGACGGCGAGCGAATACGCGAACGCGCCCTTCGGGTCTATACCTATCGACATCCCGGACACGCTGTCCGGGATGTCGAACTCCGCCTGAAGGCAGGTCTCGCCGCAGATGTGCAGCGGCGCACGAACGATCATTTTAAGGCCTCGTCGAGCGCCGCCTGAGCGGTTTGTTGCGCTTCATCGAGCGCTTCCTTCGCCGGGACGCCTTCTATCTCAACCTTATCGGCGGCTACGTTCAACGCGTCATACACCTTCCCTCCAGTCGGGTCTATCGGGAGCACGGCACCGTGCATCGCCTGGTTCATCGGGACGAGAGCCTGCGGGTTTTCATCAGTATACGCTTTGAAAGTATCGACCTCGGCCGTAGACTTGCGCACCGCTATATAGCCCGTAGCCATCGACCACTTCGCCTGGTTTTCGGGAGAGGTGAAAAATTTCATGAATTCATATGCGCCGCGAACGGCTTCCGTATCCGGGGTTTTTTGCTTCGGCGCCGAAAGCTGCAGCGCATCGGCGGCCGGCATTGACGGATTGCTTCCCCATCCCGGCTGCTCCATCGCGGCGACGATGCTGAAGTCAAGGTCGGCCTGATCACCCGAAGAGCCCGTATATCCGCCCGCCTTATTTTGCAGCACATCGTCTATGGTCTTGTACCAATACTCCCAACCCTGTCCGCCGTGATGGATCGCCATTATCTTGTCCTTGTGCAGCCAGTCGCCGAAAGCGGACCACACTTCGACCCATTCCTCGGAATTGATGAGGACTGTTTTTCCATCGTCGCTGAAAATCTGTGCACCGTTGCTCAGGGAAGCGTCGATCAAATTCGCATAGCCCCACATCGGTTCCCATCCATAGAACGTCGTCTCCTCGCCCTCTTTGACGGTCATGGCGCGGGCGGCGGACTCCAGATCCTGCCAGGTCTTGATCGACTCGGGGTCAATCCCAGCCTTTTCAAAAGCCGCTATATTATAGTAGAGGACCTGTGTCGTCCCGTATGCGGGCAACGCGAAAACCGTTCCGTCCGAAAGGGTTCCTGCATCGAAAAATACTTCCATGTAATCGTCTCTATCAAAATCGCTATCGCCTGAAATAAGCGGTTCGAGGTCTTCAAGCAACTCCTTCTCCGCTAAGCTTGTCGCGTGCCCGACGCCGAGCAGTGCGATATCAGGCGCCGTACCGCCGGCTATCCCGGCTTGCAGCTTTTGATATGTCTCGGTGTAGTCGCTCTGCATCACAGCAGTAACATGCCAGGTGTCCTGAGATGAGTTGAACTCTTCGACTATTTCGGCCAATACGCCTGCGGCGGTCTTGCCTCCTGCATACCAAAATTCGAGTTCTATCGGCTCCCCTCCGGCGGATTGCTCTCCCTCGTCCGCCGCCGCGCCGTTGTCGCAGCCGGAGAGCGCCATTGAAGCGAGCATACAGACCGCGAGGATCAGCGCTGTCAATGTCATGGCCTTGATTCTTTTTTTACTCATGGTTCCTGCCCTCTTTCCGTTCATGGTTTCGATTGTTTTTTCGTTCATCTCACTGATTTCCTTTCCATGTAAAAAATATTCCAACAAGTTTTTCACAAAATGATTTTCCTCGAGCCCTTTCACCCTTTGACTCCCGTATCGGCGCCTATGCTTGCAATGAACCACTTCTGGATGAGCGCGAAAAGGAGGAGGAGCGGAGCTGTTACGAGGGTGCTCGCAGCCATTACGAGCGCCCAGTTCGTACCGTACGCTCCGCTCTCTATGAAGAAATGCCGCAATCCCTGAGAGACCAGACTTAGGTCAGGGGAATTTGTGATCAGGGAGGGCCACATGTAATTGTTGTAACAGGCTATGAGCGCGATCAGCGCAAACGATATGAAAGTCGGCCGCGTCAGGGGAAAGACGACGCGCCACAGGGTCTTCCAGTGCCCGGCATTGTCCATTCTGGCGGCCTCGTAGAGTTCCGCCGGAATCTGCATGAACGCCTGCCTCAGCAGAAATACGCCGAAAATGCTCACAAGGTTCGAGATGATCAAGCCGGAGTACGTGTCAAGCAAACCCATTTTCGCAAGCAGTATATAGCAAGGTATATACGTGGCGGCGCCCGGGACCATATAGCAGCCAAGCACGACCGCAAAGAGCGCGCCCTTGCCTCTGAAATTCATAAACACCACCGCATAAGCGAGCAAAGCGCCTGAAAACAGCTGATAAGCGACGGTCACGGCAGAGACGAATACGCTGTTTGCTATGTACCTCGGTATGGGGGAATCAAGCAGTACCTGAGCGTAGTTCCCCCATTGAGGGACTGCAGGAAGGATTACGGAAAAGTCGAGAAGCTCCTGCCTCGTCTTGAGCGCGCTTACCGCCATCCACAGGAACGGGAAAATCATCGCAAACCCGAGAGATGCGAGAACAGCGAGCTTCAACACGGACAGAGGCGCATGCTTAAATTTTTGTTTGACTGCTCGACTTTCCATCTTGTCCCTCAATAGCGCGAAAACCGTTTAACTGGCCGATCGTTCATCATGTTCGCTGTATTCGTTGTGTTCATTACACTCATCACATTTGCCTTGTTCATTGCCTTCATTATGTTATTGCCTTCATCGTGTTCGTTACATTCATCACATTCATTGTGCTCATTGCATTCGCCACATTTGCCCCGGCTTCAATAGTGCACAAACCGCTTGGCGATGAGGTTTTGTGCACAGGAGAGCGCCACCGTTATGATGAGCAGGACGACGGCGAGCGCTGAAGCCCGCCCCATGTCGAACTGCTCGAAACCGAGTTGGTAGTAGAGGTAAAGGAGGGTACGCGTGCTGCCCGAAGGCCCTCCTTGCGTGAGTATCTGTATCTGGTCATATGCCTGGATGCCGTTTATGACAGATATGACGCAGAGGAAAAATGTCGTCGGGGATATGCAGGGCAAAGTGATCTTTGTAAATTTTTTCCACGGCGAAGCACAGTCGAGGCTTGACGCTTCGTAAAGCGTCTTCGGAACCCTGTCGAGTGCGTTGATATAAAATATCATCGCATAGCCGACGCTCTTCCATACGGTCACTATGACGACCGCGAGCATTGCGGTCTGAGAACTTCCAATCCACTGCAGGGCCGGCAGATGCAGAAATTTCAGCACTGCGTTCGCTGCTCCGCTCTGCGGGTCGAAAATCCACATCCACACCAATGATACGGCAACTGTCGGGGTGATCCATGGGGAGAAAAACAGGGCTTTGAAAAACCCGTTCCCTGCAAACGCCCTGCGCAGCAGCGACGCCAGCGCGAGACCGCCGCCCACGGTCAATACAGCGCTGGAAAAGCAGAATACAAGGGTGTTTTTCAGAGCCTGTGCGAATTCGCTGCTCGTGAGCAGCTTCGTGTAGTTCGCCGCCCCGGTCATGCTGTAAGCAGGGGTCATGTAGTCCCAGTCCGTCAGGCTGATATAGCCTGCGCTGAATGTCGGAAAAATCCAGAACAGCAGAAGCGGCGCGAGCACCGGCGCGATGAATGCCAACACTATCAATATACGCTTGGGATTTTTGTATCGCCCGGATTGTTTGCCCACCGGCACCGTGAGTGCAGGTACTATCGACATATGCCTGAGCTTTGTATAACGTTCGTCCGTTTGCGCGGTGTCAGTCCGCTTGATTGCAGGGTTCGTAAGATTCATAAACAGTATTCTACCGGGTGCGCTTTTTCCCGATAGCATACTTTAGTAAAGAGTTGGTAAAATCTTGGTCAAGTCGCCAAAAATCACCATTCACCTCGAAATCATCGTATATGTCTAATCCAAAATTTCACTCGCTGAAAAGATCTGCATGCGTACCTGTGCCAGATGCAAACAGGATCAGCCTATCCTCATCAATCCTATATATCAGCAACCAATCCGGCTCAAGGTGGCACTCGCGGAAATCTTTATATTCACCTTTCAATGGATGGTCTTTGTATGGTTCCGGCAATGCTTTTCCAGTAACTAATATCCGCAATGCGGTATCGAGTTTCATCATATCCTTGCCACGCTTGCTCATACGCTTTGCATCGCGTTTTATCCTTGCTGTGTATACGAGTTTGAGCATTCAATCCTCCAACAGCGACTTCATCATCTCATCAACGGTGTCAAACGGTCCATACAAATTTCGATTTAGCAGTACATCTTCCATTGCTTCACGAAGTTCGGCATTTGGGCGTTTGTGCCTGATATCAAATGGTATACCGTCGTTTTCGATTGCGGCAGATAAAAACATACGGATTGCCGTCGATGTATCAAGCCCCAGGCTTGTGAATAAAGAATCCGCTTCCGTTTTAAGGCCGTCATTGACTCTAAGCTGTATTGTTGCCATCATAAACCCCTTTCATGCAATGAATTGTAATCACATTTTATTGCATATAAGTAATATTGTCAATCATTCGTGACTGAAATTGAAGGCCCGACCGACTTTTCAACCTTTTTCAAACGACCCTGTACTTCCTCAAAGCGAGGGTATTCAGCACGCCGAGCGCGAGCGCGTAGCAGACGAGCGCCACGAGGTATGGCCAGATGTCTTGCAGGCCGTAGCCGTAGACCGCAATCTCCTTCATCGCTCTGCAGCCGTAGTACATAGGCATGATATAGCACAGATTGCCAAGTCCGTAGGGTATGGTCTCGAGAGGGATGATACCCGAAAAAAACACCTGAGGCACAACTACGACAGGGATGAACTGCACTATTTGAAATTCCGTCGTCGCAAAGATACTCACAAGCGCGCCGAAGGACACGGCTGTGAATGCGAGCAGCATCATAGCAAGGATGATCAGGGCTACGGAGCCGAGGCTTTCGAGGCGCAGTACATAAATCGTGTAGCAGACTATGACGACGGCCTGGATCGCCGCGAATACGCCAATCCCCATGGAGTAGCCCATGATGACTTCAAAACGGCGAATGGGTGTCATCATCAAGCGCTCCAGGGTACCGCCGCTGCGCTCGCGCACCAAAGTCATTCCGGAAATTATAAACACGAAGAAAAATGTGAAAACTCCCGGGAAGATATATCCGAGCGAATCAAACGTCGAATCGTCAGCGCTGCCGTAGACCGTGTGCGTCCGCACTTCTGAGGAAGGGTTCAAAGAAACCTGCGCGTCGCTTATGGCTGATATGGCATCGCGGCTCTTGACATTGCTCTCGAGCATATAAAAATCAAGGCCTTCTCCACCTCCGGTCTCGCCGGGCGCGCTCTGACCACCGGCGGTCTGGCTTCCCGCGCCCTGCACATCAACAACCGAACTTATCATACCATTCCCATCGATGCCTTGGCCGTCTGTTTCCTGGCTGAGCTTCGGAGCGGTGACTATCAAATCGACGTCAGGGTGTCCGCGCAAGTATTTTTCAGGTTCGCCCAACGCTTCGGCGGGACATGCTTCCACGGCCGCATCCTGCTCGTATATCGCCTGGACGAGAGGCGCAGGCACTCCGTCTTCATCGACGAGGATTTTCGGGACGTAATCGGAATCCGCAAGCAGGAAAAAGATGAGGGTAAGCACAAAGACAGGTGCGACGATAAGCATAGCCATACTCCTCCTGTCGTTCCGGATCTGGGTGACGACCCTGATCGCAAGGGCCCTCATGATGACACCTCTTCCCTTTCGCCAGAGGACGCACGGAAAAACAATTCCTCAATCCGCCCTTGTTCAGTTTTTTTCAAAAGCTCGTCCACTGCGCCATACTCTATGACTTCTCCGCCGTAGAGCAGCGCAGCCTTGTCGCACCAGGCCACTTCATCCATCACATGCGTCGTGACTACGATGCTTTTCCCTCGGGCCTGCAGCTCCCGAAAAGCCTCCCATATCTTTTTTCTCAAAACCGGATCGATCCCCACTGTCGGCTCATCGAGCAAAAGCACCTCCGGCTCGTGAAGCAGAGCCGCTGCGAGCGACAGACGTTTTTTCATTCCGCCCGAATAGTCGCGCACGAGCTTATTTCTGTCGCAGGTGAGGTCGGTCATTTCCAACACCGCTTCAATGCGTTCTTTCAGCAACGCGCGCGGAATGCTGTGCAAACGTCCGAAAAAAGTGAGGTTTGCCTCGCCGCTGAGATCCGTATATACGGCGTCGTTTTGCGGCATATAGCCGACGTTTCCGAGCAAGGGCAGGTTGGGGACGCGCGTATCGCCAAAGCGTATTTCGCCGCTGTCCGCAGCCAACGCCCCGAGCATCAGGCGGATAAGCGTACTTTTCCCTGAACCCGACGGCCCGAGCAGGCAGATGATATCCCCTTGCCTTATTTCCATTGATACGTTTTTCAGCACGGGCACCTTGCCAAAAGACTTTGAAACTTCCTTGAGTCTGATATCCATGGCCTCTCCTTTCCCGTCACACTATAATAGACACATGTCGATAACTCAATAAACAGTTTGCCCTCAAGTGTCGAAAACCCACTAAACGGTTTGCAAGTGGATGCCAAAACCCCCTGAGCGGCCTGCAGCAAGTATACACACGAACTTCGTCAGAGAGTGGGTGATGGGAGGGATGAAAGAAACCCCCGAGCAGATTGCGGAGATGATCAGCCGCCTGGCGCAGGAGAGACCTGAGCGCTCTGTGAGCTGAAGGGTGCGGTCATACGCCGATATGGACTCTCGCCACAATTTTAGCAGAATTATACTCAACTTATAGCCAGCCAAACACGCCATGAATTGCGGGTGTTTGGCTGGCTATTTTATTTGAATGCAGTAAGCACGGATAAACGAACAGGAGCTTCCCTTACCACATTCCGATATTACGATTTCTTTCCCGCCATGGGTTAAACTGTTCCATCGGTCTTATCTGCGGTTTCACTTGCGTCTTTTTCGTCTTTTTCGTTCTGGGCGAGGATGGCCTCCATTGTCTTCATGTCAAGCTTGTAAAAATGCATCAGGGCTAACGCGAGCAATGGAGCGGCCATAAACGGCAGTAAATGCACATTGAAAAGTGTTTTCGCGACGGCTTCCGACTGCTCCGCCGCTCCGCTGACATAGCCGCCAAACTCGAGCCAATATCCCGTAAATGCGACGCCGACACCCTGCCCTATCTTTTGAAAGACAGTCATTGCGCTCATGACCAATCCGAAATTGCGTACCTTGAACCTGGAATATCCGTACTCGACCGTATCCATGAGCAGCGGCGGAAAGTACACACTGAAAAAGCCACTGCCGAGCCCGATCAGAAATTCCCCGCCTATTACGATCGGCAAGGATGCGTCGCCTGTAAAGAACCTGAGAACGATGCCCAGCAACATGCCCACGAGAGCGAATTTCACCACTCTCAGCTTGTCAAAGCGTGCAAACGATTTTGCGAGAATCGCAGCGAGGAAGCTGCCGACATAGATCAAAGGCATGAGCACGGAAGCAAGTTCCGGCATTTTGAGCCCATAGATCAAATACTGTGCCAGAGACGACTGGTGCATACTCATGGTGACCAGGATTACCATGAACACAGCTGAAAGCAGGATAAAGTATTTGTTTTTCAAAATCGCTGCCCAGGATTCCTTGACCGGTACTTTGGTTTTTTCATGCGATGCCTGTATCCGTACATTTTCCTTTGACACAAATATGAATATCATTGTCGCGACAAACCCGGTGCCGCCAAGCACGAGGGTCATCTTCCAGTATGCGCTTGTCGGTGCGCTTTGGCTGAAATATGTGATGAGCGGCATTACGGCCACAGTCGTCGCGATAGCGAATACATACTGCCCGACATACTGAAATGCGCTCACGCTCACCCTTTCCAATTGCGATTTAGTGGCGAGTGGTATCATGGCGAAGACTCCGAGCACACACGCGCTGAATGCTATATTGACGCCGTTGTACATGACAAATGACCATACAAGCTTCCCGGTGCCACCAAACCCTGGGACGACGAATACCAATATGCCCAGTACAAGAGTCCCGACTGCGCCGCCAAATATCCAAGGCTTCGTTTTGCCAAACCGCGTCTCTGTGCGATCGATCATCGTCCCAAGCGCAGGGTCAAAGAAAGCGTCGATCACTTTTGACACGAGCAGCATCGTGCCCACGACAGCCGGGCTGAGCCCCATCAAATCCGTAAAAAAAACAAGTGCAAACATCGTGATTAAATTAAATACAACCGTTGAGCCTCCGCTCAGCGTAAAGCCGATTTTTTGTATCAACGGGACTTTTTGTTCATTCATCTTTTCCTCCATTCCGTCGCCCGGTGGCGACACAAATCAGGCATGAAAAATAATTTTTCAATTCTATTTTTCACACTTCCTCTTTTTATATTGGGTACAAAAAGAATTTTAAATTGGGGTTAGAAGTCCACCTCCACGCCATGTCCGGGATTTGCTGACAATTTTATGAAGGGCGCTTCAAACGTGAAGCCCCCGGTATTCTTCTTGTCTTCGGTAAAATACAGGAAGCCGTCCAGATCCGCATATACGACGTTGCTCGTTGCTTTGGCAACCGCAGCGGCGGCGGCAATTCCTATTCTCGTTTCTGCCATGCAGCCGACCATGCACCTCAGCCCGTGACTTTCGGCGATCTCGTTTATTTGAATCGCTCTAAACAAGCCTCCGCACTTCATGAGTTTGATGTTGATCATATCGGCTGCTTTTTCTTTTACTATACGGGCGGCGTCGTGCCTGTTGAAGCAGCTTTCGTCGGCCATGATGTCGATGTCCGAATGCGAGCTGATATAGCTCAAGCCTTCAAAATCCCACCATGGCACAGGCTGCTCAATGGCTCCCACCGCACAGTCTTTGATACTTTCGATCACTTTGAGCGCCTGCTCCGCAGTCCACCCTTGATTTGCATCCACCTTGAGCCCGACGCCGGGGCCAACCGCGCTTCTGATTTGCCTGATCGCCTGTATGTCGTCCTCACAGGACACTCCGGCTTTTATCTTCAGCTGCTTGAAGCCATCTGCTACGCACTTCAGGGCTTCTTCGGCCATCCGCTCCGGGCTGTCCACCATGATGGTGATATCCGTTTCGACAAACCCATCCGCGCCCCCGAGCAGTTTGTACAGGGGAAGGGATTCGTGTTTGCCTATGATGTCGTAAACAGCCAGGTCTATTGCGGCCTTCGCAGCGCCGTTTCTCACCAACAGTCGATCCATAGTCGCGTGAATGCCGGCAATGTCCAGCGGGTCCTCTCCGATGAGCCCGGTCTTTAGTATGCCCACGGCGGACAAGATGATATCCGCCGATTCGCCGCTGATAAAGGGCGCGGAGCTTCCTTCGCCGTAGCCGACGATCCCGGCGTCTGTCTCAATTTTGACGATCACGGTATCCGAGCTTTTAATGGCGCCGAGCGCAACGACCAAAGGTTTGAGAAATTCCTGGCTGAATATCTTTGCGGTAATATCTGTAATGATCATGCATTGATTCCTTTCGATGTTTCCTGAACGTAATTATGCGCGATATTTCCCAGGGCGGTTATCAGCTTGCAGTCTTTTTTTCCGGGATTGTGGAGCTGATGAGGCACGTTTCTCTTTATGTATATCGCGTCCCCCGCCTTGCAAAGATAGCTTCCGCTGTCAGTCACATACTCGACCTCGCCTTCGACGACATAGGTAAACTCGACGAAGTTGTGCACCACGAATTCTTCGCAGTCCACCTGTCCGCCTTCAAGCCTTATACCGATTACGAAGATGTGGGGTTTGTCACCGTTTGCGAGCTTGGAAGGGGTGAGCAATTGGATGATCGCCTTGTCGCCGGGGATGACAATCTCGTCGGTTCTGTCAAAGATGTTCGAGATCTTTATGTCGCCCGTAAACGGGACGCTGAACAGGTAGATCATCTCGACATCCAGCGCATCGGTGATACTGCGGAGCACGGGCAGCGAAGGCTCGACGAGCCCTCGCTCGACCCTCGAGACATAAGCCGACGTCATGTCGATTTCTTCCGCCAGTGAAGCGGCGGTCATCCCCCGCTCCATTCGCAGCTTGCGGATGTTGCCGCCTGCAAACGACATCGCTGGCTCAGAATAGATATCTTCCGGCTCTGACGGAGGTTCCGGCTTCGGCTTTACCTCTGACTCATTTTTTACGGACCCGCTCGCCTGCCCCGTTTCCTCGATTTTCGATTTTGCTATCCAGAGGATTTCCGCCGGTTTGCCGCTCGCGTTACTGAGTGAACGCCCTGTCATATAGGGAACAAAGACACCATGCCCCGCCGAAATATTCAGCGATTCACCGCCGCAGTTGTATTCGAGCTCGCCGCTCATCACGTAGATAAATTCATCTGAACCGAGCGCCGGCTCGTCTGTACGGAGGTTTGACCCTAAAGGTATGCTTAGATGGATCGCGCTTATCTCCGCCTCATCCTTGCTTCTCCACGAGAAAGGGGTCAGGACTTCACAAAGCTCCGGCAGGTTTGAAAACGGGACTGCGGGCCTGGCGTTTTTTCTGCACACAACCGCCTGTTCAGCCTCTTGCTCCGCAAACAGCGCCAACGGCGGAATGCCGAGCTTGTCGACCAAATCGCAAAGCACCGGCAGCGACGGCTCAAGCCTGTTGTGTTCGATGTTTGATATATAACCCGCAGTCACGCCGACCTGCTCACTGAGCGTGCTCTGTGTCATGCCTTGTTTTCTTCTCGCTTCTTTCAGGATATCGCCCAGCATTTATGCCTCCGTTCACTCCTGTGACCCTGTAAATACAATCGGGTCGGGACGTTAACCTCTCAGCAATCCATCTCGGGACCGCTTCCGTATAAAATTTTAGTTCTTCTGATTTGCAGGCATTTCCTCCTTATGTGATTGTAGCAATTTTAAATAATAGATTCAGCTGTATCTAAGCGAATTATGCGCCTTTGTCATATTAATTGTCAATATATATTTTTAAAAATCTATATAATAAAATAGTTTTATTAAAATATATAGTTGCACTGACAAAGATCGACCGGAATGTTAAGAATAAATTCTAAAGGCCTGTCCTGTTACTTGCGGCGTTCGCCCGATTTGCATAATGGCTTTGCACGGGTTGGAATTTCATTTCGCCGCGAAGTACGCCCGCGAAAAAGTTCCTTGTAGACGATTCGGCATACGAAAAATATCGATACGTAGCTTATGACAGTAAAGAGCCTGCTCACCAATTCGTCAAAGGGGATTATGCTGCCGAGCACACTTGTGATGGATATAAAAACGACGGCGAATACGCGAAACCGTTTAGTGCGATCCACCGCAAATCTTCTGACTATCATCAACAGGAGAGATGAGGTCGCAGAGAATATCGCGAGTATGATCAGGCTGAAAGAAATTATGCCGAACAGCGGCGAGATGCTGCGTGCGATGGCAAGCGTAGGGATTTGCGCCCCGATGACGATTTCGTAGTTTGCCAATTCCGCGATCAGGAGCATTACGATCACAATGGCAAAGATGAAAAAACTCACGCCTCCCGCTATACCGGCTTCTTTTTGGCTCTTTGCGGACGCCGCGCAGTTCACCATAAACACTGTGGTTACGAGCAGGCAGAGAAAGGCATAGAGTATACCTGACCAGACGGGATTGGGGGATATGGATTTGACTCCAGGATCCTGCATTGCGACGATGGCTTCATCAAGCGCATACGGATCCTTTGAGAGCGTATGAAGACCGAACAGCCCCAGGATTATCAACAGAATCGCATTTACCGGGCCGATAGCGCCGAGTATATTTATTAAGCGGTCTATACCGAGAATGGCCGTGCAAATAGCCAAGCCCGCCATCGCCACCGTTCCTGCATACACCGGAATGCCGAGGAGTTGGTTTACGGTGGCGCCCGCTCCCGCCAGCATCACAGTGAGGCTGCCGCAGCCCAGGATTACCGAAAACCAAATGTATAAGTTCCCGATTTTAGCGCCGCAGTAATATGTGAACACATCGTATGGATTTTCAAAAGCCTCCCTTTGTCCCGCTCTGCAAATCAAGGCCGCGCAGGGACACGCCAACGCTAAAAAGATGATTGCGGCGATAAATCCGTACTTGCCGTGACTCGTAAAAAACTGCAATATGTCCTGACCCGAGGCGACTCCTGCGCCTATCAGAAAAGCGCAGATCGCTCCCGTGATCCTCAGGGTATTGCCAAAACCTGAAATGCGTTTCACTATCTACTCCGCCCTCCCCTCCCCGGCAAATCCTTACTTTGCCGCCTGCATGAATTTCTCGATTTCGTCGGCATCCTTGATGATGTTTTTTGAAAGGACGTCGCATCCGTTTTTTGTCACGACGACATCATCTTCGATTCGGATCCCTGTGCCTTCTTCCTGCAAATAGAGCCCGGGCTCAATGGTCAGGACCATGCCTTCCTCCAGGGCCAAATCTTTTATCAGAAAAGTATGGTACGCATCATGACAATCCAGCCCCAGGAAATGCCCGATGCCCCCAAACCAATATCTCGAAATCTCATCGGATTTCTTGATCAACCCGATTTCAAGACAGGAGTTTGCCAATGACTCCCTTGTCCCGGCAGTCAGTTCGTTGATCGTAATCCCCGGCTTTACCATGCTGATTGCATGGCGCTGCGCTTTTAAGACGATATCGTACAGCTCCCTTTGCCTCGGTGTAAATTTGCCGTTTGCCGGAAATGTCCTCGTGATATCCGAATAATACAAATTCCAGATAATACCGACATCGGCCACAACCAAAGTGTTATCTTCAATTACAGTGTTGTTATCCATATAATGGAGAGCGACGGCATTCTTCCCGCCCGCAATTACCTGAAACCCTTCTTCCGCGCCGTTTCTACGCGCAGTGTACCTGAGAAGAGCATCCAGCTCATACTCGTTCATGCCGGGCTTCACAGCGCCCATCATTTCGCCTATAGCTATCTCCGTCAGGTCTATCGCCTTCTGAATGGATTCGACCTCTTCAGGCGCTTTGCGCATACGCAGGTGTGCGAGCATATCCGAGACATTGCATATTGCCACTTCATCGCTGGCTTTTTGCCTGATCTTCTGCGCCAATAAATGAGCTTCCGTCATAGCACTGGATGAATCGAACATCCCCAGGTCCAAATATACTTTCCCGACTTTGCATACGTTGAAAGCTCTCGAAAGGGTCTGCTCCAGGCGGTCGACGGAATCGATGATTTCGATGCCTGAAATTTTCCTGGCGGCTTCAACGTCAAATGTATGTCCGCTGACGCTCGCCATAGCGGGATCCAAAACAGGGGTATAGAGGAACTCGGTAGTTATCAGATCCGATTTAAGGTATATCAGTATCTGGTTTTGTTCGTGCAAGCCGGTGAGATAATAAAAGTTCCTGTTGGGGAAGTACGGATAGAACAAATCGTTGTGCATCCTTGGAGGGGTGCCGGAGTACATGACCAACAACGACGGGCTCTCCATCATTTCGTAGACTTTGCTTCTGTTTTCTTTGAACATATTTTGCCTCATTTCTGCTTAGCGCGGCGAGTGAATCGCCGCTTGCAGAAACAAATTTTTCATGAAAAATGTTTCTGCCTTACAATAACATTCTGATTCTTTAACACGATGTCGCCGCATGAGGCAAAATGATTGAGCTGCCTCCGGCGGCGTGTGAAAAGTTTTTCACACTTGATCCTCCTTGTTCATTTAAGAGTTATAACTGGTAGAATAATCCTGCTCGGGAACTCACTGTTGTGGTAGACGGTCTGCTTCGCCACGGCGATTTCCGTATCGGATGGGAATGGATTTCCCGTATTGTGGTTTGGGAAAATTGAGTTTTTAGCACTTGACGTCACCTGAAGCCTGATGCGATGCCCTACGGGGAACAGCTTCGATACCCATGTCATCTTAATGGTGTATTCCTCCACGGTACCGGGCGTGAGCAAAGCAGGTTCCTTGAATGAATGGCGGTATTTCGCGCGGCATACGCCGTCGCCAAGCCGGATAGAAGCGCCGGTTTCATCAACATCGGTCAGACGAACGACCCAGTCGGTGTCCTTTGCGCTGCTGCCACAGTACAAGACGACACTGGCGGCCCCGGCTATCACCACATCCTCTTCCAGGACATCCGTGGTATATACCAGCACATCCTCCCTGTCCTCAATCTCGGCATAGTCAGCGGGGACCGCGCACTCATTCTCGGTCATGTATATCACCTGAGGAACCGGATCAAGTGGATCATAGGTATAGGTGTCAGGCGTTTGGCCTTTCGCTTGCTCGCGCACCAGCGCCCCGTTTCCATTCCTGGTATTTGCCCCGCCATCGCTTGCAAGGTAATATGCAACTTCCGTTACCTCCGCAGGCGGCCACCGGGACGACTTGGCCCATTGATCCTGACCCATTACGAAGTATTCAACAGGCGGCTCCTCAGCAACACCATTATCGATCTCTTTGAGAAAACGATCGAACCAACGCAAAAATACGTATAGAAAATCGTACCTTATGCTGTTCAGGCCAAGGGGTATGCCGTGAATATCCCTGCACGTGTTGACATTGTGGCACCAGGGCCCGGCAATCATCTTTTGGTTCTTACGGCCATTCCTCGCATTCATCGCCCATGTTTGCGGCGTGCCTTCGGTGTCGTCGTACCACCCGGATACATACAGCGCGGGAATATCGATTTTATCCTCGTGAACTTCCCAGTTCGCCTGTTCCCAATAATCGTCATACTGTTCGTGCGTCAGCCAATCGCGGATCCAGGGGACATCTCGTCCAAGCGCTTTGTCCGGGATGTCCTGCGGCGGCATTATCGACAGGACATCATCCCAATCATCGCGCTCCATCAATGAAGGGTTCATCCTTTTCTCAGACATCGCGAACGCCCATCCGAAAACGAGGGAACCTAAAATTCCATTTCTGTGCGGGAGGTCATAAACAGGTATGCCCGATGTAACGACACTGATTAACGTTTTAAGGTGAGGGGAGCCGTTTGCAGCCGCCAACCATTGGACCATGCCAAGATAAGATCTGCCATACATCCCGATACTGCCGTTGCACCACGGCTGTGACGCTATCCAGTCTACTGTATCCCCTCCGTCGTGCATCTCGTTCATGAAGGGCACCCATTCGCCCTCCGAATCCTCACGTCCCCTGACGTCTTGCAGCACTACGCCGTATCCGTAGTGGGCGAAAGAGGGCAGGCTCTTATAATTACCCTTGCCATAGGGGGTGCGGATCAGAATTACCGGCACTTTCCCATCTTCCTTAAGGCCGGCAGGCAGAATCACGTCTGTTGACAGCCTGGTCCCATCCTTCATCGGTACGAGCACGGTTTGCGTATGCTCGATACCGTACTGCGGCGTTGATAGATTTGGGTCAGAATGATACTTCACAGCGGGAGAAAGCGCCTCATAACTCTGCAATATCAAAGTGTTGCTGATACCCTGTTCGACACAGCCGACCACACCGACTATACTGTCGCCAACGACGATATAGTCACAGGGATATGTCCCCTCCACTTGAACCCAAATCCATCCATTGACCCGGTTTCCGTCAATGGAAGCGCTCACCTCTTGCAGCTTTACGTAGTTTTCATCTTCAATAAGCTGTTTTGAATTTATACCACTCAGGATGTCATGGACAGGGAGATGCCGGGGCGGCTCAAATTGGTCGCCGACTTCGTTTAGCGGTCGATAAACACCCCAGGCGAGTGTTTTCGCGTCGCGCTGTTTGCAAAAAATGCTTCCGCGCACAACCGTGAAGTCTGCGATATGTACACCAAAATCATAGTAACGGAAAACCTGCCGGTCATGATCGGCCATCCTGGCCACCTCCTCCTAAAGCTCTTAGAACTCTGCGCATATTATCCGCATAGATCAGCCCGATTTCTTCTTCGTGATACCCTCGGTGCAAAAGCGTATCGGTCAAGGCGTCAATATCGCTGTGTCTCTTGATAACATCGAAAACCCTCACGCTCTTTCCGTTTACCTCCAAACATGTACCGGGTGGCACCATGTGCTCAAAGAAGTCGAAGCCAAGGCTGATATGCTCTATTCCCGCCAACCTGACCATGTGGTCAACATGGTCCGCGAGGCGTTCTACTGTTGCGGTATCTTCACAGTCACTGACAAGGATGCTACAGGCATTAATTCCGATAACCCCGCCTCTATCGGCAATCGCCCTGATTTGCCCATCGCTCAGGTTGCGCTTTGTACCATTGATTGCACGGCAGTTGGAGTGCGAGGCGATAAAGGGGCGTTTTGAAATTTTCAGCAAATCATTGAAGCCGGCGTCATTGAGATGGGAAACGTCAATGAGCATCCCCAACCTTTCCGCCTCCCAGACCAATTGCTGCCCAAACTCCGTCAGGCCGGAGCCGGTACTCTTTATGTTTTCAGAATAATTGGCACCATCGGCGGCGTAGTTCCGACGGCTCCAACACAGACCGAGAAACCTTACTCCCAGTGCGTAAAAAAGTCGCAGGATATCGGCATCCTGACCCAAAGGCTCCGCTCCTTCGAAAGAGAGAAGAATCGCAATCTTTCCATCCCGTTCAGCCTTCAAGACCTCTTCCGCCGAGCGGCAGACAGCAAGGATATCCGGCGACTCTTCGACCTCTGCGTAGATTGCTGCAACTTGGCGCATACCTTGCCGCAAAGCGGTTTCAGGCATAGTCCCCTCGGCAAATATCGCCGAAATAACCGATTTGACGTTTCCACGCCTGAATGATTCGAGGTAATCGGAGACTATGACGCCTTTTCTCCCATCCTGCCGCTTTTGGCAGACATCCATCGCCAGATCCAAGTGCGCGTCGATTACCGGAATATTGTAACTTGATAGCGTTCTGTTATTCATATTGATTTCCTTGATAACTACAGCAAGGCCTTGTTTGAACAATGGACAGAACCTTGCAGTGGTTCTTTCTTCACTAAGCGGGCTTCTTGCTGAGCAGGAAGCGGCCGGCCCTGGCGCCGGTATGCTTTTTGTTCTCTACGGTCAGCACTCCATTTACGATTACGTAATTGATGCCATCAGGTGCCTTCCGTGGATCGATGAAATCTTCATTTGTTTTGAGTTCTTCCGGCGTGAATACGACGATGTCAGCCACTTTGCCCTCATGAAGTACGCCCCTGTCTCCAATGCCAAAGGCCGCAGCGGGGATTTCCGTAATGCGTTTGACTGCCTCCTCCAGGCTCATATGCTTGCTAAAAACAGTCAGGTATTTGATGGCATAACAATAAGCGTTTTGATGTGGATAAAGAGCGATAGGCGATTCAATACCATAATCGGTATCCAGGTTATTAGCCGTATTGTCCCCCGAAGGCATTGCCTGCGGATGGCGAAACATTTCCTCTATCCACTCTTCGGCAAACATCACACCGAGTCCGAGCCTTGCGCTGGTATACGGGTCAGATTTGAATACGTTGACAATAGCTTCCGCCATATCCCAGCCTTTTTCCGTCATGATGTCACGCAAAGTCCTGTTTTCATACTCCTTTTTATCGCACCTGAGGATAGTGATGTTGGCGTCTATATTGGTACCCCACATGGGACCGAGCCAAACGTTCCGTCCGGTTTTTATGTCGTCTCTTATTTCCGCCAGCCATTCGGGCTTTTCCAAATTTTTCAGCAGCGTTTCGACGGAGCGATTCGACTTCATAAAATAAGGGCGGAGCAGAAA
>JAISAW010000019.1 GCA_031266515.1 Eubacteriales Family XIII. Incertae Sedis bacterium
GACGCCCAATATGCCTCCCGCTATGCGCCGAAGGGCATCCTGGTGAAGATAGGCGTGGGCGCAAGGGAAGAGAGCAAAGAGGGGCTTGAGGCCGCGGTAACGGATGCTGCCAATGGCTCCGCTGCGGTGCTGGGCAGGGTGCTGCCCGCCGGGGACAACTACCTGGAGGAGGATCTTTCGAACCTCCAGGCCATGCACGGCGCCGCCGGGAAGGCTGTCGCCGATGCCGCTTCGGGAGAGGTCGTCCCACAGGGCTATATTGAAGCCCTGCTCAAAGGCCTTGAAGACGCAATAGAGGCGCTGCACCACGACCACCGGCTGATCTCGAACTCGGCAGAGGGCGGGGTGAAGGCAAAAGGCGAGGGCGTCGCCATAAGCATCAAGGGCGAGTACGGCACCGTGACAAGCGTGACGCTGAACGGCAAGGGGTTTACGATAGGCGCGGATACCGGGAACAACTCAAGGGGCATGCTGTTTGGCGGCAAGGCCAGCGGCACCGTCTCCAAAGGCAGCCTTGTGGTAAGCCTGACGCCGGAGTTCATTGACTCACTGCCCAACGGCAAATACGAGATAGCCTCATACTTCGACGACGGCTACATGGACGGCTACGGCTACGCCCTGTTCGAGATAGACAGGCCCGCAGATGAGGAAGCCGCCGTGGACGATGAGAAGCCAGGCGGCAAACAAGCCGGTGCCGAAAGTTCCGGTGGTTTGGGAAGCTACGGCTCTGGCGCTACCGAAGGCTCGACCTCCGACGGCTCTGGTGGTGCCGCTACCTCTCCTGATAGCACCGTGGACAGTGGCAAGGACACGGGTTCGTCACCTGTAAAACCCATCCCCGCCGACCCCGAAGGCAATAGCAACCTGGTTCTTTGGGTAGCCATCACCCTTGCAGCCGCAGCCGTCATAACCATAATAGCCCTCATAGCCTCCCGCAGAAGATCGCAGGATGACGAGGACGGGTATAGGCGATAAACGTCACATACGCCAAAACAGCGCGTAGATGCAACATTGCACAGACACAAAAACAGCATACTCCAATGGGGCTGCCTCTCAACAGGGGCAGCCCCACTCCCCCTTTTTGAACTTCAGCCATGTGCAAAATTCGCAACTTTGCCCTGTTAATTCGCAAAATCAACTAAAATTTAGCAAAAAATCCGCTTTTTTAGCAATATACCTCGAAATCTTAGCAATATAAGTGATAATTAGCATTAATTCCTTGCTAATTTAGCAGAGTTCGTGTATGGTAGCAGCATGAATAGCGATATGATGCATGATCAGATACTTGAGATCATCAGAACACTCCGAGTTGAAAAGAGTGACAACAGACAGTATGAAGCGAAAGCCGCCGTTGCCGGGTTTCCACAGACGGCATTGCGTTCAATAAGCGCTTTTGCCAACACCCCGGGCGGAGGCATCCTGATATTTGGGGTTGACGAAAACCAGGGGTTCACCGTCACAGGCGTGTATGATTCCCGAAACTGCCAG
This sequence comes from Eubacteriales Family XIII. Incertae Sedis bacterium, assembly GCA_031266515.1. Classification (GTDB taxonomy): domain Bacteria; phylum Bacillota; class Clostridia; order Peptostreptococcales; family Anaerovoracaceae; genus JAISAW01. The sequence continues at coordinate 1,489 of JAISAW010000019.1, forward strand.
CAAACCCTCGCAAATTACGCAAACAAAGAATTTTCTTCGCCGATATCCATTATCACTGATCTTGTGGCTGTCGAAGGCAAACCTGTTGTGATAGGGAAAGTCCTTGAGGCGGACAAGTTCGCCAAACCGATAAAGGTCAGGAAGACAGGGAAAGCTTACATCAGGCTTTTTGACAGTGACTTTGAACTGTCAGAGCTGGAAGAGCAGCGATTTATCACCGAGCGCGGCGTCAGCAAGTTCGACGAAGCACCGGTGCCAGGGTCAGGCCTGAAAGACCTGAATGCAAAATTGCTTGAAGCCTACATATCAAACAGAGGGCGGGCGTCGACGGTAATAGCTGATATGGCACGGGAAGAGATTCTCGTGAGGACGGGTATTGTAACCGAATCCGGGGAACTTACCACAGCCGGATTGCTCGCGCTTGGGATATATCCGCAGCAATATTTGCCGAACTATTCCATCCAGGCGAGCGTGAGGAAAAGCGCGAAATACTCCGCTGCTGTCCGCGCAATAAATGCAAAGACCTTCGACGGCCCGATTCCTGTGATGCTCAAAAACGTGGTGAAATGGGTGGACGAAAACAGCGACGACCTTATCATGGATATTGAAGACTGGAAAGTGGGGGAAGTAAAGGAATACCCCCTGAGAGCAGTGAGGGAGCTTGTAGCAAACGCACTCATACACCGTGATCTGAACCCTGCTTCGATGACCCAAAATATAAGTTTAGCCATTGAGGACGGCCGGCTCAGTATCAGCAATCCGGGCGGGCTGTACGGGATCTCCCTCGGAGAACTCGGGCAGACGGCTTCGAGCACCCGCAACGCGAGGCTTGCGGAGATCTGCCAATACATTCCGGCGGACGACGATGCCAAGGTCGTCGAAAGATTGGGCACCGGCATTCCAAAAATCTATTCGGAGCTTGAAAAATACGGGCTTCCCGATCCGTTGTTTTTCGATGGCGGCATATACTTCACCGCAATACTCAGGCATGCCGAACCCGAACCCTGGCCGAAACCTGCAAAGATGAGAAACAACAGGGATATTGTCATATCCGCGATCAGTGAAGCCCATTTGACAAAAACGGAGATAGCGCGAAAGACAGGGCTCACCTCATCCCAGGTCCGCTATGCCCTCCAAAAACTGATTGAGGAAAAAAGAGCCGTAAAGGCTGCCAAAAACGGAGATCCCGGCACTAAATACGCTGCGATATCGCCTGACTGATATAGAGCCGGCAGCCAGGGGTATGTAGCGGAAGCGGCTCATCTCATCACTCTTGATATTTATTTCCTAACAGTTCCTTATCCCAAAACCAATCCCGGCGGGTCTACGGAAAAGGCTTCATATATATCGAGTTGCCGCTGGGTGAGTTCCCCAACCCTGAAGTATTTGCCGTCCCGCTCACAGCATTCAATGAAATCGAGCTGGTCAAGGAGTTCCTGCATAGTATGGCGCACGAGCCGCGGCGACGCCTCAATCTTGTTTTTCAAATAACTCATTAGTATGAACGCGATGAATTCCACGAACATGGCGCCTTCAAAATTCCTGTTCTTTCTTATGAGGCTGTTTTCGTAAGTGAAGCGGTCCTTCAAATTTTCAAAAGAGTTTTCAGCTAAAGTGACTTTCAAATGCGTCTTCATTGCTGCGAACGGGTCCTTGATGGTATTTGATATCATCGCGGAATACCCAAAATCCTTTCTGACTTTTTCAATTTCACGCAAATTCGCCATCGCTCTTTGTTTGCGGTTTTTCGTTTTCACTTCACTGAAGTAGAGGGCATACGCGCGCTCGTTGGCCTCGATCCTGTTTCCGCTTTCGATTTCCTTCTTCCACGCATTGATTTGCGAGTAAAAAGCGCGTTCATCATCCATGGCCTTTTCGTCACTGTAGTACAAATGAAGGTAGAGCTTTCGCTTTTTGCCGCCCGGCGCAGGTTCGGTTTCACGTTTCAATGTATCTTCCCAGACGAGCGTCTTGCTGCATCCATAGTACCGGCAATCCGATCGGAAATTGCTTACCCTCCGGACTTCATCGCGCATTTGGCCGAGCGTCCTCTGCACAAAAGGGACTGTCGTTTTGACGACCATCAGGAACTTGATATGGGAATCGAGCATATAGTTGATATGCCGCTCATCATAAAAATCCCGGTCTATGACAAAACTGAGTTTGCCGGAAGCTATTGCCTTCCAATCCGCGATCAGGCCGTTCAGTACTTTCGTATCCATCGAGGCTATCGGCAACTGCGTATAGTAGAGCGGAAGTTGGGATTCACCGCCGATCAAGACTCCGAAATGCAGCAGATCCGGGTACTCATAATTTTTATAGTCGCTGTAGGGCTTATGGGCGATTCCGCATGAGTAGCTTGCAACCGCCCTGACTTCATGAAAGAAAACCTTTCGTTCGTTTCGCCTTTTGCTCTGCAGGGCAAAAAAATCGTATCTTGATACTTCATCCACTTCCGTCAACAACCCATTCCCCCGGTCTGCGTATATGTCATTTCCAAACGGGGTTTTGTGCGTCAGCGACCACCTCGAAAAACGGCCCAACGAATCGTGGTTTTCCATTGTCACGAAATACGCGAGAGAAAGCATTTCCCTGTAGCTGTCGGGGAAACATGCCTCAAGGTCTTCCCTGACCCCGGTCGCTCTTGCGATTTCGTCCAGCAGCAGAGTCGCGCCGCAGCTCACGTAGCCTGACGGAAGAAGCGTCGGCTCCCGCTTTTGCTTTCGCGTCGGGATCACCTCATCAGTCCCGGGATCGATCTTCCCTATCAGTTTGCGCCTTGAGCGCGACTGCTTCTTTTCCTTGTCCCACCAGGAGATCGACTCATATACGTATGTGATCCCGCACCTCTTATCCGTCTGTCTCACTATCGACATTTTGCCTCATTTCTGCTTAGCGCGGCGAGTGAAAAATTCTTTCACACTTGAATCTCCATGGCTAACCTGCTACCCGTCATTCACATCGTCATGATATTATTTTCATAACGAGTTGCAAAATATGAGCCGCCCTTGTTTATCAGCGGATATAGTATCACACGACCCCTTTAATTGCATCGGATATAGTTCATTTTATCGTTATGGAAAAAATATTTATAACGATGCCGTAAATAAACCTCAGGCGCTGCAAGAAATCCGTCCTGGTTCAAATTATTCATTTTCCAACACGGATACACAGGCGGATCCCATCGCCGAAAATTTCTTTTCAAAAACTACAAGCGAAAGAGCTCCCCCCTTTGAAAAAAGTTAAAAAGTTGACTTGACAAAAATCGAAGAATCCCTAATTTGAGAAGAAATCGTTCTACTGCCACGGCAACGAAAGTCAAGGAGGAGACCATGAGCAATTCATTTTCACTTTTACTATCCCCATTTTCAATTGGGAAACTGACTGTAAAGAATAAATTCTGCATGTCGCCAATGGCGCTGCTTCACCTGTCGGACTCGGACGGAGCCCCGACTGAAGAGGCAATCGCGTATTACACAGAGAGGGCTAAGGGAGGGTTCGGGTTGATCTTCCTCGGCGCTTCGAGGACGGATATGGAAGTTGACCCGCAATCGCTCCCGAGCATACTGAAAAACCCCATGGTCTTCATGGGGAGATCGCAGACTTTAGTGGAGCGCATCCACACCTACGGGGCGAAAGTGATCCCTCAGATATCAATGGGCCCGGGGCGCTTGTCGCCCGGCCACCTGGCGCCTTCCGAGCTTCCGGGAGTCATGCCCGGATTGACCGCTCAGGCGCTGACCGCGGAGCAGATCAAGAAAAAAATCATGTATATGGTCAAAGCGGCCGGCTTGGTGAAGAGGTGCGGTTTTGACGGCGTCGAAATCCACGCCATGCATTGGGGGCACCTGTTGGATCAATTCGCGATGGGCTATACAAACCATCGAACCGATGAATACGGAGGTCCGCTCGAAAACAGGCTCCGCGCCGCAAAAGAAATCGTGGAGGGGATAAAACAGGAGTGCGGCTCCGATTTCCCCGTATCCATGCGGCTTGCGCTGAAAAGCTACATGAAGGGGTTCATGCAGCCATCTCTCACCGGCGAAGAGGAAGTCGGCAGGACCCTCGAAGAAACTGTCGAGATTGCAAAACTCCTTGAGGCATACGGCTACGACGTGCTCAATGTAGATGTGGGCGCAACCGATTCCTTTTACTATACGGCACCGCCTATGTATGCTGAAAAAGGGTTTACCATCCCTCTCACCGAAACCGTCAAAAAAGCGGTAGGCATCCCCGTCATCGCAGGCGGTGGACGGCTGAATGACCCAGTGATGTGCGAAGAGGCTTTGGCAGCAGGCAAAATGGATGCGATAGCCATAGGGAGAGGCTCTTTAGCCGACCCTCATCTGCCCCGGAAGGTCCAAATGGGCGTCACTAAAAAAATTCGCCCATGTATCGGCTGCAACCAAGCGTGTTTTGGGGCGCTTGCGTTGGCGAGGGATTCGAGCTGCGCGGTCAACCCCGCCGCCGCGAGGGAGTATTCCTACGGCATATCGAAAACGCTGAATCCCAAAAAAATACTCGTGGCGGGCGGCGGCGTCTCCGGCATGGAGTTCGCGCGGACAGCGGCTCTGCGTGGGCATTCGGTAACCTTGTTTGAAAAAACCGAAGCCCTGGGCGGGCATTTGCTCCCGGGCGGAAGCCACTACTTCAAATCGGATGTCGTCGATCTGTGCAGTTGGTATGAAAGTGAATTAAAGGCCTCCGGTGTTGATTTGCGGCTTAATGCGGCATTGGACATGGTGCAGATAAAGGAATCGAACGCTGACGCAGTGATCCTCGCGACAGGTTCGACACCCATCTCCCTCAAAATCCCGGGCGTTGACGATCCCAAGGTGATTTCCGGGATCGACGCTCTGCTCGGACGCGGGAAAATCGGGCAAAGGGTCGTCATTGTCGGCGGCGGTCTGGTCGGATGCGAAATAGCGCTCGATCAGGCGAGGGCAGGGAAAAAGGTGACGGTGGTCGAAGCCCTGGATGCGGTGATTGCAATCGGTGCGCCGGTGCCAGGCGGAAATCGATTGATGCTCATCGACCTACTGATACAAAACGGAGTCGACATACTCACCAGGCACGCCATTGAAGAGGTGACCGGCAAAGGCGCAGTCGTCAAGGACAATGAAGGCACCTCAAAAATAATTGAAGCGGATACTGTCATCATGTCGATCGGCTTCAGGCCAATTGACCCGATCCCCACCGGGGAACTGGATGATGCAGGCGTTCAGGTATACAGGATCGGCGATGGCAGACAGGTCGCAAATATCATGACGGCAATATGGGACGCCTACGAAGTCGCAAGAAGCATATAGGCAGCTGCAGGGCGAAAACGGGCAGCAAAGCCGCCGATGGAAGGAGGTCGTAGATAAAGGGAAAAACACCAAATTGCAGCCAGAGCCATACGCAGTAACCAGAAAAGCAATCCTGTAGATAACTAAACGGGATATGAAAGGAATTCTTATGAAAGACTATTTTGGATTTGAAGGAAAAACCTGTGTCGTTACAGGCTCCGCCTCCGGTGTGGGAAAAGCGGCTTACGATACGCTTCTTGAACTGGGCGCAGAGGTTTACGGCCTTGATTTCAACGAGCACGAAGGGGCGAAGAACTACCTGTATGTGGATATGAGCGACAAGAGTTCTATAGACGCGGTAATCGGTAGTTTGCCTGACAGGATAGACAGCCTGTTCTCGATTGCAGCCTTGCCCGGATATGAATATTGCGGGAAAACCTTTAGCCTGGAACAGCTCTTCGCGACGAATTACTCGGGGCCTAAATACCTTGCCGAACAATTGCTGCCGCGGATGCCAAAGGGTTCTTCCAGCGCCGTGACATCTTCGGTCGCAGGAGGCAGATGGCCGATGATCCAGGAACTGTTGTCGGACCTTTACTTTAACTACAGCACTTTTGAGACATCCCTGGACTGGGTGGAAAAGAACAGGAGCAATCCCCAGGCGTTTGCGCAGAGTGAAAAAATGGTTTATGGATTTACGAAAGCCTGCGTCACTTACTTCGTGAAACGCGCGTCATTCAAATTTCTCAAAGAAGGGGTACGGCTGAATGCGCTGTGTCCCGGTTCCATCGAAACCGGGATGTCGGAAGACTTTGCCAGGCAGTCGAAACAGGAAGGCATGATGGATGGGATCCTGAGCGATTATGTCTTTGGTACAAACCCCTATATCAATCGCCAATCGACTCCACAGGAACAGGCAAACGCCATCATCTTTCTGAACAGTGAATTGGCGACTTACGTGAACGGCGCTGATTTCGCCGTTGACTGCGGCGCCATGACGGGGATGATGCTCGGGCAGTTCAAAGGCACCGGCGAAATACTCGACGACAGATAATTGCTTATGCACAAGAACGCTGATGCCGTCAGGGCCGTATGCCGGTTTTATGCCTGAAACCGCTTACGCTCCTGACGGTGGAAGGGCAGACAGGAAGGAGAACAACTTTGATTTATCATATTGGGACATTTAAATTGGCCGACAAGGCCAGGGCTTCTGAAGCGGCAGATCTGCTTCTGAAGCTAAAGGATATCGTCCCCGGAACGGCGGACTACAAAGTCGGAATTAATTTTACAGACAAACCCACAGCGGCGACCGTTTGCATCATAGGCGCCTTTGAGACAAAAGAGGATTTTGAGGCATATATGGCGCACCCTGTCCACACTGCCGAAGTCGCTCCAAAAATCGCAGAACTATGCAACCACGAATATATCGAAAGAATGGCTTCCTGCGATTTTGAAGCGTGAGCCCTCCTTGTCTGCACTAGAAACTATTTGTTGCCGGGGTAATAAGATTTCAGAAAGGATAAGGTGAACGAATGGATATATTTCAAAAGGCACCAAACGGCAAAAAAATGATGAGTTTGATCGCGGTATTCGTAGCGTCCGTGATCCTGGTTACCCAATCGACATCAGCTTCGACCTTGCTGTCCATCGCTGCACAGGAAATCGGAGGGCTGGATATTTTTTCGATGACCTCCACCATCAACGGAGCATGCACGGTGGTGTTCATGTCTCTCTTCGGATATATGGCGTACAGGAAGCCCGCCTTGCAGACCCCCATATTGTCCATCTCGCTCTTTATGGCCGCGGTAGCAATTTTTAGCAGGGCTGTCGCCCCTACCATGGAGATCATAGTGATAACCGGTGTGCTGTACTCCGTGATCAGCGGGGCTGTCTTCGTATGCGGCTACTCATTGATTCGCATGATGTTTGATGCGGCTAAAGCCGGCCTCTATCTGGGCTTCGCGTCTACATGCAGCCTGGTCGGCTCTTTGGCGGGAACGCCCGCAATGGGCCTCATCGCAGATTTCGGCGGATGGCGAATGGCGTATCACGCGATGTGGGTCATCATCCTCATAGCGGCTTTTTTCGCCACGTTCGGAGTCAGGATAGGAAAAGACGACGGCAAGCCGTTGGAAAAAACAGCGGGGAAATTCGATATCTTCGGGACGATAGGCCTGACGGTTTTCAGTGTCGCGATCATTCTCTTTCTGTCGCTGGGTTCGTCGAGGGTGCCTTTCGGCACTCCGATGAGCTGGGGTTTTGCGGGCATCGCCCTGATAGGACTTATCATATTGATAATCGATATCCGCAGTAAAAAAGAGCGGGCTATCATCCCGAGCGTTGTGCTGAAGGACCGCACGACTGTACTCATAACGCTTCAGGCTATGTGCGGATTCTTTTCATCGATGGCGATCGCATTTTTCATGGCGACCTACATCATCTATGTACTTGAACGCAGCGCAACTGAAGCCGGGCTTGCGGTGACGATGTTCTCAATTGCGGGCGTTGTACTTTCGCCCATCCTCGGCAGATGGCTCGCCAGATCCCGGAACGTTCGGCTTCTGCTCGTCGCCGGCGCTACGGTCCGCTGCGTAGTCATGCTATCCCTCATATTTCTTATCAACCCGCAGATCAATATCCTCACTATATACGTGATACTGTTCATTTACGGGTTTGCTTCATGTGTGGATAATATCGGATCCTCGGCTGTCCCGCAGTTGATCATCCGCCCTGACATCCGCATCGCCAGCAACTCCCTGATCGCTACCTGCCGGACGTTCTCGGCAAACCTCGGGACAGCTGTCTACGGCGTCATGATAGCTACACTCGGCGTCGCGGGAGGCATCATCCCCGCGTTTTGGATCTCGTTTGGAGGAGGGGCGCTTTCGCTTATCCTCGCCTTTATCATCAGGAATCCGAAAGCGGAAGACCTGGAAGCCTGATATTGGTCCGATCACTGTAGTTTTCATATACGCCTCTGGCGTCCGCCCCTTCATCCCCGGAGGGGCGGGTGCCATTTCTAAAGGTTCAGGTCGAAAGCCTTGTTGGATATCTTCGCCAATGTAAAATGATAAAAATTTTAAATCAAAATTAAGGGTGCTCTGAATGAAAACGCCGCATATCGAAACCCCACACCGCTGTTTATCTTTTGATTTCATGCTATAATTTCTACTTGCATGGACCACGAAATCCCTTCTCTCCGGCCTGCCACGCAGGCGCTGAGAAATATATAGATGCGGCCTTGAAACCAAAAGCGCCGCACAGTGAAAGGAGATAAAAATGGCGAGATATTTCACTTCTGAATCAGTCACTGAAGGCCACCCCGACAAGCTATGCGACCAGGTATCGGATGCGATACTCGACGCGATGTTTGAAAAAGACCCCTACAGCAGGGTGGCCGTGGAGACCCTTACCACCACGGGCATAGTGATGCTCGCGGGCGAGGTTTCCACGGAAGCGTATGTGGATATCCCCACTATCGTGAGGAATACGGTCAATGGGATCGGGTATACGAAAAGCGAGTACGGGTTTGACGGGAACACGTGCAGCGTGCTCACCGCCATCCATGAGCAGAGTTCAGATATCGCGCTCGGCGTCAACGAGGCGAAGGAGTACAAAGAGGGGACTCTCGAGAAGGACGACGTGGAAACGACAGGCGCGGGGGATCAAGGCATCATGTTTGGCTTTGCCTGCAAGGAGACCCCGGAGCTGATGCCTCTGCCGATCACACTTGCGCACAACATGGCGAAGAGGCTGACGGCTGTCAGGAAAAACGGTGAGCTTACGTTCATAAGGCCTGATGGCAAGACGCAGGTGACGGTCGAGTATGATGGGCTGAAGCCCGTGGCGGTCACAAGCGTCCTCGTGTCGGCGCAGCATGACCCGGACGTGACTCAGGAAGAGATCAAGGCGGAGCTTATTGAAAAGGTCATGAAGCCGGAAATCCCCGAGGAGCTGTTGTCAAGCGACATCAAGTACACGGTCAATCCGACGGGCCGCTTCGTCATCGGGGGCCCGAGCGGGGACTCCGGGGTCACAGGCAGGAAGATCATCGTCGATACCTATGGCGGCTACGCCAAGCACGGCGGCGGCGCGTTTTCCGGGAAGGATCCGACGAAAGTCGACCGCTCCGCTACCTACTACGCGAGGTATGCGGCGAAAAATATAGTGGCGGCGGGGCTCGCGGAGAGGGCCGAGATAGAGCTTTCATATATGATAGGCGTCGCCGAGCCCATGAGCGTCCTCATCGACACATTCGGCACAGGCGTGGTCGATGAAGACAAGCTGTCCGCTATAGTCAGGAAAGCGTTCGATTTCAGGCCCGGTGCCATCATCAGGGACCTTGACCTCCGCAGGCCGATATTCAAACAGCTTGCGGCATACGGGCACTTCGGCAGGCCGGAGCTTGACCTGCCGTGGGAAAAGACAGACAGAGTGGAGATATTGCAGAGGCTCGCGAAGGATCTGTAGCAGGCATAACAGGCAAGAATTGTTTCCGTCGGCGGTCGCGTCGAGCCCGCCGACGGAAGTTTCAGAGGACAAGGAGTTTTTTACAATGGCAATAATAGCTGCAAAGTTCGGAGGTTCGTCGGTAGCCGACGCCAATCAAATCCGAAAAGTCAAATCCATTATAAAAGGCAATCCGGATCGAAAGTACATAGTCGTTTCCGCACCGGGCAAGCGCTGTGACGACGATACGAAGATCACGGATCTGCTGTACCGGCTCAAGTCCGAAAAAGAGTCAGGGGGTTCCTATGCACAGACCCTGGGCGCTATAAGTGAAAGGTTTCTCGGTATAGAAGCGGATCTTGAAGTTTCGGCCGGCATCGCAGGCGAGATGGAAACCATTGAGAGCGAAATAGAGAAGGATGCAAGCGAAGACTACCTGGCAAGCAGAGGCGAATACCTCGCGGCGCGGCTGGTAGCCGAATTCCTCGGGTTTGACTTCGTGGATGCTGCAGGGCTCGTGCAGTTTGATGAAAAAGGCAAGCTGCTCAGCGAAGAGACAAATGAAGCTCTGCGAAAAGAATTGGCCGGGAGGGAGAACGCGGTGATACCCGGCTTTTACGGCACTATGCCGGATGGCGGGATCAAGACTTTTTCCCGTGGCGGCAGCGATATCAGCGGTGCCATCGTAGCGAGGGCCGTAAGTGCCAATATGTACGAAAATTGGACTGATGTATCCGGCATCCTCATGACCGACCCGCGCATCGTCGAAAACCCGAAACCCATCAGGCACATCACTTATGGCGAGCTCAGGGAACTGTCCTATATGGGCGCGACCGTACTGCACGAAAGCGCAGTTTTTCCTGCGCGCCAGGCGGATATCCCTATCAATATCAAAAATACAAATGAGCCGAACCACCCTGGCACCATCGTATCGAATACGGTGAAAGGGGAAAATTTCGCAATCATTTCAGGTATCGCGGGGCATAAGGATTTCACATTTATCACCATCACGAAACCCATGATGAGCGAAGAAGTGGGGATTCTCCGAAAAGCGCTGGCAGTGCTTGAGAGGCACGATGTTTCAATCGAGCACATCCCCGGCGGGGTCGATACCTTTTCGATCGTCGTCGCAAACAGGTTCCTGCAGGGCAAGGCCGACACCATAGTGAAAGAGCTGAGGGACGAACTCGACCTGGACAGCGTCGAAGTGACGGGCGATGTTGCTATCATCGCGACGGTCGGCAACGGCATGGTCCGCCGCAAGGGCGTTTCCGCCAAACTCTTCACGGCTCTATACAAAGCCGGAATAAATATCCGCATGATAGACCAGGGGTCAAGTGAGGTAAATATAATAGTAGGGGTTGACAACAGCGATTTTGAGGCTGCGATAAGGGCTATTTACAAAGCCTTTGCTGAATAAGGGGAAGGTGGCGCAAGGCCGGGTTTCCGAATAGTGATCGCTCCAGGCGTCCGTTGTCCGGTGTCTGGTTTCTGCGGTGCAAGCGGAAAGATGCACGAAGCGAGTGCCGCCGGTATGGGCGAATGCTGCCGATATGGCGGCGGAAAGTGAGAGAAAATACGAATGGGCATCTTTGATAAGCTACTGCCCGATCTGAACAAGAGAGAGGTCGGAAAAATCGAGAAAATCGCGGATCAGGTAATGGCGCTTGATGCACAAACCGCTGAACTGACGGATGACGGGCTGAGAGGCAAAACCGCCGAGTTCAGAGAGAGGGCAAAGGGCGGAGAAGATCTTGACGACCTCCTGCCTGAAGCTTTTGCGGTATGCCGCGAGGCCGCTTCGCGCGCTCTCGGCATGAAGCATTTCAAGGTGCAGGTCGTCGGAGGCATAGCTCTGCACAAGGGCAACATAGCCGAGATGAAGACCGGCGAAGGGAAAACCCTCGTCGCCACTCTGCCCGCTTACCTGAACGCGCTCTCGGGCGAAGGTGTGCACGTCGTCACGGTCAACGATTACCTGGCTAAGCGCGATATGGAGTGGATGGGCAAGCTCTACACCTTCCTCGGATTGACCGTAGGCTGTGTCATTCACGACATCGTCGGCGAGGAAAGGCAAAAGGCATATCGCTCGGATATCACTTACGGCACGAACAACGAGTTCGGTTTTGACTATCTGCGGGACAACATGGTCCAGTACGAAGGGCAGCTCATGCAGCGCCCTCTGAACTACGCCATAGTGGATGAGGTAGACAGCATCCTCGTGGACGAAGCGAGGACCCCTCTCATCATATCCGGGCAGAGCGACAAGTCCACGGATATGTACTCGAGGGCGAACCGTTTTGTGAAGACCCTCAAACCTGGGAAAATAGTGGCGGACAGAGGCGCCACGAGCGTACTGAACAAGCGCGTTTTCGATGAGGAGGCCGAGGAGTCCGGCGATTTCACCATTGAGGAAAAGGATAAGAGGATCAATCTGACGGAGTCGGGTATCAAAAAGGCTGAGAGGGAATTCGGCATAGAGAATTTTTCCGACCTTGAAAATATGGAGGTCAACCATCACGTCATGCAGGCGCTGAAGGCGAACAACTTCATGAAGAGGGATGTCGACTATGTGGTGAAGGACGGCGAGATCGTCATTGTAGATGAGTTCACTGGCCGCCTCATGTTCGGGCGAAGGTACAGCGAGGGGCTCCACCAGGCCATTGAAGCCAAAGAGGGGATCAAGGTCAGAAACGAGTCGATGACGCTTGCGACCGTCACTATCCAGAATTACTTCAGGATGTACAAGAAGCTCGCGGGGATGACGGGTACGGCCAAGACCGAGGAAGAGGAATTTCTCGATATCTACAACATGAAGGTCATCGTCATCCCGACGAACAGGGACGTGGTCAGGATCGACCACGACGACGCTATTTTCTCTACAGAAAAGGGCAAATTCCTGACGATAGCCGACGAGATAGAGGAAATCCATACCACCGGGCAGCCCGTGCTCGTGGGCACCATTTCCATAGAAAAATCCGAGCTTCTCTCGGATATGCTAAAAAAACGCGGGGTCCGGCACAACGTGCTCAACGCGAAGCACCATGAGCAGGAAGCGAAAATAGTGGCTGAAGCCGGCAGGCTCGGCGCAGTGACGATAGCCACAAACATGGCTGGGCGCGGCACGGATATCATCCTCGGCGGCAATCCCGAGTTTGAAGCGAAAAAAGATATGCTGAAGGATGGCTATGACGATGAAACCATCTCATATGCGTCAAGCCTCATCCCTCTTGACGACCCGGAGCTGATAGCCGCCCGGGAGAAATTCACAGGGCTTCATACGAAATACAAGACGGAGAGGGCGGACGAGCAGTCAAAGGTCATATCGCTCGGAGGGCTCTTCATCATAGGGACTGAACGGCACGAATCGAGGCGTATAGACAATCAGCTCAGAGGCCGGAGCGGACGTCAGGGCGACCCGGGTGCCACGCGGTTTTTCATATCGATGGAAGACGAATTGCTCAGGCTTTTCGGCGGCGAGCGGATGCAGACGATGATCGAGAGGCTCGGGGTACAGGAGGGCGAAGCCATAGAGGCCAACATGCTTTCCAAGTCGATTGAAAACGCTCAAAAGAGAGTCGAGAGCAGGAACTTCGCAGCGCGGAAATACGTGCTCCAATACGACAACGTCATGAACAAGCAACGCGAAATCATATATGGCGAGCGCAGGCAGGTGCTGCTCGGCGACGACATGAAAGAAAATATCCTCGGTATGCTCGCAGAGCTTGTGAGGGAGACTGTCGACGGCGCGGTCATGGGAAGCCAGTACAGCGAAGAATGGGATTTTGAATACCTGGATCAAAACCTGGCCGGTATGACAAGGGCCTACAGGGGGATGGGGCTGACTGACGAAGAGCTGAAACACATGGATTCGGACGACCTTTATGATGCGGCACACGAGAAAATACTCGATCTATACGCCGCAAAAGAAACAGAGATCGGCACCGAGAAAATGCGCGCCCTCGAACGCACCATCCTTCTCATGGTCATCGACAGCAAGTGGATGGATCATATAGACGCTATGGACCAGCTTCGCCACGGTATCGGCCTCAGGGCTATCGGCCAGGTTGACCCTGCGAACGCCTACGCACAGGAAGGCTTTGACATGTTTGAGCTTATGGAAGCCTCCATCAAGGAAGAAGTCGTGAAGTACTGCCTCAATGTGCGCGCCGAGACCAGGGATGAGCGCAGATCATCGACAGTGGCTCTTCGCGAGAAGAAGCAGGAAGAAGGGAGCGGGTTTGCCTCCGCTTTGGCGGCGGGCGGCTCGGAGAGAAGCGAAAGCACATCCGGAGCCATGCCTTCGAAGACCCCCGAAGAGAGCCGTGACGGCAGGCATACTCCAGTGAAGAGGGATCAGCCGAAAGTCGGCAGAAACGATCCCTGCCCGTGCGGGTCGGGCAAGAAATACAAGAACTGCTGCGGCAAGGGCGCGTGACGAGCGCATTGATTTCTCCGCACTGGAGAGCTTCGGTTACGAGAAAGAGCATAG
>JAISAW010000015.1 GCA_031266515.1 Eubacteriales Family XIII. Incertae Sedis bacterium
GCGAAAAGTCGATGATAATCTCACCTTCCCTTGTGACGGGATCGATCTGTTTCAATCCTCCGTAACGGCTGCCCATACCTGCCGCCATCACGGCTAATTTTGGTTTTTTCAATATGCTACCCTTTCACTGCGCCTGTCAAACAAACTGCAAAGACAATGGGGAGACAAAAGGAACCGTCCCCATTGTCTCCCAATATGCTATCCTTCCTCCTTCATACCAGCGGCCTCCTGGGGGGCCTGACCGGCGGTTGCTTAGGCTGAGCATTTCCCGGCCTTCTCTTCGCCGCTCCCGTTCCGCCCCCTTTCTGCGGCCTTGCGGGCCTGTCTGTGAATATTGGCGCTTCACCCCCTTCCGGCCAGTCTTGCGGATTTTCATACAGAGGCCTTCTCCGCCTGCTTTCCGGCTCGTTTTTTTCCGCCCGTTTTTTCTTCTTATCTTCGCCGGGATATCTCCAATCTCCGGTTTTCTTCGGGAAATCAATCCTCTCGTCGTCTTCAGGCTTCCTGACGGGCCTTTTCCACCCTCTTCGCTTTTCCGAGTCCCTTGGTATCGGGTCCCAGTTTGGTATCTCGTAGGATATCCTGAACTTTTTCGGCCAGAACCTGTCATACAGGGTGATGAAGAGTATCGTAAGAAATACGCCAAGCAGCCATCCTGCGAGGACGTCGCTGGGATAGTGTACGCCGAGATATATGCGGCTGAAGCCGATCAGGAATATGAGCAGCGCCAGCCCGATGCGAAGGGCCTTCGAAGCCGCCCGGTTGTTTTGCATCACGAGCATCCTGCCCACGAGAATAGCGAGCATTGCGTAGAAAATAAACCCGCCGTTGGCATGCCCGCTGGGAAAGCTCTCGCCGTCGACCAGGATGAACATATCTGCCGTATCCGGCCGGGGCCGGGCGACGATCATCTTGATGAGCTTATGCGTACAGCCGCCCAGGACCGTCGCGAAGGCGACCGGGATCCCGAACTTGAACCGCCAAGGCAGGATGACGAGCACTATGCAGAAAACGGCGAGGACCTTAGTATCGGCAAGGTGCGTTATCAGCTTCAAAATGAAAGTGAGCACCTTTTGGTGCAAAGCAAAAGCGGCGTCCCGGATACCGTCGTCAAACCACGCTATCCTGTCCAGTGCCACAAAAGCAGTGACAGCGAGAAATGCCGCCAGAAGCACACCCATAATCAGCAGCTTTAACGGCGAAAAAGTTTTTTGGTGCGAAAAAATATCCACTATATCGCTTCCTCCCACTCAGTAAGTTTACCACGAATAACGGCCTCTATTTTTTCAGACAGAGCCGCCTGCTCGGATTTGTCAAGCCCTTTCGTTTCGACCGCCCTGTGTATATAGAATTTCACGCGGCCGGGGACAGGGTATCCTTTTTCCTCGAACAGGTGATATGTGCCCTTGAGCGTGACGGGGACTATCGGGACCCCTGTGCGCAGTGCCATCCTGAGGCTACCCCTCTGAAATGAAGCCATGCCTCCGGTTTTGGCCCTTGTCCCTTCCGGAAAGATAGCGAGGGAAAACCCTTCCCTGAGCCATTCCTCCCCTTCGTCAAAGAGCCTAAGCGTGGCGCGGGCGTCCCCTCTCTTTATGTAAAGGCTTCTGACACGGGATATCCATCCGCCGTACCATGGGACTTTTTCAAGTTCGCCCTTTGCCACAAAGCCCACCTGTTTGTCCTTGATGGTCGCTACGAAAATAGCGATGTCCGCATACGCCTCGTGGTTTGACACGAAGAGGACAGGGCCTTCCGGCAAAGAGCCTTCATACTCGGCTTCAATCTCAAATCCAAAATGCTCGCAGATATTCGCGCCCCAGAAATTTTCCGCGCGCAGTATCCATTTTTGCTCCTCCTCGTAATTTTGCTCCGCCCTGCATCTGTCTATATTCCTGCCCATAGATGCCATCCGGGCGAGCAAGCCGAACATGTATACTGCAAAAGGCACTGTCTTGAACAGGTTCATCCGGTTTCCCTCAGCGTATTTTGATGTGAGCTTCTCTGAGCTGTTGCTCGCTCACTTCCCCGGGGGCGCCGAGCATCGTATTTGCCGCGTTTGAATTCAGAGGGAAAGCTATGGTCTCCCTTATGTTTTCCTCTCCCGCAAGCAGCATCACTATACGGTCCACTCCGGGCGCCATGCCTGCATGAGGCGGCGCGCCGTAGTTGAACGCGGTATACAGTGCGCCGAATTTTTGCTCCACTTCCTCAGCCGGGTATCCCGCTATTTCAAAAGCTTTCACCATCACGTCCGGCCTGTGGTTCCTGACTGCGCCCGACGAAAGCTCCACTCCGTTGCACACGATGTCGTACTGCCACGCGAGGATATCCAGCGGATCCTTTTCCAGGAGAACGTCCATCTCCCCCTGCGGCATCGAAAACGGGTTGTGAGTGAAATCGATTTTTCCCTCGTCCTCATTGTACTCGTACATGGGATAATCGACGATATAGCAAAACTCAAACTTCGTCTCATCAATTAGGCCGAGGCGCACGGCAAGCTCCGTCCTTACAGCTCCCGCAAAAGCGTTCACTGAGCCGGTGCCGTCGGAAATGAAGTACAGGATATCCGAAGGCGCGAGCGAAGCGAGCTTCGCTATTTCCGCTTTGTTTTCATCCGTGAGGAATTTGTCGATGGGGCCTTTGTAGCCCATGTCGCCCTCCACGGTGACATAGCCGAGGCCTTTCATCCCTATCGACAGCGCGAACTTTTCCATGTCCTTGAACCACGCACGGGTCTGCTTCGCGGCACCTGGAACCCTGATCCCTCGCACAGGTTTCCCTCTGAACGGCTCGAAATCCACGCCCTCGAAAAAGCCAGTCAGGTCGATGATGCGCAAGGGGTTTCTGAGATCCGGCTTGTCGGAGCCATACGTGAGCATGGCTTCCCCGTAAGGTATCCTCCTGAACGGAGGCTTGTCCACTTCCTTTTCGCTAAACGCCTGGAACGTCTCGTAGAGGACCTTTTCCGCCACGGCAAAGACATCTTCCTGCGTAGCGTACGCCATCTCAAAGTCGAGCTGATAAAATTCCCCCGGCGAGCGGTCAAGCCGGGCGTCCTCATCGCGGAAGCATGGCGCTATCTGATAGTAGCGGTCAAACCCGGATACCATGAGAAGCTGTTTGAACTGTTGTGGCGCCTGCGGCAATGCATAGAACATGCCTTTGTGCTTTCTGCTTGGGACCAGGTAGTCGCGGGCGCCTTCCGGGGAGCTGTTTGCGAGGATCGGCGTCTGTATCTCTGTGAAGCCGAGCGAGTCCATCCCCGCCCGCAGGCTTTTTATGACTTCATTCCGCAGGAAGATATTATTCTTAATTTTCGGGTTTCGAAGGTCAAGGTATCTGTATTTCAGCCTGAGCTCTTCGCGCGTGTCCGTCGAAGCGTCTATTTCGAATGGGAGGTTTGGCCTGCATGCTCCAAGCACTTCGACATCTGTGGCTTTCAGCTCCACCGTCCCCGTCGGGATATTCGGGTTTACTGTCTCCGCCGCCCTCTTCACGACTTCGCCCGAAAACGATACGGCGTATTCCTTCCCTGTCTTTGCGAGTATCTTTTCATCTACTACGACCTGCGTCACCCCGTACTGATCGCGCAGATCGACGAAGACGACGCCTCCGTGGTTTCTGATAGCCATGACCCAGCCCGCAAGCTTTATCTTCCGGCCTATATGCCCTTCCGACAGTTCGCCGCAGGTCATATCCCTGTAGCGCCCCGACTGCGAGAGGGGCGAAGACGCCTTGGCCGCAGCGCCTTGCTTTGACGCGAAGGCCTTTTTCCATTCGGGGACTGCCGGCGAAAAACCTATGCGCTCCCGCTCGTCAGCCTCTGCTGTACCTTCCCCGCCGGCAACGGCCGCGCTTTCACCACCTTCGCGGAGAGCCTCCCCTTCAAGGCGTCCCTGCGCAGGCTCGATAGCGCCGATTTCCGCGAGCTGTCTTTTCAGTTCGGCGTTTACCGCTGATGGGTCGGCTTTGCCACCGAGTGCCCTCATGGTCTGGCCCATCAGGTACCCAAAGGCTTTTTCTTTGCCGGCCTTCAGGTCGGCTACCGACCTTTCGTTTTCCGCGAGCGCCCTTGCGGCGGCTTCCTCGATGGCCTTTTCGTCCGTCTCATCGGCGAGGCCCTGTTCTTTGACAAACGCCTCCGGATCGATATCCTGTCTGAACACCGCCTCTACGACGAGTTTGCCGTTGTTCCTGTTGATCTCTTTTTTTGCCACCATCGTGAGCGCCACGGCTATCTTTTTCGGATCGGCGTCCAGGTCTTCAGTGTCTGTCCCGCTCTCTTTTAGAAGACGCAGGATATCCCCGGTGACGGTGTTGGCTGCTTCGGCCGCCGCCTTTTTTTCGTCAAGCCCGGAAATGCGAGAGAGTTCCGCGCACACCTCTTCGAAGAAATATGCGACAGTTTTTGAAGAAGTCAGCACTGCGGCGGTCTTTGGAGGGATGTCAAAATCCCGGATATACCGGCGTCTCTTTTCGTCCGCGAGCTCGGGGAATGAGTCCCTGACCTCCTCGATCCATCCTTCCGAGATCCCGACAGGCACGAGGTCAGGATCGGGGAAATACCTGTAGTCCTGCGCGTTTTCTTTCGACCTCATCGCGTAGGTTTCGCCTGCGGTGTCGTCCCAGCGGCGCGTCTCCTGGACTACTGTGCCCCCGCTTTCGATCAGCGCTGTCTGCCTGTTCCTCTCAAACTCGATGGCTCTGCGGATGGCTTTGACCGAGTTCATGTTTTTTGTTTCCGTGCGTGTGCCGAGCTCTTCCGACCCTTCCTCTCTGACGGACAGGTTCACATCGGCGCGCATGGAGCCTTCCTGCATCTTGCAGTCGGACACATCCAGATACACGAGCTTTTCGCGGACTGCCTCGATGAAGGCTTCCACTTCGTCCGCGCTGCGTAGATCCGGCTCGGAGACGATCTCAATGAGTGGCACCCCGCAACGGTTGTAGTCAACGAGGCTGACTCCTGCCTCATGTACGAGTTTTCCCGCGTCTTCTTCCATATGGAGTTCGTGGATCCTGATGCTTTTGCCGCCGTTTCCTGTGCTGATCTCCACGGTGCCATCCGTGCATATGGGGCTGTAAAGCTGCGATATCTGGTAATCCTTTGGCAAGTCCGGATAGAAATAGTTCTTTCTGTCAAATATATTTTTTTCGTGTATCTCGCAGCCGAGAGCCAGCCCTGCGGCGATGGCTTTCGTCACCGCTTCGCGGTTCAGTACGGGGAGCGCACCCGGAAGCCCGAGGCAAACCGGGCAGGTGTGGGCATTCGGCTCTCCGCCAAACTCCGTGCTGCATCCACAGAATATTTTAGTTTTCGTCGAAAGCTCGACATGGATTTCGAGCCCTATCACTGTCTCATACGCCATCCGTCAGCTCCTCTCGGTTTCCCCGGCCGTCCTGTCCGTGCATACCTTCGGCCTTTTCAGGTGATAGCCCGTGAGGTTCTGGTACGCCGCCGCTGCGGAAAACAAAACCGGTTCCTGCCACGCTCCGCCGATGAGCTGCATCCCGATCGGAAGCCCCTCTTCCCCAAACCCGCAGGGGAGGGAGAGGGCCGGCAGCCCGGTAAGGTTGATGGAGGTGGTGAAGACGTCTCCGAGGTACATGGATACAGGATCGTCTATCTTGCCGCCTATGTCGTAGGCGACGGTGGGGCAGACCGGCGACAGGATGATGTCGAACTCCCGCAGGGCTGCCAGGAAAGCTTCTCTTATGAGATACCTGACCTTCAGGGCTTTCTTGTAATAAGCGTCAAAATATCCGGATGAAAGGACGAAGCTTCCGAGGATGATCCGGCGCTTGACTTCTGCGCCAAACCCTTCGCTCCGGCTCCGATAGTAGACATCGTGTATGTCTTCGGCTTCGGGCGAGCGGTACCCGTACTTCACGCCGTCGTAGCGCGAGAGGTTGCTGCTGGCTTCGGCCGACGAAATGATCATGTATGTCGG
>JAISAW010000077.1 GCA_031266515.1 Eubacteriales Family XIII. Incertae Sedis bacterium
GCCATATTGTCCGGATGCAGCGTCCTGCCCGTACCGCCGCCGGAAGCTACTGAAAAGTATTTGCGCCCCGCCAGTACGCATTCCTTCTTATAAGTACCCGCGACCGGGTGCTGGAACCTCGTCGGGTTCGTGGAGTTGCCCGTGATCGAGACATCTACGCCTTCAAGGGCCATGATCGCGACGCCTTCCCTCACATCGTCAGCGCCGTAGCACCTGACGGCTGCGCGGTCTCCGGTAGAGTAAACCTTCTCTTCCACGACCTTGAGCCCGCCCGTGTAGTAGTCAAATTCAGTTTTGACGTAAGTGAACCCGTTGACCCTGCTTATGATCTGCGCGGCGTCCTTGCCGAGCCCGTTCAGTATCACGCGGAGCGGTTTGTGCCTGCTCAAATTCGCGTTTTTTGCTATACCTATAGCGCCTTCCGCAGCCGCGAAAGATTCGTGCCCTGCGAGAAAACAGAAACAGTCCGTCTCATCCCTCAGCAGCATGGCGCCGAGGTTCCCATGCCCTATGCCGACTTTGCGGTCGTCCGCCACGGAGCCGTGGATGCAAAACGCCTGCAGGCCTTCGCCGATCGCTTCGGCTGCGGCTGCGGCGGTTTTCACTTCCTTCTTAATGGCGATAGCTGCGCCTGCGGTATACGCCCATCCCGCGTTTTCAAACGCGATGGATTGAATTGATTTGACTATATCGTAAGGGTTCACACCTTTTTCATCGCAGATTTTTTTCGCACCCTCGAGACCGTCTATGCCGTATTCCGCGAGCGTGTTTTCAATTTTGTCGATACGCCTTTCGTAGCTTTCAAACTTTATCATTGCCCCGCCTCCTACTCTTCTCTCGGATCTATGTACTTCGCCGCTTCGTCAAACCGGCCGTATGAAGAGGTGGCTTTCTTTATGGCCTCATTCGCATCCCCACCTTTTTTGACGTCGTTCATCACCTTGCCGAGGTTCACAAACTCATAGCCTATGATCTCGTTGTTCTCGTCAAGCGCCAGCCTCGTGACATATCCCTGCGCGAGCTCCAGATAGCGGGCGCCTTTCGCTTTCGTACCGTACATCGTACCGATCTGGCTGCGCAGGGTGCCGCCAAGATCCTCAAGCCCGGCACCCACAGGAAGCCCGCCTTCCGAAAATGCCGTCTGTGAGCGGCCGTAGGCGAGCTGCAGGAATAGTTCTCTCATAGCCGTATTTATCGCATCACAGACCAGATCGGTATTGAGCGCTTCAAGTATCGTCTTGCCCGGCAGTATTTCAACGCACATGGCAGCCGAATGTGTCATACCGCTGCAGCCGATCGTCTCTATCAGGGCTTCTTCGATAATGCCGTCCTTGACATTCAGCGTCAGCTTGGCGCCGCCTTGTTGAGGGGCGCACCAGCCGACACCGTGCGTAAGCCCGCTGATCTCTGAGCACTCCTTTACTTTCGTCCATTTCCCTTCCTGCGGTATGGGCGCAGGCCCGTGGTTCGCCCCTTTCGCGACCGGGCACATCACTTCTATTTCATGTGAATACTCCATGCTTACCTCCTTCGCCTGTAGATGGTGGGATCTCACTTTCTTTATCTTGTGGGAACCTTGCATACAAATCGTTGTTATAGTAGTATATTTTCCAATAAATATCAAAGTTATGAAAGGAATTCACCTTGAAAAAAGGTTCTCCTCCCACAGGAATATTGGAAATCGTGTTTGGTGCACTGGGCACCGCGTTTTTTGGCATAGCGTCAACAGGCCTGCTGATCTCGTGGATGATATCGTCTCACTTTGTGGTATTCCTCCCCCTGACAGCGGTTTTCACAGGGCTTTTTGGAATCAGCGCTTTTTTTCTCGGCAAAGGGATAGGCAAGCGGACGCTGCTCAGCAGAATGGGAAAATACAACGCGGCGTTCGGCGCGTCGACAGTCATGCCCATCGAGCGCCTGTCGGCGGTCACAGGCCAATCGCCGGGAACCATCAAAAAAGATATCAAAAAGGCTGCAAAGATCGGACTCCATTTCACACTCTACCTGGACGATGCGAAGACGACCGTCATCAAAGGCGAAGCGGCGTACAGGGAATACCTCTCGGCGAAAAAACACATGGCCCAGCAGCAGCGCGAGCAGGCTGAGCGTGAACGGAGGATGGCGGATCCGGCTACGGCTTCGATCGAAACCTTCAAGGCCGAGGGCTATGACTCCCTGGCAAAGATAAGGGCCGCAAACATAGCCCTGCCCGGCGAAGAGATTTCCGCCAAACTCGAAAAGCTCGAACGAACCGTGATGAACATCGTGAACTACGTCGACGCCTACCCGGAGAAGCTCGGCGAGACGAGGAAACTGATGGCTTACCACCTGCCCACGACCCTAAAGCTCGTTGAGAAGTACTGCGAATATGAGCAGCTTCAGATCGTGCCGGAAAATGTGGCGAGCGCGAAAAAGGATATAGAGAGCACTCTCGACATCGTGAACGAGGCTTTTTCAAACCTCTACAACGACCTTTTCAGCGAAGACACCCTTGATATTTCAACGGACATTGACGTCCTGAACCAAATGCTTGAAAAGGAAGGCCTGACCGGGATCAAATTTGATGTATCCGATTTCAGCGAGAGCAAGGAGCCGGAATTGGTGTTTGTAAAAACCGATACAAAGGAGAAAACGAATGAGTGAAGTTACCAACAATACGCAGGTCCCCGTGCTTACGTTGACGCCGGAAGTGGCTTCAGGGGCCGAAACCGGCACCGTGCCCGCTCCCGCAGAAGCGCAGTTCCCAGTGACACAGGGGCCGGCCTACAGCGACACCATCACCGAAAGCACCCCTCTTTCGCCCGAGGAGCAACTGCAGGTGACAGCTTTTGCCAAGACCATCGACCTGACGGACAGCAATATCATAATGATGTACGGGGCGGGTGCCCAGTCAAAGATGACCGCTTTTTCGGAACAGGCCCTCTCCGGTGTCAGGACGAAAGATATGGGCGAAATCGGAAAGATGATCTCCGGGCTCGTCACGGAACTGAAGAGTTTTGACACGGACGGTGAGCAGAGCAAAGGGCTTTTCGGGCTTTTCAAAAAAGGCTCCAACAAAGTCACGGAGATGAAAGCCAAATTTGCGACGGCGGAAAAGAATGTGGAAGGGATCAAGCATGCACTCGAAAAGCACCAGATCACCCTCATGAAAGACGCCTCCATGCTTGATAAGATGTATGAACAAAACGTCCTTTACTTCAAAGAACTGACGATGTACATACTCGCCGGCAAGGAAAAACTGAGAGAAGTCGAGACTGCGGAGCTTCCGGCGCTTCAGGCAAAGGCGAAGGAGACGGGAAAACCCGAGGACGCGCAGGCCGCAAACGACCTCGCGAACAGGCTTGACCGCTTCGCAAAAAAACTCCACGACCTTGAACTCACGAGGACCATAGCCCTGCAGATGGCACCGCAGATCCGCCTCGTCCAGAACAACGACATCGTGATGACGGAAAAAATCCAGTCAACCATAGTCAACACCATCCCCCTCTGGAAGTCACAGATGGTCCTGGCTCTCGGCGTAGAGCATTCACGCCAGGCCGCGGAAGCCCAGCGCGAAGTCTCCGAGATGACAAACGAACTCCTGAGAAAGAACTCCGCGACCCTCAAACAGGCGACCATCACGACGGCGCAGGAAAGCGAGCGCGGCGTAGTGGAGATTGAAACCCTTCAGAGCACGAACAAAGACCTCATCGAAACTCTGGACGAGGTCGCCCGCATCCAGTCCGAGGGCAGGCAAAAGAGAGCCGTCGCAGAGACGGAGCTTGCGCGCATCGAAGTGGAGCTGAAGAACAAATTAATTGAACTGAAAAACTGAAAGACAGGCAGCGGCACATGACAGAAAACAGCGGCACACCGAAAAAACCTGAAACAAATACAAAGGAAGGTTTCAAAGCCAGCATTGATGAAGTGGCGGGCGTATGGGCGGAAATCGATACCATCACATCCGAGATGACGCCCGAAGAATTCGAGGCTTTTGCAGCCGCTTTTAAAAATGTTGGCAATTCAGAGCAATGATGAGTACGGCTTTGCCCCTTTAGCGCGGTCGCCTAACAGTTGCTTGGGAAAATCCTGAACATGGAAAAAACAAACAGCCGACCGCGTAAACACGGAAGGCTGTCTGCTTTTAAGTGTCGAATCCCGATATGCCGGCCGATTGAATCTATGTACCCTATCATGTTGATAGGTGGGTCATCTGCGGCGAGCGTTTGCCTTCCGGTCGCAGCCGGCTCGACAGCAACTCTCCGACGCGATGTCCCCTGTACACTGTGTTGGATAAATAAATGCAACCGTACCAAACACCTCAGGAACTTCACAGAGATTATACATAGAGACGCCTGTCAACGCAACCTCAAGATAGTGAAAGGAAGCATTTCCGTACAGGTTGGATACTCGAAAGCCCTAAGAGAGACCAGGTTGACAAAATTGAGGATCCCTTTCAATGTTAATGGTAACAAATCATTAAGGCAACAAAAGAAAGGA
>JAISAW010000090.1 GCA_031266515.1 Eubacteriales Family XIII. Incertae Sedis bacterium
AGTATTCTATCTGAAGATCATTCATTGCCTGTACCTCTCTTGAAGAATGAATTTTCCGTTATCGTCCTGCGATAAAGCGTGATAATATTCATAGTCCTGCTCCTCGCATTAGCTCGGAAACCCCGGTGCGACTTCCTGCTATTTGTTGGCTGAGCAATAACTTCACGCGTCTATCGTATCCGACAGAGATGGTTTTTTGCCGTTCACGTACACCGTCCTGTTGTGGGTGAAAATCACCATGCCGGGTAAGGCGGCAGCCGGTTTTTTCACATACCTTACGAAGACGTAGTCCACGGGGACGTTTTCGGAGCCTCTCGCCTTGCTGTACCAGGCAGCGTATGAGGCGGCTTCCATGATTTCATCAGCCAATGCAGACGACGGGTCGATATCTATATTCCCTTTGCCTTCGAGCCTGGCGGACGGCCTCAGTATGACATGCGATCCAGGGATATCTTTCGTATGGAACCAAATATCGCCGGCACCTGCGGATTTGAACGTCAGGTAGTCGTTCTCGCGGTTGTTTCTTCCTATCGATATCTCCGCGCCGGAGGGAAGCGAGATGTATATCGGGGAAATCCCCGTATCTCTCATCTTTTTCATCCCGGGCTTGTCCCCGCGCCTGCGCTTCCTGATATATCCCTGTTCTTCGAGTTCAGACTTCAGTGCAGCGATTACGTCCTGGTCCTCCGCGAGGTCCAGCATAGCCGACACCGATTCCAAATAGGAAATATCGTCTTCGGTCAATTTCAGCTGGACGGCTTTTTCGGTGATCGCCGTTTTCGATTTGCGGTATTTGCGGAAGTACTTCTGCGCGTTTGCTGCGGGGGAAAGGCGCGGATCCAATTTGACCGAGACGACCATTTCGTTCCCTTCGTCGTCGTACGATGGCAGCAGCGCTTCGGTCTGGCCGCTTTGGAGCCTGTAGATATTTGCGTTTATCAGCTCTCCTGCGAAGCGGAGCTCTTCCGCTTTTTCGGCTTCCGCCATGTCTCCAAGCAATCTCTGTTTTTTAGTATAGGCTTTGCTTAGCCGCTGTGAGAGGACGGATATGAGGTTGCGTTTGCGCGAAGTAATCCTCACAGCCTCGTTTCTTCCGCTGTAGTATGTTTCGAGCATTTCGCTCACACTGTCCGGCTCTTCCTTCACAAGTGAGCCGTAGACGCCTATGTCGAAGACGTGGAAATCCTTTGGGGCGTTTTCGTAATAATAGAGCGTCGGTCTGTATTCGCCCCGCTCCGCCATGCGGTCGAAATACGCCTTGTCCTTTTCGGGAAAGGCTTCCATCTCCTTTTCGATAAGAGGGCTCAGCCCTTTGCCTTCGGGCGGCAGATCGTAGTACATCCCCGGCAGGGTCTGCCTCACGCGGCTCTTGTCACCGGATACGCGCTTGATGGCGTCGAGGATCCTGGCTCCTCCTGGCTCACCAACCCATGGACACGAATCGAGGAGGATGATATTGCTGTGCTTTCCCATCATTTCGGCTATGAGCACAGGGCTGGACCTGTCCCCGAGCTCATTTCCGGAGGAGAATTCAAAAGCGGCGATGCGGTCGCCCCTGAGCTGCCTGACGGATATCAGTTTGGCGCCGAGCAGGTATTTCCTCAGCATCATGCAGTACGCCGGAGGGTTGGCGGGGTTGACCGATTTTTTCCAGGTGATATACGTCGCCGGGAAATCGCTGCTTGCGGAAATGAAAAGGTTGAGCCGCCCCGGCCTGCGTTCCGCCGTGGGCGGCCGGTTCAGGCAGATTATCAACTCCTCTCGTTCCGGTTGGTAGACCCTCTCGACGCGGGCACCTGAAAGCTCGCGGTCGAGTTCCGCGCACACCGCGCCGGTCACATAATTGTCAAAAGCCATAGTTGAATTTTCCTTGCAATGGTCTGTGTATTGTATTAATATATCGGGCGTACGTTTGCGAAAACGCCCGGCGGCAAGCGCCGCCGTTAGAACAGTATAGACCACATTGGGAGGATAGGAAAGATGTCGAGGAAATGCGTAGTTTGCGGGAAAGGGCAGAGTTCGGGAAATAATGTCTCGCATTCGAACAGGCATACACGCCGCAAGTGGAACGCCAACATCCAGTCGGTCAGGATCAATGAAAACGGCACCGTGAAGCGCATTAACGTGTGCACTAAATGCATACGCGCGGGTAAGGTGACAAAGGTTCTGTAGGCAAATACGAACGACAAATACCGCCGTCACCCGTCAAAGGTGGCGGCTTTGTTGTTTTTATGGGGTAATTATAAAATAGAAAGAGCTTAGACGGGATCACAGGAGGAGCTAAAGCATGGAGTTCAAAAAAATCATGGCGGCAAACCGCGGCGAGATAGCGGTAAGGATATTCAGAGGCGCCAAAGACCTGGGAAAAGAGACGGTAGCAATATATTCGAAAGAAGACGAACTCTCAAGGTTCAGGCTATACGCCAACCAAAGCTTCAAAATAGGGGAAGACCTGAGCCCGCTCGGAGTCTATCTGAACATCCCTCTCATCATCGAAACGGCAAAAACGCAAGGCGTCGACGCGATTCATCCGGGATACGGCTTTCTGGCGGAAAACGCCGAATTTGCGGCGGCTTGCGCAGAAGCGGGAATCAAATTCATAGGCCCCCCGGCGGAAGTGCTCGCTAAGATGGGCGATAAGCTAAGCGCCAAGAAGCTCGCCGACGAATGCGGCGTTCCGACCATCCCCGGGACAAAGGAGCCCGTAGCTGATGTGGAGGAAGCCGTCAGGCTTGCGGAAGAAACAGGCTTCCCCCTCATACTGAAAGCGTCTGCCGGCGGCGGCGGCCGTGGCATGCGGAGGTGCGACAGCCTGAAGGAAGTCGCCGACGCTTTCCCGATCGTGAGCGCGGAAGCGGAGAAAGCTTTCGGCAACGGGGATATATTCATCGAACGCTTCATAGTGGAGCCGAAGCACATAGAGGTGCAGATCCTTGCGGACGAGCACGGCAATGTGATCCACCTCTTCGAGAGGGACTGTTCGCTGCAAAGGCGTTTTCAGAAGGTGATAGAGTACACCCCTGCGTGGAGCCTTCCCGCTGAACTGCGTGAGAGGATCTGCGCCGACGCTGTCAAGATCGCGAAAGCCGTAGGCTATGTCAGCGCAGGCACGGTCGAATTCATGGTGGACAGAAGCGGCGAATATTTCTTCATCGAAATGAATCCGAGAATACAGGTCGAGCATACGGTCACCGAGATGGTGACTGGCGTCGATCTTGTACGCGCGCAGATACTGATAGCGGAGGGAAAGAAACTTTCTGATCCGCTGATAGGGATCGGCTCGCAGGACGATGTGGGTGTGCACGGCTATTCCATACAGTGCCGGGTCACAACGGAAGACCCGAAAAACGGATTTGCCCCTGACACTGGGAAAATCCTCGCATTCAGGCAGAGCGGAGGCTTCGGAGTCAGGCTCGACGGCGGCAACGCATATCAGGGGGCGACGATCCTCCCTTATTACGACAGCCTGTTGTTCAAAATAACCGCGCATGACGCGACATTCGAAGGCTGCGCGAGGAAAGTGCTGCGGGCGCTCGAAGAGACGATAGTAAGAGGCGTCAAGACAAATATCCTCTACCTTGCAAACATCCTTCAGGACGAGAACTTTTTATCTGGAAAGTGCCACACGAAATATATCGATGAAAACCCGCAATTGATGGAGTACGACGAGGGCGACGACCGCGCCACGAAGATAATCCATTACATCGGCACGAAGATCGTCAATGAGCCGGGCGCAGGGAAAATGACGTTCGACCCGATCAGGCAGGTGCCTCTTGAAGGAGTGAAGAAGCCCGGACTGAAACAGCTTCTGGACGAGAAAGGCCCCGAGGCTGTAAAGGATTTCATACTTGCCCAAAAGAAACTGCTTATTTCCGACACCACCATGAGGGATGCGCACCAGAGCCTGCTTGCCACGAGGCTCCGCACGAAGGACATGGTCGGGGCCGCAGACGCTACCGCCGAAATATTGGCCGACGCTTTTTCAATTGAGATGTGGGGCGGCGCCACCTTTGACGTGGCGTACAGGTTTCTCGTCGAAAGCCCGTGGGACAGAGTCGACAAGCTGAGGGAAAAAATTCCGAACATACTGTTCCAGATGCTGCT
>JAISAW010000108.1 GCA_031266515.1 Eubacteriales Family XIII. Incertae Sedis bacterium
CGGCCATACAGGTCGCTGTTGCTTGCCACCTTGATGACCGGCATGATGGGGAAGCCCACCGGATTGCCGCGGCCCGTGGTGAAGATCATGATGTTGCAGCCCGAGGCGGCTTCGCCCGCGATCGAGTCGATGTCGTAGCCGGGGCCTTCCATGACGACGAGGCCTTTCCTGGTGGGCTCCGCCCCGTATGCGACCACCTCGTTTATGGTGCTGGTGCCCGCTTTGCAGATGCAGCCCAGGCTCTTCTCGCGGATGGAACTCATGCCTCCATCCATATTGCCCGGCGAGATGATGGCCTTTGAGGTCCCTTCACCCAGAATAGAGGCTGCATCCGCCTCCTGCTGGTCGATGACGCCCGCAAGGTAGTCTCCCATCTCAGGTGTCGCACAGCGCTTTTTCAGGATGTGCTGGGTGCCGATCATCTCGGTGACCTCCGTAAGGATGGCTGTCCCGCCATTGTCCACAAGCCAGTCGGTCACTTTGCCCACAGCGGGATTCGCTGTCACGCCTGAAAGCGCGTCCGAACCGCCGCACTCAAGGCCCATTACAATCTTGTCCAATCCAAATTCCTGTTTTTCCTGGGCAGCCGCCTCGCCAAGCAGGCGCTGGACGATCTTGCTGCCCTCTTCCACCACCTTCACGGTGCCGCCATCGGTTTGTACGTTCAGATATTCCACCGGCTTTCCGGACTCTGCGACCAACTCAGCAAATGGCTTTACCTTGATGAACTCGCAGCCCAGACCGATTGCCAGCACTCCATACACATTTGGATTTTTGCAAATGCCTGCCAACACGCGGGTGTGGATGGTGAGGTCAGGCGCCATGCGGCCACAGCCGTGCCCATGGAACAAAGGGATGACGCCCGGTACCCTCCGGGCGATGGAGTCGGCGACGCCGTTCACGCAGGCCACGGTGGGAATGACGACGACGTAGTTACGGATGCCCGCAGTACCGTTCGCGCGGGGATAACCCATGAATTTAAACATATGACCTCACCCTTTTCCTTTCAGGCTTTGCTCCACGGCGGCGGCGAAGCCTTCGCTGCCGGCCATGTGTTGGGCATGTATCCAACCACCCTTGGGGATGTCTACCGCCGCGGTACCGATATCCTCGCCGTATTTGTATATGGTCTCACCTTTTTTGATATCCATGATAGCCATTTTATGGCTCTGGGGGATATCTTCCCGGGCGACGATCACCTCGCCGTCCGGCATTGCCACCTCATCCCCCTTCTTGATGGGGAACAACGAAATCACGGCACTGTCTTTTTCGTTGATATGAACTACTTTTGGTTTCACCTTACATGCCTCCTTCTTTGTTGTTTGGGCAGAGCCGGATACAGGGCTCTCCGACTTTGCAGTACTGGAACAAGACCCGGTCTTTGCCATTCTTCTAATTCTCCCCTGAGCAAACGATATGCACAATCCCATGATTGTCCACAAAATTCGCTTAACTCTATCATTCAAAAAGGAGGGGGTCAAGGATAGGCATCGTTTGCCCTGCGTTCAAATCGATTGAATAGTAAATATCAGCGGCGCTCATCCGCGAGGCTTCTCCTCCCGAGCCATATGAAACCGCGCCAAAAATCCAAAATGAATGCACTAAAAAAGATTGCCCTGCGATGGCCCTTGATAGCTTTCAAGGATCGCAGGGCATTATCTTTGCTAAGCTCAGTACCGCACTATATCCCCACTGTACCCTACAGCCTCGAAGTAAGGCTTCCATGCCGCAGCGGTTCCCTCTGTGTCCGCAAACCAGATATCGGCGGCGGGGACAGCAAAGTATGCCACGTTCATGCCAGCCTCTATTGCGGCATTTGTAAGCGGCGTACAGGTCTTTACATCAATGCAGCAAATCAGGTCCGGGCAGGTCAACAGGGTTTCATCATCCGTCCGGAAGGCTATCGTCTCATTCTTGACATCAGCATAATATGTCTTCCCATCGTCGCCTTTGATCGTGATAAGGCCGACATCGTGCCCGTTCTTCGTGATCTGTTCATTCGCTTCGACAATGCCCGAGGCAAGCTTCCGCAAGGTGATAGCCTCGCCTAAAGCATCTTCGACATCCTTGCCTGCCGCCCTTGCTTCGAGTATCGCCTTGCCTGCTTTTTGCTGCAGCGATACCGTCCCCGGCACGAGCTTCGCCAGTATGTCGCCCTTCGACGACATGCATCCTCCCAGCCCGATACAGAAACCATATGCCCCGCAGAGATAGCGCAACATGTTTTCCGCTTCCGCATAGTCGAGTGGGTCAGCGGGCAACACATAGATGATATCCCCGTCATCGCTCGTAGCAACGCCAGGGCTGAACGGTATCCCGCCTATGCTGTAAAGCGTCGTGTCCATCCCCGGCACTGCGCGGCCGCATCCGTCAGCGTCAACGAGCGGGATGCCCTTCGTGGCACAGGGTATCATCGGGACAAAAGTATTGACTGAACCAATCTCTACAGGGATGATCGCATCAATGTGTTTGCCGGCCAGAAACGCGGAGTGCTCCATCGACTCAAAGGCATACCGTGTCTCATTGAGAAATTTATCTTCCTTTTCCTTGAGGGCCTGCGGTGACCCGAGGCCTGCTATCATGACGGCGTTGCTGTTGTCGGCGAGCTCTTCCGGCGAAATGAGAGTGACTTCAAACCCGGGTGTTTTGCTTATATTTTCCTCAAGCATTATCAGCCCGTCGTCAAGCCCTCCTCCCCCGCCCGCACCGAGAAATGCGGCACCGACAATAATTTCTTTAATATCGTTTTCTTTCAAAATCCTGGACATTCTTGCACCTCCTGCCATTGCCAAAATGAAGTCGCCATTAGAAACGAACCGGGCCGTCGCCTGTATATCCGACGGTATCGTAGTAGGGCTGCCACACCTCCGCGCCTTTCGGTGTCGTCCACCAGGCTTCATGGACAGGGAGCAGGAGGACTGAGACGTGCTGCCCTTCCTCTGTGTCCGAATTGGATAGAGGCAGATATCCGGTCGTCTCGATCACACTGATATGGTCGGGGGCGGTCATATAGACTTTGCCATCCTCATCACGCGCGACGATATTTTCGTTTTTGAAATCTATGTAGTATTTTTTGCCGTCGTCCGCCGTTATCTCGTTATAGCCCCAGTCCCAGCCTGCCTTTTTCTCAAGGGTCTTCTTCGTTATCACGCCTGTGCAGAGTTTGCGGCAGGGGATCTTCCGGGCTATGTATTCGGCGACGTCGCCGTCTGCGGCCCTGGCGGCAAGTATTTGCTCGCCCACCGTCTCCGCGAAACTGATTTCCCCGAACGCGATCTTGTTTTTAATGTCGTCCTTGCTGCACACCCATGTGCCGAAAGCCGCGATCCATCCCTGGCTCTGCACATAATTTCTTTGGATATTCTCTGCGCGCTTGCCGTTAAAAGGGTCTTTTGGGAAAGCGACTATCGTATTTCCCTCCTTGGACGAGACCACGAGAGGGCTTGTCGGAATGCCATGCACATTGGCGAGCGTCGCATCGAGCCCGGGCACAGCGCGGCCGCAGCAACAAGCGTCGACGACATCCATGCCGAGGATGGAGCAGACGAGGAAAGGCGTAAACGTTGCAAATCCTCCTTGCTCCCCGCTGACCAGGTAGTTGATCTTTTTGCCCTCAAAAAAACAGACATGCTTCAGTGCATTGAAGGCGTTGACGCCCTCGTCGCGCCAGTGGACCTGCTTTAGCACTGCGGGGGAGCCTGTCCCGGCAATCACGCCTGCATACTGGCCGTCTTCCATTTCATCTGCATCGATCATCCTGCACTCGAAGTCCTTGCCGGTATCCGCCTCAAGGTCTGCGAGGCATTTGAGGCCATCGCTGAGCGACCCGCCTCCGCCTGCCCCGAGCAGAGTCGCTCCGTAGAGAATGCTTACGATATTTTCCCTCTTCATAATTCTTGCCATGGATCCACCTCCATCATAAAGTGTGTGAGATCTCCAAGTACCTTCTGCCGTACGCCTTTGCCGCATATTTTCCGCACTTCATCGCCAAAAATCCTCATATGGCTTGCAATAGCGCTGCTATTGCTGTGTTTTTGTCGACGAATTGCAGCAAACTTCGCAGCAAATCCTAACGGCACGGGTTATCGGAGATCCCCTGTGGCTATTCCTGATATGAGCAAAAATACCTTGCGGACAGTATGATGGTCATTGGCCGGCAAGGTGAAAAGTAATGCGTTCTTTTTGTCCGATCAGGTAGTTTGTAAAATGCGAAATATGCTATCCTCTAACTGGCTGCCGATTGAAAGGAGACTCGGATGAGCATTAGAATTGCCGATTGTTTGCGGCTTCCTTCGCTTAGCCAGGCGACATGCGTAGCCGGCAAAGGCCATCTCGACAAAGTCGTCATGTCGATATCTGTGCTTGAATACGCGGAGCTTGACATGCTCCAGGACATATTTTTCGTCGGCAACGAGCTTGCAATCACAGCCTTTATCTCCATCAAAGACGATGTTGACAAGCAATGCAGCGCCCTCGTCCGGCTGAAAGAAGTCGGTATCGTCGGCATCATTTTGTACTACGTAGGCGTATTCATACCCGAACTTGACCAGAGAGTGATAGATACCGCCGAAGAAGTGGGGCTCCCTCTGATAGTGATGCCTCAAAACGAGAAGGATTTCAGGTATGGGGAAGTGCTCAGCGAAGTGGATCGGGCCATCTATGATGACCAACAAGCGGAGCACGACTATGTTTTCCCTATCCTTGAGATCGTTTCGCAGCTAAAGGACAGGCAGCGTACGCTGAACACCGTACTCCGGTTGCTGAGCGACCGCCTGAATATAACTTTTTTGCTGACGGACAGCGAGGTGGAGCTGCTTGAAACGGCATCATGGCCGATGTCAAGGACGGAGAACTACATAGGCTTGCTGCAGCACTACAAAGCGATCAGCCAAACCAGCAGCGGACTTGACGTCTTTGAATACGCCGAGGACGGCAAAACGCTTCACGTGAGGCGGCAGCCCATAAGATTGGCAAATGGCGTAAACCTCAATCTCTTTGCAGTGAGCGTCCAGGCTGAACCGAGCCACCGGGACTTGATTCAGAGCGCGGAGATCATATCCTTGTTCTGCGCAACATGGAATGTCTCGCTTCAGATGGAAAACAGGGACATGATATTGCCGGCAATCATAAAAGGCGAACACCTCCTTGTTCGGAAGCTGACGATGCGCTACGGGCTTGACCTCGGCAAATTCTCAACCCTGTGGGTAGTCAAAAATGGGGGGGGGCAAAGAGAAAAAACAGCCAAAGGCCAAGAGGGACGTTTTGAAGCTGAGCGCATAGCTTCATGTGTCAGAGTTTACCTGAATGACCAGAAAAAGAATGCCCTGGCCGCAGTCATAAACGATACGGCGGTAGCTCTTCTTGAGGCTTCGCAGTACCTTGACCTCGATGCCGACCTTGATACAGGGTTTGTCAATTACTCAGACGCAGCCATGAAAAACGGGGAAACGACCATCCTCCTGACAGCTAACCGACTGGCCGATGCATCCTCAATCCAAGATATATACCATTCTTTTGCAGAGCGCGAAAATGAACTGAGGGCCATCTATCCGGACAGGAGAGTCTTCAACAAACATCATCTCGCCTTTGCGAAAAAATGCCACTCTATTGTTGCTGAAGGCGATGCTTTTGTACAGGAGTATACTTCGCTGCTCGCCCCTCTGACGGAAGCCAACCATTCCGACAGCCTCATCACGACGCTGTCTGTATATCTGCTCGACGCCGACCGCAACCTTCAGAGTACAGCAACAAGCCTTTTCCTGCATGGAAGTTCCATCAAATATCGAATCGGGGCATGCAAGAAACTTCTCGGCATCAACATCAACACGATGCCTGACGCTTACGACCTGTATCTCGCTGTCGCGCTTATGCGCCTCATACAAGCTCCGTAGCAACTTCTCACAACCCTCTTCGTCAAAGATTCATCGCGGCCCGCCTTTTCCAATCAAGACGAATGGGCTTTTGGGCTACACAGTAGCGCAATTCCGGCATTTGCCATTGTCTTCAATACAGTGATAGTTTGATTCTTGTCTTTGAAGACAAATTTCATTTATGTTTTTGCACCTGCCCGGATATAGAGCCGGCCGAATCCCCTCAAATATAATCGTTGCAATTCATCGATAGCTGCTTGTTTATTTCATTTTACTTTATTTTAGCTGAATGTTTGGAGGATTGCGTATGGACGATAATAAATCAAAACGCGGCGTTATGGAAAAACGCGCGCTGAGCCATGTGCCGGAAGACCAGCGCCAGAGCTGGATCAGCATCGCTTTCATTTGGATGGGCATAATGATATGTATACCCATGCTCATGGTCGGCGGTATTTTTTCGACCGGATATTCGGTCTCTACCATCGTGCTTGTCGCTGCAATCGGGTTCGGGATATGCGCAGGCGTCATGTTCTTTTCAAACAACGTCTCGACCGACCTCGGGCTGCCGGCGAGCATGGTGCCGGTGAAGGCTTTTGGCGATAAGGGGGCGACATATATCACGAGCATAGTCATCTTCGTAGCGCAGACAGGTTGGTTCGGCATACAGACCGCGACCTGCGCAGTCGCTTTCAATACTCTGCTTGGGTTTGCGGATATATCGATACCGTATTGGGTATCCTGTATTATCTGGGGTGCTGTCATGCTGTTCACAGCAGTATACGGTTTCACCTTCATGAAGTTCCTCAACTACATCGCAGTGCCTGCGTTGTTTGCGATGTGCATATACGGAGTGATATATGCGACTAAAAACGTCGGTTGGGATTTTATCAGCAGCTACCAGCCGCCGGCTGAGACGACGATGACTGTCGCAGGCGGTATCTCCATGACGATAGGGCTGTTTGCAGGCGGCCTCGTCGTGGGCGGCGACTTCGCCCGTTATTCAAAGAGCCGCAGCCAGACTGCGCTGTCTGTCTTTGTCGGCGTGCTGCCCGCGGCAGTATTCATGATGTTTGCAGGCGCGGTGATGGCCCTCTCCGCGGGGACGTCCGATGTCACCCTCGTCTTCGCCAGCATGGGAGTCCCGGCAATCGGGATGTTGGCTCTGATACTTGCCACGTGGACGACAAACACGGGCAATGCATACTCCGCCGGTATGGCCGTTATGAAGGTGCTCTCCCTCAAAGATGAACGGCGTCCCCTGGTCACCATGATATGTGGTGGTATCGGCATAATCGTCGCCGTCGCAGGCCTTGCGGACGCCCTGACCGCGTTTGTCTCCCTCATCGGCGCCCTCATGCCTACGATAGCGGGGGTCGTCGTGGCCGATTACTGGATAATCGGAAGGGGCAATCCCGCGAACTGGCATCCTGTCAGAGGTTTCAATTTCTGCGGGATTACCGCATGGGTCATCGGCAGCGCTGTTGCGCTCAAGTTCAGTTTTTTCAGTGCGGCGCTTGACGGGGTCATCGTCGCGGCGGCCGTCTACCTCATCCTTTATGGGCTCCTCGGGAAAACGAAGTTCGGAGGCCAGGGTGATATGGCGCTCGA
>JAISAW010000056.1 GCA_031266515.1 Eubacteriales Family XIII. Incertae Sedis bacterium
GGAATGATCCGTCGGCTGTTTTGGAGAAGCATCTCCATGATCTGGTACTCCTTCATCGCGAGCTTGACCGAGCCTGCCGCCGCGCGCAGTTCATGTGTGTTTTTATCAAGCTTTGTCCCGGCGACTTCAATCTCATCCAGGGCGAAAGCCTCTCCCCTTCGGGTGATCGCCCGGATACGTGCGAGGAGTTCGCCGGCGGCAAAAGGCTTCGTCAAATAGTCGTCAGCGCCGGTATCCAAGCCTGTGATCTTGTCGTCCACTTCAGACTTCGCCGTCAACAGCAGTACCGGCGTGGTATTGCCCTGGCCGCGCAGGGAACGCAGCACTTCGATCCCGTTTTTTCCGGGAAGCATGATGTCGAGGACGACCGCGTCGTAGATCCCGCTCATAGCATTGTCCTCGCCGGCGTTCCCGTCGTAGACCGCATCTACTTCAAACAGAGCCTGTTCAAGCAGATCGACCAGGACTTCGGAAAGCTGCCTCTCATCCTCTACAACAAGTATCCTCATACACGCCTCCGCAAAACCTTTCGCCGGGGGTCTTGATCGCCCGGCTAACCGGATGCCAGCGCACGGCAACAAAAACCCTTCTGCTATTATCACATCTATCAGGCAATCATCACACCCGATACTTGAA
The DNA here is from genome assembly GCA_031266515.1 of Eubacteriales Family XIII. Incertae Sedis bacterium. Taxonomy (GTDB): domain Bacteria; phylum Bacillota; class Clostridia; order Peptostreptococcales; family Anaerovoracaceae; genus JAISAW01. The sequence goes on from JAISAW010000056.1 coordinate 637, forward strand.
GTTTTCTTGAAGCCGCTGTACAGGGTTGTTATTGTTCATGCATACGCATTCAACTTATTTTCAAGGTTGCTCTCCCATAATGTCCTCGCGGGCGGCAGTTCCGTTCCGGCCGAATGAACGCTGCCGGATCAGCCACGGGGCACCGCCCGCACATAAGGAACTGACGCTATTGCTCCGACAACTGTAAAGAGGTAAGTATGTTTGTAATTCAAAACGCGCTGAAAAGCATCGCTCGCTCGAAGGGGAGAAATATCCTCATCGGCATCATCGTCCTTGCTATCGCCATCTCATCCTGCGTCGCGCTCGCTATCAAAAACGCCGCTGCCGAGTCTGAAGCGGCGGGACTGAGCGCGGTGAAGATCAGCGGTTCGATTGCCGTAGACCGGCAGAAACTGCTGGAAGCCGTCAGCAGCTCCGCAGGCACGGACGAGGACGGGAGCATGGACATGGGCAGCATGCAGGAGATCATGGCTCAGTATCCCGATTTGGCCTTGGATGAACTTCTGGGCTATGCGGACTCGGATTTTGTCGAGGACTTCCATTACTCCGAAACGGTCTCTCTGAGCGGCACGGATGATTTCGTCGCCTACGGCGCGGAAGAAGCTGCAGAGGCAGCAACCGGTGACGAAGGAAATATGCGCACCGGCGGCTTCGGCGGAGGGCAATTCGGAGGCGAGCCCGTACCGATATTCGGAAACAACGGGATGAGTATGGGAGATTTTTCCATAACAGGCTACAGTTCGGAAAGTGCCATGACTGAATTCGTAAGCGGTGCCGCAAAAATCACGGAAGGCGAGCTGTTTGACATGGACTCCTCTGATCTGAGCTGCCTGATAAGCGAAGAGCTTGCCGCTATCAACGGGCTTGCAATCGGCGATTCTTTTTCTCTGAGCAACCCAAGCAATGAAGACGAGATATATACTTTTGCCGTGACCGGCATCTACGCTGGCGGGGATACGGGCGAAACCGGCGGTGGGCCTCAATTTTCGACCGCACAGGATCCTGCGAATCTGATATGCATCAGCTATCCGGCGGCAGCGTCCATAGTCAGCAATTCAGAATCAGTTGGGACGAGCGTCACAGACATCCAGGGGTACGAGCGCAGCTCCGCTCTTTCCGGCCAACTCGCGGCGACTTTCGTATTTGACAACAAAGCAGATTACGACAGTTTCGCGGAAGAGCTTGGAGAGAGAGGGCTTTCCGACTACTACACCCTTTCATCCTCCGATATCAGCAGCTACGAAGCGAGCCTCGTACCCCTGGAAAACCTTTCGGGCTTCGCTACGACGCTACTCCTGATAGTGCTTGCGATAGGCGCGGTGATTTTGATCGTGGTGAACATCTTCAACATCCGCGAACGAAAATATGAGGTAGGCGTCCTCACCGCGATCGGGATCAAAAAAGGCAAAGTGGCGATGCAGTTCGTCACCGAGCTGCTGTGCGTCACGCTGATCGCGGTGATCCTGGGGGCAGGGATCGGCGCAGCGATAAGCGTCCCGATTTCAAACCAACTGCTCGCGTCCCAAATCGAACAGATGCAGACACAGAGCCAGGAACAGAACCAAAATTTCGGGCGTCCCGGCGATTTCAGCCAGGACGAAGGCCCGGTGCAGAGCGGCAACGGATCGTTTCCCGGAACGATAATGCTGAACGCCGCACGGACAGACGCCGGCTACATCGATCAAATCAACGCAACGGTCAGCCCTGCAATACTCGGCGAATTGATTGGCATAGGATTGCTGTTGACTCTGCTTTCGAGCCTTGCCGCAGTCGTCTTTGTCCTGCGGTATGAACCATTGAAAATTCTCGCAAACCGTACATAGCATGAATAGCGTGAAACGAGGAACCCACAGATGAACACAGGAGAAAACAGCATGTCATTATTGAAACTTGAAAACGTAGGCTATCGGTATGATTCCGGGAATAAAATCCTGAACGGGCTCGACTATACCTTTGAGAAAGGAAAGATGTACGCCGTCACAGGGAAGTCCGGCGCGGGCAAGACCACCCTGCTCTCCCTGATCTCCGGGCTCGCGTCCCCGACAGAAGGCAGTATCCTGTTTGAAGGAAAGGACATAAAGACGATAGACCGCTATCACTACCGGAGCAGGTATGTGGGCGTCGTCTTTCAGCAATTCAACCTGCTCCCACATCTGAACGCGGTGGAAAATGTGACGCTGTCCATGAGGGCATCAGGCAAGAAATTTCCCGACAGGCAAAAACGCGCGATGGACATGCTGTCAAAAGTCGATCTCGATGAAAATATCGTACGCCGCAGGATATTAAAACTCTCGGGCGGCGAACAGCAACGTGTCGCCATTGCGAGGGCGCTCTCATACGACCCGAGCATAATTTTGGCTGACGAACCCACGGGAAACCTGGATTTGAACACGCAAAAGGATATTGTGGATATCTTCAAACGAATGGCGAAGGATGAAGGGAAATGCGTGATTATCGTGACGCATTCCCCGGAAGTCGCAAAGGAGTCTGATGAGATATATGAGCTGGCGCCCTTCAGCGGCAAGGCTGCGGCTCTCGGGTAGCCGACAGGCCTTCCCTTCCCCCAAGTGCGCAAACCGTGCGCGTCCGTCAGCCCCCTATGCTCAGGCGCGGGTGGCGCGGGCGAGATATTTGACAACCTCTCCAGCAGCTATCAGGCCTGCGACGGGAGGGACGAACGGATTGCTCGCGGGGATCTGCCTGCGCACGAGACAGTTCCTCCGGGCATCTGCGGGGCAGATACAGCCGTAGCGGCAGCTTATCTCCATATCCTCGATCGGCTCCGTCGGCCTTTCTTTTGAGTACACGACTTTCAGTTCGCCTACACCCCTGCTCTTCAGCTCCTTGCGCATGACCTTCGCGAGCGGATCCATTTCGGTACTGAAAATATCAGTGACGACAAACTGCGTGGGATCCATCTTGTTTGCGGCACCCATGACACTGACGATCGGCACGCCGGCTTCCCTGCAGCGCATTATGAGTTCGATCTTGCCCGTGACCGTATCGATTGCGTCTATCACATAGTCGAACTCCGACATATCTATTTCAGGTGAAGTGTCCGGCATGTAGAACATCCTGTGCGCCGTCACTATGCAGTCTGGATTGATATCCGCTATCCGATCCGACATCACGTCCACTTTGTACTTCCCGATGGTGCTTGTAAGGGCGATGACCTGCCTGTTGATGTTGGTAGCGCATACAAGGTCGTCGTCAAAGATATCAATGGCACCGACCCCTGCCCGTGCCAAAGCCTCTGCGCTGTAGCCGCCTACGCCGCCGATACCGAATACCGCGACCCTCGAAGCAAACAGTTTTTGCAGCCCCTCTTGCCCTATCTGCATGGCTGTCCTTGAAAATTGGTCGACTGTCATTTGGATTTGATTCTCCGCATCCGCCTTTCGTCGTCCCGTTTGGCGATCGACTCCCGCTTGTCATACAGCTTCTTGCCACGCGCCAACGCGATTTCCATCTTTGCACGGCCGTCCTTGTTGATATAGATATTCAGCGGGATGATAGTCAGCCCCTGTTGCCTGGTCGCGTCAAACCACTTTCCGATTTCCTGTCTATGCAGGAGCAGCTTTCTCGGTCTGAGAGGATCGACATTGTGTATGTTGCCATGCTCATACGGCTTGATATTCATCCCGTACACGATGAGCTCGCCGCTGTCTATCCTCGCGTAGCTTTCACCTATGGAGACCTTTCCCGACCGGAGCGATTTGATTTCCGTCCCTGTCAAAACGAGACCCGCTTCGAGGGTCTCTTCGATGAAGTAATCATGCCTGGCGCTCTTGTTGACCGCAAGCATATGCCTGCCGCCGCCGTTTTTCCCGGCTTTTTTTTTCTTTACCGCCACAGACGCCTCCTCATGAAACCAAGCCTATGCGGCTGAGGGGGAACAGCCTGAATATGACCTTGCCGATGATATCGTCCTCGCGGACCAGCCCGACTTCGGGGCTGCGGCTGTCCAGACTGACCAGCCTGTTGTCGCCCATCACAAAGTAGTCGTTTTCCGGGATACTTATTTCATCCATATCGCCTATGGTCTCTCCGTCTCTCGTGAACGGCTCGTCAAGTTTCTTCCCGTCCACCCAGACATAGCCGTCGTGTATCTCCAGAGTGTCGCCCGGCAGCCCGACGATCCTCTTTATGAGCTTTTTGTGGATCCCGTTTTCATCCACCAGCGAAGATTCAAACACGACTATATCCCCGCGGTCGGGGGTGCCGCCGAAGCTGTACGCCTGCTTGTTCAGAAAAACATAGTCCTTGGGGTGAAGCGTTTCATCCATTGAATGTTCGTAGACAATGGTGGGGCCGATGATTTGCAGGACGAGGAAAACTATCGCCAGGCATATAGCCATGTCGCGCAGGAAGAAAAGCGCTTCCTTGCCTTTGCGGGATCTTTTTTTGGCGGGCTTGCCTTCATCGCCCGCGCCTGCGGGGGGACGCGAATCACTCTTGCCTTCGTCCGTCTGGCCTGTGCCTTCTGAAAAGATTTCTTCGCTGAAATCTATCGCTGGTTCCGTACCGGTTTTCTCGTTCATCTTCTCTGCCTTTGCCTCGTTTATGCCCTCATTATAATGTGTGAGCCGCTTTTCCGGGTTCCTGTGGACTCATGCGCTCCATTTATTTTCAACGTTTATCTGCAATCTTCAAGCCAAGCCGGGCTGCGGTTTCTTCGAATTCCTTTGGCGGCGCAGCGGTGAGTGTCTTGCCGGACACTCCGTTGAGCGCACCTTCGAGTTCGGGAAATTCCAGCCTCCACGAGTGAAGCATCTGGGCTTTCAGCCCCAATTGCTTCAGCAATCTCGCATTCAGCTGCGGGTCGCCGTACTTTCGATCCCCCGCAATCGGGTATCCGGCGGCTGCGAGCTGGACCCTGATTTGATGTGTCCTGCCCGTGATAAGCCTGGCTTCCACCAGTGAATACCCTTTGCCGGCGCTCACCGGGCGGATCTCTGTCTTCATGAGGCGCCCGTCCTCCGCCCCGTCCGGAAGCGTTACGGTTTTTCCTTCTTCCTCAATCCTGACCATATTATCAGAAAAGGAAAGGCTTGTCCTTATTTCACCCTTTGTCACCGCCAAATAATATTTCCCGACTCTCACATCGCCACCGCCTCTGACCAGCGCAGCCAAAGCCTGAAGCGCCGGCAGCGTTTTGCCGAAGAGCACGAGCCCCGTCGTATTGCGGTCGAGCCTGTTCGCGGGTGCAGGGGAAAACGTGGGGTTTCGCCGCGGGTCGAAACCGCCGCTGGCGATAAGATAGTCTGTCACCTGGTTTGCGAGCGTATCCTTTTTCTCACGGTCATCGCCGTGGGTGAGCAGGCCGAATGGCTTGCTCACCGCGAGGACAGCTTCATCTTCATAGACGACCTTGAACTGCCTTTTAGCCCTTCCGTTTCCCGCCTTCCGCGCCGAAAGCTCACCGAGGGCTGATTCGGGCAATGCGATCTCCACCACGTCGCCGAGACACAGCAGCACGTTTTGCGAAGCCCGGCGCCCGTTCACTTTCACGTCTTTTCTTATGAGCCGGTATATCAGTGACAGAGGCGCGCCGGGCAGATATTTTTTAAGGAGGCGGTCAAGCCTGCGCCCTTCTTCAAACTCGGTGATCTCTATGGTATGCCTTTCAGCCACGTTCGTTCACGCGCCCTTCGCCCATTTCACTGCCTGTCCGAAATTGGCTCACGCTTTGCCGCCGCACCCGAGCACGTTCACGATCTTTCTTTTTACCATCCCTCTGATGGCGTCGCGCGCAGGGGTCAGATACTGTCTGGGATCGAAATCCGAAGGATGGTTCGCCATGTGCTCCCTTATTGTCGCCGTCATCGCAAGCCTCAGGTCAGAGTCGATATTTATCTTACATACCGCGCTCTTCGCCGCCTGCCTGAGCATATCCTCAGGGATGCCGATGGCGTCGGGCATGGCACCGCCGTACTTGTTTACGATTTCGACGAACTCAGGGATGACTGAGGACGCTCCGTGCAGTACGATCGGAAATCCGGGAAGCCTGCTTTTGACGTCTTCAAGGATATCAAACCTGAGCTGCGGTTTTTGCCCCGGTTTGAACTTGTAGGCACCGTGGGAAGTGCCTATCGCGATGGCAAGAGAGTCAACACCCGTCTTTTCGACGAATTCCTCAGCTTGCGCCGGATCTGTGTACGAATGGCTTTCCACATTGACGTCGTCCTCAACGCCTGCGAGCTGGCCTAGTTCGCCTTCGACGACCACCCCGCGGTCATGCGCGTATTCCACCACTTTTTTGGTCACAGCGATATTTTCTTCAAACGGATGGGCGGACCCGTCTATCATGACGGACGTGAAGCCTCCGTCGATACATGACTTGCAAGTCTCAAAATCCGCTCCGTGGTCGAGATGGAGGGCGATGGGAAGGCCTGTGTCTTCAAGTGCAGCCTCGACGAGTTTGATGAGGTAAACATGTTTCGCATACTTGCGCGCACCTGCCGAAACCTGCAGGATGAGTGGGGCTTTTTCTTCAAGAGCGGCTTCGGTGATGCCTTGCACTATCTCCATATTGTTGACGTTGAACGCACCGATGGCATATCCGTTTTCATAGGCTTTCTTAAACATTTCTGTAGTAGTTACGAGCGGCATTCTGTATCCTCCTTATCTCTTCAACACTGTCCACATTATCTTGCTCCGGCAGGGGCGTCCCGCGCCGGATACCCAAGGGCTGTTTATTGCCCTAACTTATCAGGATATCGACGATCTGCTCCGGCGTCGATCCGGGAGGGATGCTGAAAGTCCCCGCACGGAGCCTCGTCTCGGCGCTTTTCGCATTCACCGCGTCGAGAAACGCCTGTCTGCTCCCGACGAGCCCGGCGCTGACGAGGTTGTCCGCGATCACAGATGTCGCTTCCCCGCTTGCCACTGCAAAGCTGACAGGGTTGCCTGAGGCGGAGGACGATGAGCCTTGCGTATTTTGCTGGTCCTGGCCTGCAGACGAGCCGCTGTCCCCCTGGGCTTCGCCGCTTGCGCCATCTCCGCCCGCGCCAGCCTGCTCATCAAGGTCCACAAGCCCTTCCACGCCTGCGGCATTCTCATCTTCGGCCGCTTGTTCTTCAGCTTCCGCAGCCACTCTTGCCGGATACTCCATTATCGCATTGACACGCGTGAAAATGACTGTTCCGGCGATGGCTATTATGAGTAAAGCCACCAATACATCGCTCTTTCCGTATATGAAATCTCTCATGTTTTGCCTCATTTCTGCTACGCTGCCCGCGTCATCACTCTATCAACTGCATCACTGCTATATCAATATCAACGGCATCGTTGCCGGCTACGTCATCATCATGATAAGCCCGATCCCCATACCGATAGCGCCGACAGCGTAGAGCAAAAATGCAATGCTCGTAAAGCCGGCGGCAAATACCCCGGGCCAGGCGCTCCTGCCCGCCTTCAGCATCACGGGTATCCTCGCCCGTTCGGAAAAGAGGATGACACCCGCCACCACAGTCGATATGCCCATGAACATCAATGGCGAGAAATCCGTCTGCTCAAGGAAGACATAGAAAAGCGCAAGGGTATTGCTGATCGCATGGATGATGATGGCGTGTTTGAGCGAAAACTTTATAGCCGCGTACCCAAGGATGATGCCGACCACCAGCGCAAACGGTATTTGGAAGATGATGATGTGGTAAAGGCCGAACAGACACGCGCTCATGACCACAGCGAAATTGTCGCCGTATTTCCTTAGCGTATTCAGGCAGGCGCCTCTGAATATCATTTCTTCGCATATCGGGCCTATAAGCGCGATATAAAGGATCCCGACCGGGTTCAGCATGCTCTCAAATGCGCTCGAATAGCTGTCCGTCAGGGAGAATCCGTTGTTTCGGGCTATGGTTTCGGCTATGCTGCCCACGATGGAGGTTATAAGCTGGACAGCCTGCGTCCCAAGTATGACGCCAAACACGAGCATAGGGTGTACTTCGCCGTTTTCAGGTTTTTTAAGGACATCGGTGAAAAGGCTCTTGCCTCTTATGATCATGAATACGAGCATCCCGAGGATTATCCCCGCTATGGCACCGAGTGAAACGATGTTCCCGTTTATTTGCGCCGTCAAAGAATTCGCATCTTGAAAGGCGGCATTCGGATCTTGCATCGCACTTTCCATCA
>JAISAW010000063.1 GCA_031266515.1 Eubacteriales Family XIII. Incertae Sedis bacterium
TTCTTTTATGGCCGTTTCGCTGACATCCACCGCAAAGATATGCTTCACCATCGGGGCCAGATGAAAAGTGAGCAGCCCCTGGCCGCACCCTATATCCGCAAGCGTCCATCTCTTGTCCAAATAAGGTTCTATCAGAACGCTGAGCTTCTTATGGAAAGCGAGGTATTCGCTCACATTTCTGTCGTCTTCAAGCTTTTCAGGCGTATGGTACTCTTCCAAAACAATCTTCCAATTACCCACCACAATATATCACTCGATGATATCACTTGAGGGCGCTATAAACAAATTATTTGCGCTGAGGCAGCGAACATTTATTGCTTATCAGCGTCGTAACTATTCCATGGGCGCGGCGTATTCGATACCGTCCCTTACCGCCAGAGCCACAAGGCGGCCGTTTTCCTGCGAGTATTCACAAGTCGAAAGCATCAGGAATTTATCGCCGTACGCTGGAGCCGTGCCAGATGCGGCAATCTCCCTCTTCTTGAAATTCTCGATAAAATCGTTGTAATCGCTTTCGTCTGAAAAATCCCCATACAGGTAATATTCATAGTCGCCATGGCCACGGTCGTCAACTTTCACCTTCGCAAGCCCGACAAGCCTGTATGTGCTCCTGCCCTCAAGGGTATCGAAGACTATCAGACCATCTTTTTCAAGATATTCGGGGCGAGCGAGAATGTCAAGTTTTCCGAACATGGTCCCGCTGTTCATGTTGTGCCCGTAGATAAGCACCACGTCCGATGGGCGAAGAGGGTCACTCGGCTCCCCTGCAAACAATGTGCCGGCTTCGCTGTAGCCCTTTTCAAAATCCCGCCTCAGGTAGTAGTCCTGATCGCCCGGCGTGTGCATCACAGGGTAGTTCACGCCTGCCTGCACTATATAGAGCCAACCGGAAAAATCGCCGTTCTGTTCCTTCAAGGCCATGTAGGAAGGAAGTGCATCGCTGTACAGAGGGATTTGGCCCGCTTCGCTCACAGGCGGGCGAAGCCGTTCGAAAGCGTCCTCCGACTCCCTTGCCCCGCGATAGTAGTCAATAAGAAAGTATGCGCTGACGCACGCCGTCAAAACGCATACTGCAATGGCTATTATCAATAATGCCCTTTTCAAGATATCTCTTTCAGTTTCTCGCTTATTTCTTCGTATTCAAACGAAGTAGCTTTTGCGCTGAGCCACTCGACCAGCTCCCTGTCTTTCTCATGGGCGTAAGAAAATTTTTCGAGTTCTTCCACGACGCTTCGGACCTTATCCACATCGTAAGTCTCGACCGCTTCCGCAAGCCCTGCGAGAAGCTCCTTGTCGGGCGCAGCCTTCTTTTCCCCACCGGGGCCGTCATCCCGGACAGCATCGAGGAATGCCGCCAGTTTGCCCCTGAGTTCGTATACGGCGTCGATCAACGCCTGGTTTTTTGACGATACCAACGCATAGTCGCCGCCTTTTGCCGCGAACTCAAGCTCCTTTGCCAGGTCGCCTTCTTTCATGGCCGCTATGCCGTAGCAGCTTCCTTTGACGCCGTGGACCCTTATGGCGTAGTCGGCAAGCCCCGGTTCGCTCAGCGCAGCAAGCTCCTCCAGGTGCCCGCCTATATTGTCGATGAACGTCTTCAGTATTTTCAAATATATCTTCACCTGCCCCGCGAACATGCCCAGGCCTTTGTCGAAATCCATCCCTTCTATACCCGCATCGTCGAATAATGCTTTGATATCGTTAATGTCATTCATGGTTCCGAACTCCTTCTTTTATTGGTCAACTGCGCTGCTGCCTGATTTGTGCGAAATCTTTTTCATGCTTTTTGACCACTTCTATGAGGTTCGGGTCAAAATGCTGGCCGGCGCCATCGTACAGGATATCAAGCGCATCGCCAATGCTGAATGCCTTCTTGTATGGGCGGTCCGAGGTAAGCGCGTCAAAAACGTCTGCAATGGCCGCGATCCTGGCACTCAGGGGTATCTCGGTCCCAGCAAGCCCGAGAGGGTATCCGCTGCCGTTCCATTTCTCGTGATGGCTGTAAGCTATATCGTAAGCTTCCTTGAGCAGATTGTCGTTTCCAAGTCTGCCTACCGCTTCCAAAAGCATGCCGGCCCCGAACGCCGGATGGGTCTTGATGATGTCAAACTCTTCAGGAGTGAGCTTGCCCGGTTTGAGCAGCACGTTGTCGGGCATAGCTATCTTCCCTATATCGTGCAGCTTGGTGGCTTCCGCTATGTCGTCGGCAGCAGACTGAGATATCTCGTACCCACTGGCGGGGTTTTGCGCCAGGTCATTCGCTATGATCCGCGAAAAATCCGCAGTCCGCTGGATATGCTCCCCTGTATCGTGGTCCCTGAGGTCGCCGGCTTTCGCGAGCAGGTCAAGGGTGACCTTTTCCCTGTCGAGAAGCTTTTCGTATGCATCTGAAAGCTCTTTCGTTTTCTGCAGGACCATGTTTTCCAGCCTGGTCCTGTATTCGGTAAGCTCTATCTGCATAGCCACCCTTTTTTGCAGGGCTACCGGTTTGATAGGCTTTATCACGAAGTCGATCGCTCCCGAATCAAGTGCCCTGACCTCATCGTCGTCGTCCACTGAGCCCGTCAGGAAAATGACCGGTATATGACTCACCTCAAGGTCTTTCTGAAGCCTTTCAAGCACTTCAAAGCCCGACAGCCCGTCAGGCATATTGCAGTCAAGCAATATGAGGTCTGTCCTGTTGTTCTTTATGAACTTGATCGCCTTCTCCCCGGACTTGAAAGGCCTGATGGAGTATTGCTCACTGAGCGCATCCACTATTTGGTTCAGAATAATTTGATCGTCGTCAATCGACACGATTATTTTTCTATTTTTTTCTGTCATGCTATATCTGTCCTTCGACTTACCTTGCCGACGCATATTAAAGCTCGTATCAATACACATCTATGATACCACAGAACAAATAATTTATTCTTCAATGGAAAAGTATTTTTGATCTTATTGCCAGGGCAAAAAGCAAAGATCCGCAGCCACGCCCGTTGCAGGCACACTGCGGATCTTTAATGGTCTTATTGCTTTCCGTATATCGGGCTGGTTTTCCGGGCGTAGCCAAGTGCTTTAGATAAGCCCCTGCACTTCCATCTCGGCTTTCAGCTTCGCGTAGTTGCCCTCTTCCATCTGGCAGAGAGGCATCCTGTACTCGTACTCGATCTTTCCCATCATATAAAGAGCCGCTTTTACGGGAATAGGGTTCACTTCGCAGAACAGCAGGTCGATCAGCTTTTTGTACTTGAGCTGGAGAGCCGCCGCTCCCTTTATGTCGCCCTTGAGATATTTATCGGCCATCTCGTGCGTCTCTTTCGGAAGGATATTTGACAGCACGGATATGACGCCTATGCCACCCACGCTCATAAGCGGGATGATCATGTCGTCATTGCCTGAATACATGTCAAATCCTGGCGGCGATATGCGCGCGATCTCCACCACCTGCGAGATATTGCCTGTAGCCTCTTTGATAGCCACGATGTTTGGGACCTTCGCCACTTCGGCGACGATCTCGGGGGTGATGTTCAGCCCGGTCCTGCCCGGCACCGAATAGAGGATGATGGGCGCACTCACGCTTTCGGCAATCATCGTGAAGTGTTTTATCAAGCCCGGTTTGCTCGTCTTATTATAGTAGGGGGTCACATGAAGCAGGCCGTCAACGCCGGCTTTTTCCGCCCTCTGCGACAGATGGATCCCATGTTTAGTGTCATTGCTGCCTACGCCGGCAATGACAGGAATGCGCTTCGCGACAGTATCTACGGCAAACTTGATCGCTTCGATTTGCTCGTCGTCGGTCTGCGTTGATGCTTCTCCAGTCGTTCCGGTGATAATAATGGCATCAATACCCTCAGCTACCTGCCATTCCAGAAGTTTGCCGAGGGCGTCAAAATCGATCTTCCCGTTCTTAAACGGCGTTACGATAGCTGTACCCGCTCCTTCAAAAATAGCCATACTACACCTCTCTTTCACTTATTGCTATGAACCTCCGGCTGGCTTCTAACCGGAATTATTCCACGTATTTTACTCGCAGTGGCCCTCAATAGCAATATGCGTTGTGTTATATTTTCCTGTCTTTTGATGTGTGTGGTTATTCAGATATACTTGTTATTTTTTTCGTGATTTTTTTGAGGTATAATAATCAGGACGATGAATACTTTAATTTTTTACGGCTGTCATGTTTGACAATCTATAGATGAACCTGTCGTGTGGACAGCGAGGGCTTTGATATTGTGATGAAGAAACCATACAGACTGATTCTTTTCATTGTGTTGATTGCGGGTTTGGCGACCGCCCTTTCTTCGTGCAGCAAAATAGGAGGGACGCTGAACAAGCTAAAAGGCTCGGGGCCGACCGTCGAAGAGTCTTCCGACCTCCCCGCGAGGGACAGCACACCCAGAGTCTATCTGCCCCAAGCGCCCGGCAGCCAAACCGCGAACGGAGGCGGAGGGGCGATAGACTTCTCAAACGCGGCAAGCGGATATGTGATGTGCAAATACGACGGATCCAACCCGACCATCAAAGTGCAGGTCGCCTTTGAAGGCCAGACACCGTATACCTACGTGCTTATGCCAAACGTCGGCTTCACAGCCTTCCCTTTGTCGCAGGGCAACGGCAACTACACAGTTTCCGTTTTCACGAATGTTTCGGGCGACCAGTACGCGCAGGCGACAAGCACGAATTTCAGCGCGCAAATGGCGGACGAATACCAGCCTTTCCTGCATTCGAACCAGTACGCGAGCTTCACGCCTGAAAGCGCACTCGTCGCGAAAGCGGCGGAAGAGGCCGCTCCGAGAAAAACAGATCTCGGCGTCGTAGAAAATATCTATATATTTGTGACGGAAAACGTGACATATGATTACGCGAAAGCAGCCACAGTGCAATCGGGGTACATACCAAATCCTGACGAAACGCTTGCCACCGGCACAGGCATCTGTTTTGACTACGCTTCACTCACTTCTTCCATGCTGAGATCCCAGGGCATTCCGACGAAGCTTGTGGTAGGATATGCCGGCGAAGCCTATCACGCATGGATAAGCGTCCACGTTCCCGGCGAAGGCTGGGTGGATGGCGTCATAGATTTCAAAAATGAGGATTGGACGAGGATGGATCCCACATTCTCCGCAAGCGGAGACAAAGCGGACCCAAATCAGGTAGGCGACGGCACGAGTTACAGCCCTCTTTACGACTATTGAAAGCATAAGAGGCATCAGGAGGAAAACTATGAGCAGTAAATCATCACTTCCGGCGGAAGAGCTTGCGGCGTTCTCGGCGCAGCTTTCGTTGATTGTCAAAACAGGCATCCCTGTCTCGGAAGCCATCATCCTTTTGATAGAGGACGCCGAGACAGAGGCCCCGAGAAAGCTGTTGGGAAGTATCCTCGATACGCTCGAATCGGGCGGGGCGCTCTCCGAAGCGCTGAGAAAGACCGAGGTCTTTCCTGTCTACATGACGCAGATGATCGAGATCGGGGAGACTTCGGGCAGGCTTGACCGTGTCCTCGATTCCCTGAGCAGATACTACGAAAGGGAGGACGGCATCTCCCGGAGCGCGCGCAGTGCCATCACCTATCCCGCCATAATGCTCGTCATACTGATAGCCATCACCATCATCCTGATAACAAGGGTCCTCCCGATATTCAACCAGATATACAACACCCTCGGAGGCGAGATGTCGTCGCTGGCCACAGGCGCCATGAAAATAGGGGCGGCGATAAGCTCATCCGCAGGCTACCTTGTCATAGCCATAGCGGCGATAGGCGCCATAGTGATCGCCATGCGCCTCACAACCGAAGGGCGCAAAGCCCTCCTCACCCTCGGGCAGAACGTTTTCAAAAACCTCGCCGACAAAATGGCGACGAGCAAATTTGCATCGGGGATGTCCCTCATGCTCGCAAGCGGGCTCGACGTCAGCCAGGCGGTCGACCTCACTCTGCCGCTCATTACAAACAAACGCATGCATGGCAAAGTCGAACGGCTGAAAACTTTGACGGACAGCGGAGAGTCCTTCACCGAATCCGTGATGAGCGCTGGGGTGTTCACAGGGATAAAAGCCCGGATGCTCGCGCTCGGCTTCAAATCGGGCAACCTCGACACAGTGATGGCAAAGATCGCAGACGATTACGAAAAGGAAGTTGACGACGGGCTTGACGGGCTTATTTCCATCATTGAGCCGACGATGGTCGCCATCCTCTGCGTCATAGTAGGGCTGATACTTCTGTCCGCCATGCTGCCGCTCCTCGGAGTGATGTCGCAAATAATCTAGCGGCATGATGCCACTGACGGACACTGAAGGATAACCATATGAGAACAAGGCTGTTCAGACCCCCAAAAACAAGTATCGCCGTAAAGGCGTCGCTGTTTGTCGTTGCGCTTATCGCCGCGATCCTGCTGATCGGGTGGAGCGTTGGGCACTTTGAAGAAAGCCGGGATGAGCAGCACCGGCAGATCGTCGAGGACGCCATAGTCAGGGCGGCTGTGCAGTGCTACGCGATCGAGTCGCGATACCCTCCCGGGCTGGAATACCTGGTTGACAACTACGGGATAGTGCTTGATGAGGATAAATATATCTACCACTACAGGGCTACCGGAGGAAACCTGCTTCCCGAAGTCAATGTCTTTGAGAAAAAGACGGGATTTGCCTTTGCCGTCGGCAACGGCGACGGCGGGACGAAAGCAGCGGAGGGATAGTTTGTGAAAAAAGAAAAAACCAGCATCAACCTGATGTTCACAGTCATGCTGCTCGCGATCTTCGCGCTGTCGGCGATCTTCGTCGCCATGATGGGGGCGAGAGTATATTCGACCGGTGCCGAAAGCATGAAGGAAAACTACGATACAAGGACATCTCTCGGCTACCTTTCCGAAAAAGTCAGGTCAAAGAACGGGGATTCCATAAACGTGATAGAAGTCGCGGGCTCCCAGGCGCTGTCCATCAGGGAAGACTATACTACAGACGGCTATTCATACGAGACGATCATATTCGTATATGACGGCAAGCTGCGGGAAGTGATGGTATCAAAGGACTCTGAATCGGCAAAACCCGATTTCGAAGCAGCGAACGCCCCCTCCATCATGGAGCTTGGGAAACTGGGCCTGGATGAAAGCGAGAAAGGGATCACCATGACGGTGACGACTGCCGACGGCCTCACAGAGAGCGCTTACATAAGCTGGAGGACGACGTGATGAAGACTTCAAAGTCCGCAGTTTTCCTGTTCGAACTCATGATAATAATCCTCGTCTTCACTTTTGCTTCGGCGGTGTGCGCGCAGATATTCGCGTCCTCTTACAAGATGAGCACAGACTCCCGCGAAAAATCGATGTCCGTCCTCTACGCGCAGACAGCAATCGAAAAATTCAAAGCCGGTGAGGCTGAGGATGCGGCGGCACTGTATGATAAGTCGTGGCAGGCCGTGGGCGAAGGCAACGGCGAAGCTTACTATGAGGTGGCTATCGAAAACAACGAAGTAAGCGGCCATATCAGGAGTGCGGATATAGTGGTGTACAAAAAAGGCGAGCCAATCTACTCCATGCAGGCAAAGGTGTTTTCAAACTGATGAAAAAACAAAGCAGCTCATTCAGAAAAAGGGCCGGCTTCGGGACCAGCATGGGAGTCCCGTCCATCATCGCGATCCTCGTGATATTGGTCCTCGTCGTCTTTGCCTCACTGTCGGTGGTCATGTCAAAAGCGGACTTCCAGCTCACGGAAAAAACCGAGGAAAGCATCTCCGCATACTACAAAGCCGACGCCGCAGCCACGGAAAAGATGGCGGAGGTGGCAGACGCCGCGCAGGCGGGAGGCGACTGGGCTGACGCCCTGTCGGCTGGCGGCTACGACGTGACATCATCAGGCGGAGCCGTCACAGTGGCATACACCGTGGAAGTCGACCGGTTCAGGGTGCTGGATGTCTCCCTGAGCGTCGAGCCTGGAGGCTATTTGGCAGTGAAAGGCTGGAAGCTTGTCCCGACTGAAGATTGGGTCCCTGACGATTCCATCCAGTTGTTCCAGTAAGTCAGGCAAGGCGGCAGGTACCCATAAGCGGCAAGCAATGCTATAATCAATGGAGAGGTACACGGAGAACAATGGAACTTACACTTGAATCAGTATTGAAAGACGCCAAAGGCAGAGAGGCTTCGGATATATATATCGTAGTCGGCAAAGCCCTGTCCATAAAAGTGGCGGGGAAGATCACTGAAGTGACTGAAGACCCGCTTATGCCTGCGGATACCAAAGATCTCCTGATGGAGATATATCGTCTGGCATCAAACAGGTCCCTGGCGAAGGTTGAGGAAAACGGCGACGATGATTTTTCGTTTTCCCTCCCAGGGGTCGCGCGCTTCAGGGTCAGCGCATACAAGCAGAGGGGAACGCTGTCCGCCGTCATCAGGATAGTCGCGTTCGAACTGCCCGACCCGCAGCACCTCGGGATACCCCGGATAGCCCTCGACCAGGGGCTTCGCACAAAAGGCCTGGTACTTGTGACAGGGCCCACCGGCAGCGGGAAATCCACTACCCTTTCATGCATCATAGATGAAGTCAACAATGTAAGGAACGCACACATCATCACCCTTGAGGACCCAATAGAATTCCTCCACCAGCACAAGCAGTCCATCGTAAGCCAAAGGGAAATATCCCTCGATACGGTAAGCTACCCGGTGGCGCTGAAAGCCGCGCTG
This sequence comes from Eubacteriales Family XIII. Incertae Sedis bacterium, assembly GCA_031266515.1. GTDB lineage: Bacteria > Bacillota > Clostridia > Peptostreptococcales > Anaerovoracaceae > JAISAW01. The sequence goes on from JAISAW010000063.1 coordinate 8,655, forward strand.
AGGCAAGCGCCAAACGTGATCCTCATCGGGGAGCTTCGCGACGCAGCCACGATCGAGATAGCCATGACAGCTGCGGAAACAGGGCATTTGGTCATATCCACCCTCCACACGGTCGGATCCGCCAATACCATCGACCGCATCGTCGACGCTTTCCCGCCAGGCCAGCAGGGGCAGATACGCCTGCAGCTCGCCATGGTGCTCTCCTCCGTGATCTCCCAGCAACTGATCCCGGGGGCGGACGGCAGCACAGTGCCGGTGTTTGAAATCATGATAGTAAACGACGCTATCAAAAATATGGTCAGAGAGAGCAAAATCCACCAAATCGACAGCGTCATCACATCAAGCGCGGCAGAAGGCATGGTCACCATGGACGCCGAGCTTTTGAGGCTGGCAAAGGAAGGGCGTATCACCCCACAGACAGCTGTGGCATACGCCATGTCCCCGGAGCTGACGAAAAAGAGAGTTTCCGGACTATGATGTCAGAACCCGACTGTACCAGATGTTTTCTTTCGGCAAGCCCACGCAAGGCTCCCTGGTTTTGTGTGCTATTTCCTGCGGGAACAAATATTTTATAAGTCTATATGAGAAGGAGGTTAAGTTATGGCATTTGATTTTGACAAGGTGGTCGACCGGAAAAACACCTTCGCGGCAAAAATGGCGACCGAACTGGTAGGGGCTTCAGATGACGTTCTTCCGCTCTGGGTGGCGGACATGGATTTTCCGACAGCGCCATATGTGATAAAAGCCATGCAGGAAAATGCAGATTTTGGCATTTTTGGATATGCACAGCCAAATGACGACTACTTCGACCCTATCATCAAATGGATGAAAAAGAACTTCGACTGGACCGTGAACGCCTCCGAGTGCACCTATACTCCCGGAGTCGTCCCAGCCATAAATGTCGCAGTGAGGGCTTTCACCGAACCGGGGGACGCGGTGATCATCCAGACCCCCGTCTATTTCCCATTCCTGATGACGATAAATGGGACCGGGCGGAAGATGGTGACAAGCGACCTCATCAACAAGGACGGCAAGGGCTACTACGAGATAGATTTCGACGATTTTGAAAAGAAGATCATCGATAACGATGTGAAGCTTTTCATACTGTGCAGCCCTCACAACCCTGTCGGCAGAGTGTGGACGAAAGACGAACTCACCCGCATGGGCGAGATCTGCCTGAAACACGGAGTGGTCGTGGTCGCCGACGAAATCCATATGGACTTCGTATTTTCTGATCACAAGCACACTGTATTTGCGACCCTGTCGGACGAATTTGACAATATCGCCATCACCTGCACTGCGCCGTCAAAAACCTTCAACCTGGCGGGGCTTGGCAATTCCAATATTTTCATCAGGAACAAAGACATGCTCGCGCGCTTCAATAAGGAGTACGAGAATGTCGGCATGCCTCACATGGGACAACCCGGGCTCATCGCCTGCAAGGCTGCATATGAGGGCGGCCAGGAGTGGCTTGATGAGCTGCGCGTATACCTGAAAGGCAACATAGACCTCATTGCCGAGTATGCGGAAAAATGGGACGGGATCCACTACACGAAGCCGGAAGGCACTTATTTAAGCTGGTTTGACTGTAGCGAGATAGCGAAGACCGACGCCGAGCTTGACGACCTGTTTTTGAACAAAGCGAAAGTGTGGCTGAACCTCGGTTCGCCTTTCGGCTCAGGCGGCGAAGGGCACGTCAGGATGAATGCGGCGTCGCCGAGAAGCGTCATAAAAGAAGGCCTTGACAGGATTACCGCCGCGCTCGGCTGACCATGGTTGCAATCCAAGCTGAAAATTTGTCAAAAGAATACGGAACGGACGTCATCTTTTCGGGCGTCCGTTTCAGTGTGCAGGAAGGCGAAAAAATCGGGCTTATCGGTGCCAACGGCTCGGGCAAAAGCACCCTGCTGAAGATCCTCGCTGGGCTCGAACAAGCTGATTCGGGATCTTTCCGGACAGGCCAAAGCCTGTCCGTGGGCTACCTGAAACAGGAAAAGACGGGAACCCTGCGCGAAGGGGAGCAGACCTTCAGTGGAGGCGAACTGGCGAGGATCGATTTTGACAGGCTTCTGTCGGAGCGCCCGGACATATTGCTTCTTGACGAACCGACAAACCACCTGGATCTCGATATGCTCGAATGGGTGGAATCCTTTGTACGGCATTTTTCGGGTACCGTCATCACCGTTTCCCACGACCGCTACTTCCTCGACCGGACGGTTGGCAGGATATTCGAACTCGACCGTGGCAGCCTCAGGACATACAAAGGCAACTATTCCGAGTACGCAGTGAAGCGCGCCGGCGAGGAAGAAGCCGCCAGAAGAGCTGCGGAAAAGGAAGCTGTCGAACGCGCAAGGCAGGAAGCAATGATCCGCCATATGAAAGAGCGCGGGACGGAGCTGCTGGCAAAGAGGGCCGCATCAAGGGAAAAACGCCTGCGCCTTGCCGACCGGAAAAGGGAGCCCGTCGACAAGTCGCTTCTTTCGCGCAGCACCGGCGGAGGCAAAGCGATGAAGATCTCATTTGGCGACGCCAAAAGGAGCGGCGAAAACGTCTTGCTCGCAGACGGGCTCACGTTGAAAGTCACAGGCAACAGTGCCACTGCCCCGACCCTTGCAAAAAACAAAACCGGGTTTCTCAGCGGACACACAAGACACGGGGACGCTTCCCTTTGTCCTGCGCAAGACAAGGGTGCAAGACAAGGGGACGATTCCCTTTGTCCTGCAAACAGCAATGCCGAATTCAGACAAAGATGTGAAGCCTCCGAACGTACTCTATTCGAAGGAGTGGGCTTCGACATCAGACGCGGAGAAAAGATCTGCATGATCGGAAAAAACGGCGTCGGCAAGACCACCTTGCTGAATACCATAATGGGTGCCCAAGAGCCGGCCTCTGGCTTCATCCGGCTCGGTGTCGGCGTCAAAACCGGCTACTACGACCAGCACCGCCGATCTCTGGGAAGCGGCACGATACTCGAAGAGATACAGGACGCCCTTCCTCTCATGAGCGACACCGACAGGCGAAAGCTGCTCGGGAGTTTTCTGTTTAAAGGCGATATGGTATTTCGTGATATAGCTTCCCTCAGCGGAGGCGAGAAAGCCAGGCTATCCCTGCTGAAGCTCATAGTGGGCGGCGCAAATTTCCTTTTGCTTGATGAGCCCACGAACCACCTCGACATAGCCTCTATGGAAGCTGTGGAAAGCGCGCTTGAAGACTTCGATGGGACAATACTCGCGGTCTCGCACGACCGCTACTTTCTCGAACGGATCCCTTCTCGCATATTCGAGTTGACCGAAAACGGATTGGCCGTCTACCCCGGCAATTACGAATACTATGTGGATAAAAAGAAAGGCGGGGAAGCGGCCGCCAGGGGGACGGGGGTCGAAGGGCCAGGTGCCGGCAGAACGAGCGGCACCGGCAAGTCAGGTGCCGCAGGGTCAGGTGCCGGAATGACAGATCCCGGAGGATCAGGCTCTGGAGGGATAGCTTTGCCCTGCGGTACGGGAGCCGCCACTTCATCGGCAACCGAAAGGCGTCTGAAAAAACAGGATGAGGCAGCAAAGCGAAGAAGGGCCCGCCTTCTGTCGGAAAATGAAAAAGCCGTAGCCGAAAAGGAAGCCCTCATCGAAAACCTGAGAGAATCCCTGTCCGAGCCATCCGTAGCCACAGATGCCGCAAAGCTGAAAGAGATCCACGAGAATATAGTCTGGAACGAGCACGAGCTTGAAGCGTTGCTGGAAGAATGGGAAGAGCTTATGGGCGAGTGAGTAAGCTGCTTCGAATACACAGGGTTTGTTTCAGATATATTTTGCCATAACCTTCAACTTTGTTTCCGAATTGGATAGTATATGGATGTAGAAAACGCTATACTATAGCGATACTGCGGCACTGTACAGGAAATGAGGCAAAATATGGACACAAACAGGTGCGAAGCCCTTGTGGCAAGGGACAAAGGCGTCATCGCCGAGTGCCAGAAGCTGACTTACTACCCTTTGGCGGTTGCAAAGATCGAAGGTTCGCTCATCACCGATGAGGACGGGAACGAATTTATCGATTTTCTTTCGAGCGCATCGTCGCTGAATCTCGGGAGCACATTCCCCGAGGTCACGGAGGCGATAAAGAGACAGCTCGAAAAATATGCCCAATACACCGTCGTCTATTCATATGGGCGCACGACCGTCGAATATGCGGAGAGGCTCGCTTCGGTCTATCCGGGCGGAGGGAAAGTGAAGTGCGCTTTCGGGAACTGCGGATCGGACGCAAATGACGCGGCAGTCAAGCTTGCACGGGCTTACACCGGCCGCCCGAAGATCATCACTTTCATCAACAGTTACCACGGCAGCACATATGGCTCCATCACGCTTTCAGCCTGCACGACGCGCATGAGGAGCAAAATGGGGCCGCTGCTGCCTGAAGTATATCAATTCCCGTTCTTCGGCACGGACAAAAGCGACGAGTACGTGCGGGAACACGCCATCAAAGAGATTGAAGAGGCGTTCGCTTCATACCTGCCGGCGGAGGAAGTGGCCGCAGTGATCATAGAGCCGCTGCAGGGCGACGGCGGTATGTTGCCCGCCCATCCGATTTTCCTGGAGAAGCTGACGGCGCTATGCAGGGAGAATGGCATACTGTTTATCGCCGAAGAAGTACAGCAGGCGTTCTTCAGAACCGGGAAATGGTTCTCCATCGAAAACTACGGGATAGTGCCGGACGCCATCATTCTCGGCAAGTCTGTAGGCGCCGGCCTGCCGCTTGGCGCACTGATAGGCAGGCCCGAAGTCATGGACAGCCTGCCTGCGCCGGCCCATGTGTTCACGCTTGGCGGCAACGCCCTTTCGTGCGCGGCTGGTATCGCTGCTTTCGACCACATGAAGAGCGAGGGGTTTCAAAGCGAGCTGGCCGCAAACACCAGACTGCTCTGGGAGCTGGCAAACGGCCTCGCGGAAGCCCATCCCGACCGCATAGCTTTCGTACGTGGCCTGGGCATGTCGATGGGCATAGGAGTCACGCTTCCGGACGGCACCAAGGATCCCGACGGTACGTTCAAGATCCTTTATCGCTGCTACGAAAAAGGCCTGATCGTGATATCTCTCGCCGACAATGTCCTCAGGATACAGCCTCCGCTGAATATCCCTGCGGATCTGTTGAAGCGGGGATTTGAGATCATAGGCGAAGCTATAAACGAGTACAAAGCAGGCGCAATATCCGACGACGTGTTTAAGTTCAGGGCCGGGTGGTAGGAAAGTTGCCGTTTCGCTTGTCATAAGCCCAATCCTTTTGATAGAATAAGCAGCGCGTCAAAAGGCAGACATTTAGTTGGTTTAGCAATAGTTCCGCTAACGTGGCTCAATGGTAGAGCAGCGCATTCGTAATGCGCAGGTTGTGGGTTCGATTCCCACCGTTAGCTCCATGGAAACCCTTGGAATTTCAACGGTTCCAAGGGTTTGGGTTTTCGGAACACACGTTCAGAAAACACCCAAAATGCCCCGGAATGCCCCCTAAAACGTGGCAAAAGTGTGGTCAAAAGCAGGAGGTGCAGAGTGGTTGTAGACATAAAAAAGACGGTGGCAAGAAATATCCGGACACTGCGGCACAGCCGCAGCCTGTCATCCGACGAGTTTGCGGCGGCGCTCGGCTTCTCCCAATCCGGGGTATCCGACTGGGAGATGGGCAAGAAGATGCCGCGCCCGGACTCCCTACAGAAGATAGCGGGGTATTTCCATGTCACGGTGCCGGAGCTGCTCGCCGATACGTCCCCGGCCGCGAGGGCGAAGGCACCGGCGGATGAGATCATAGACCTTGGCGCGCTGCTCATAGACCCCAGCGTACGCGTGGCGTACGAGGGGCGTATATTTGGGCAGAAAGAAAAGCTGATGGTCAGGCGCCTCATAGAGGCGGCGATAACAAACGCATAAAAGCCCTGCAGGCGTAGAGGCCTGCAGGGCTTTTTCGGCGGCGGCATACCTACTCGGCGGGGCCTACAAATTCTGCGGCAATATAGCCGCCTCCCTCGATAGCTATGTAGCCGCCTTTTTCTTCTCCGATGACGGTGTCGCCCTTTTTTATGATACGCAGGACGCCTGCCTTTTTATCCGGCTCTTCGCGCACGTTGAGCCGGGCAGCTGTCACAAGGTATCGCTGCGGGGGCATCACCGCAATCACGTCTTCGGGTGCCGCTGCACCAGTAGTAACGTCTTCGTTTTTCTTCGCCATCTCTTCCTCCTAGCTTTCGTGTGATTCTTTTTGATAACGGCCGTTTTTCGGTATTATTATACCACTTCCACGAACGGCCGTTTTTATGCAAATACCGAAAAAATAAATTAAAAAACTTTTTGAAAACGCTTGACACTATACGCCAATTGTCGTATACTAAGACCATAAGTTAAAGGAGTGGACGAAAGGAGGTTAGGTGGAGACAAAGGACTG
>JAISAW010000065.1 GCA_031266515.1 Eubacteriales Family XIII. Incertae Sedis bacterium
GAGATCATACTGTTTGACGAGCCGACTTCCGCCCTTGACCCGACGATGACCGGCGAGGTGACGGCGGTCATACGCTCCCTCAGAAAGATGGAGATAACCATGTTGATCGTCACCCATGAGATGAAGTTTGCCAGGGACATCTCAAGCCGCGTGTTCTATATAGATGAAGGCGGCATTTACGAATCGGGCTCACCCGCTGCCATCTTCGATGAGCCGGCAAAAGAGAAGACAAAGAGGTTCATCAACCGCATCCGCAGTTTCGAGTACGATATTGAAAGTGAGGAATATGATTTTTACGAACTCATCGGTGAGATTGAAGCGTTTTGTTTCCGCAACGGCATTGACGACAAAACCACCAGAAAGCTGTCCCTGATGACGGAAGAGCTGGTCGGCGATACGATAGTGCCCAAATATGGCAATTGCAGCCTTGTCATCAACTATTCCGAAAAACAGGGGCAATACGAACTCAGCGCGGCGTACCGGGGCCCCGGTGGAAACGCTGTGGAAACCGCCGATGAGCTTTCGGCGATGATCATCCGCAAATCTGCAAAAGAAATAGCCCATACATTTGCTGACGGGACAAATGTGCTGAGGATACTGCTGTAAGGCGCGTGGCAGGGTTTGGGAACATGCAAAAAACGAGGAAGTGATTTGGTTAAGTGATTTACCGTCGTGGCGAGCCGGAGGGTTTGACACGGGTGCTGCCTCAATGATAGAATTGCTCTTGTCAGCGGGTCTCAAGCGGGCCCACGAAAAACAGATAAAGTCGTTCGCAACGCACCTCGTCGGCATGTGCAGGCAGGTAAACAGGGAAAAGATTAAAATCCGGCGAGGGTTTTGCATCGAGAGGCGAACGACAGGGTTCGTCTTTTTTATTGTGGAGGCGGACGAGAGGCACTTCGGTAAGGAGGTATTACGATTAGGGACAATAACAGGGCCCCTGTGAAAAAAGGCAATCTGATAAACGAAGAGATCAGGTCGGATCGCCTCAGGGTCATAGGTGCCGACGGCGAGCAGGCCGGCATCATGCTGCGCGACACCGCGCTTGATCTGGCTGAGCGCGAAAATATGGATTTGGTGTTGATATCGCCGAATGCGGACCCGCCGGTAGCGCGTGTGATGGATTACGGCAAGTACCGTTACAACCAGCAGAAGCGCGAAAAGGAAGCAAAGAAAAAACAGAAGGTCATACAGGTCAAAGAGATAAGGCTCGGGACCTTCATTGAGAAGCATGATATTGAGGTCAAGGCGACGAACGCGATCAAGTTCCTCAAAGAAGGGGACAAACTGAAAGTCACTCTGAGGTTCAAAGGCCGTGAGAGGGGGCGCACCGAGAAAGGCTTCGAAGTGATGGAGCGTTTTGCGGAACTGATCGCCGATTACGGCAATCCGGAAAAAAAGCCGTCCTTTGAAGGCCGAAGCCTCACCATGATAGTTTCGCCTGTGCCGCCAAAGAAAAAACCGCATGGCGAGGGGGATAAAGACGCGCCTGCAGCGGCAAAAAAAGTTATAGCACCCGAGGCGGCGGCATCCCCCGCAGCCGGGGATAGACCCGAGGAGGCAAATGATGGCAAAAAATAAAATGAAGACCCACCGCGGCGCCGCAAAGCGCATACACTTGACGGCAAGCGGAAAAGCAAAGAGGAGCAAGGCGTTCAAGAGCCATATCCTGAACAAGAAATCCGCCAAGAGGAAGAGGGGCCTCAGACAGGCTACGCTGCTTTCGTCAGCGGATTTGAAAAGGATCAAGAGAGCGCTTGGCAAATAGACAGAGGGTAAGTATGAAAAATAGAATTGAAAATTTATTTTTCATACCGAATTTGTGCCGCCGCAGGGCGGTGGAATGGAGGCAACTATTCAGAAAAACGGGGCGTGTCTGGATAGTCGCAATAGACAGTTGGTTATGAGGTGAAAACAGATGGCAAGGGTAAAGAAAGGGCTTAATGCCCATAAGAGGCATAAGAAGGTACTGAAAGCCGCAAAAGGCTACTACGGACAAAAGAGCAAGGTTTTCAGGGCAGCAAATCCTGCTGTATACAGGGCGCTCGCGTCGGCTTACGTCGGCCGAAAAAACAAGAAGCGCGAATACAGGAAGCTCTGGATAGCGAGGATAAACGCAGGCGCGCGCGCGAATGGCATCTCCTACAGCAGGCTGATGGATGGCTTGAAGAAGCAGGATATCCTGATCAACAGGAAGATGCTTTCAGAGATGGCGATAAGCGACGAAGCAGGCTTTGCCCAGCTCTGCGACAAAGCCAAAGCCGTCGCAAAAGGATAAGCGCAAAATAGCAAATAGCAGAAATGAGGCAAAAGTGTGAAAAACCTTTCACACGCCGCAACAGGGAGTGAAGCGACAGCTGGGCCAACGAAGCAACATCGCATCCAAAGCGCACATCCCACGCGATAAGCAGAAATGAGGCAAAAAGGATGAAATGCCCATATTGCGACAACCCCGACACAAAGGTGGTTGACAGCCGCCCGACCGATGAAGGGCAAGCCATACGCAGAAGGCGCGAATGCGAGGATTGCGGCCGCCGCTTTACCACATACGAAAAAATAGAGGAAATCCCTCTCATCGTAGTGAAGAAAGACGGGCGCAGGCAGGTCTTCGACAGGAACAAAGTCAGGAGCGGCATCATCAGGGCGTGCGAGAAAAGGCCGGTCCCCATGGGTGAGATCGAAAAGATCGTGACCGAGATCGAAAAAGGCCTTTCAAACCTCATGCTCAAGGAGATGGATTCGACCATCATCGGCGAGTACGTGATGGAGCAGCTCAAAGACCTTGACGACGTGGCCTATGTGAGGTTTGCGTCGGTCTACAGGCAGTTTACCGACGCGGAGAGTTTCAGGAGCGAAGTCGAAAAGCTCCTCGACGGCGCCAAAAAAAGACGTCGAGGAGGCAGTGGGGCTGGAGCCGGCGGAGCAGGAGGCAGCAGATCAAAGGGAGAGGCGACGGACAAGTGAAATACATTGTCGCAGTCGACGGGCCATCCGGGGCGGGAAAGAGCACCGTCTCAAAACTGGTGGCAGAAAAACTCGGGATTGCGTACCTCGATACGGGAGCCATGTACAGGGCGCTTGCATTGAAGATAGTGAACGAAAAAACAGATCTCCCTGCGCCCTTCGAGAAAGGTGAGAAAGCCGGGAAACTTGAGGCGCTGCTCGCGGACACGGAGATCGAAGAGAGGGATGGAAGGATATTCCTGGACGGGCGGGACGTGAGCGGATACATCAGGATGCCTGAAGTGGCCATGATCGCATCGGCGTCGTCAGCTCTGCCGGAAGTCCGGGCGAAGCTCGTCGCCATACAGCGGAAACACGGCGAGAGATGGAGCGTCATCGCCGACGGGCGCGATATAGGAAGCAATGTATTTCCGGGGGCGAAGTACAAATTTTACCTCACGGCCTCTCCCGAGGAGAGGGCGCGCAGGAGACGCCTTGAGCTGAAAGAGAAAGGCCTGGACATCCCCTTCGAGAAAGTATTGAGCGACATCAACGAGAGGGACTATGCGGATGCAAACAGAAAGGTGAACCCGCTCACGGTCGCAGAAGGCGCGGAAATGCTTGTGACCGACGGCATCAGTGCCGAACAGGCGGCGGATTTCATCGCCGAAAAAGTGAGGGCCGGGGAGACTGGCTCCTGACCTTGAAGACCCAAAACACAGGCAAGCGAGAGGCCTGCGAGATGGGCAATATGATAAAATGTAACCTAACATCATTGTGACAAATGATTCGAATTCGGGATGGTGCCCACAGAGAGGGAGTATCATGCCGATGATAAAGAAACTTCCCGAGGACGAAAGGCCGAGGGAAAAGCTGATCAGGCAGGGGAGAAGAAGCCTGTCAAACACTGAGCTGCTATCGCTGCTTATAGGCTCAGGCACACACGAGGCATCCGCTACGGAGCTGGCGGGCAGGGTGTTGGCGCAGACGGATACGGGCCTTGCGGGGCTCAGGGATTCTTCGCCCGAAGAGCTGCGGGCTATAAGAGGGATCGGGGATGCCATAGCCTGCAGGCTGATCGCCGCCGCCGAGATAGGGACCCGCATAGGGGCCGGAAAGCCCGGGCGTGGGGTGAAAGTGGACTCCGCCGCAGTCGCCGCAGGGATTTGCGAAGGCGAGTTCGCGGGGGAAAAGCAGGAGTGCTTCGCCGTGATAATGCTGAACGTCAAAGGGCTGATGATAGGCCTTGAGAGGATCTCAAAAGGAGGGATCAACTCATCCATCGCAGAACCCAGGGATGTATTCAGAGGCGCAGTGAAGAGAGGGGCCGCCGCAATAGTAGCCCTTCACAACCATCCGAGCGGGGATCCGGAGCCAAGCGAGTCTGATGTCCTGATCACGAAAAGGCTTGCCGCTGCCGGAGAAGTGCTCGGCGTGAAGATGCTGGACCATGTTATCATTGGAAACGACGCATACGTGAGCCTCAAAGACAGAGGCTTCATGTAGCGGGGAGAATACAGGGAGATTAAGATATATCAGGAGTATGTGGAAACTCATTCTGGCAAAATTGAAGAGTATCAGGTTTGACTTCCTCGGATTTTTCAAGTTCGGGTCGAAGGACGTGGGCATTGACCTCGGCACCGCCAATACGCTCATCTATGTGAAAAACAGGGGGATCGTACTCAGCCAGCCGAGCGTCATCGCCGTGGATACGCACGCCAAAAAGATACTCGCAGTCGGCACCGAGGCCAAGAAGATGGTCGGCAGGGCACCGAAGCATATCAAGGTGATCCGGCCTCTCGAAGACGGGGTCATATCCAATTTCGAAATGACAGTGGAGATGCTCAGGGAATTCCTCTCAAAGGTCCTGGCGGGCATGTCCAGGTTTAGCAGGATAAGAGTGGTCATAGGAGTGCCCTCCGGCGTCACCGAAGTGGAGAAAAGGGCGGTCGAAGAAGTCGTCCGCTCGATGGGCGCGCGGGATGTATACATCCTCGAAGAGCCGATGGCTGCGGCTATCGGGGTCGGGCTGCCTATTGACGGCCCTACGGGATGCATGGTGGCGGATGTAGGCGGGGGAACTTCCGACATCGCCGTCATAGCGCTCGAAGGCATAGTCACAAGCACTTCGCTGAGGCATGCCGGCGACAAGCTGAACGAGGCCATAGTCGCCTATATGAGAAAAAACTATGAACTCCACATCGGCGACAACATGGCGGAGGAGCTGAAGATCCAAATAGGCTGCGCCTGGCTCGACCCCAGGGACGAGTTTGTCAGGACTGCCCAGTACAGCGTAAGCGGCAGGGACATAGTGACAGGGCTGCCGAGGACTTACACTATCACTCCCGCAGAGATCCACGACGCGATGAGCGAGTCGCTTCAAATCATAGTCGATGCCATCAAGACGACGCTTGAGAATGCGCCTCCGGCCATAGCTGCCGATATCGCAAACACGGGGATCGTGCTGACGGGGGGAGGCGCGCTGATAAGGGGCATAGACAGGCTCATCGCAGAAGAGACCGGGCTGCGGGCGTTCGTGGCGGAAAATGCCCTTGAAGCCGTGGCCGAAGGGACGGGGACGAGCCTTTCCAACATTGACAAACTCCAGAGATACGCGAGCAACAGCACCAAATAGGCGCAGACGGGCAGGCTCTGATGAGGTGGATAAGAGAGCATACCAGACTAACGCTTGCAGGAGTGGCTGCGGTAGTTCTGCTCGTACTGATTTTGGCCTCTGTCGCTGGCGGGGCCGGCAACCCTGTAGGGAAGTTTTTTCAAAGCGTGGCTGCGACGGTGCAGAAGCCTTTTGCCATGCTCGGAAACACTATAGGCTCGGGGGTCTCGGGTATCCTCACGGACGACGGACTGAAACAGGAAAACGAAGGGCTGAAAGAGCAGGTCGCCTCGCTTGAAAGGGAATTGACAGAAGCCAGGCTTGATGAGACAGAGCTCTCCGAACTGAGCGCGCTCAGGGATGCATTTGGGGCAGGCCCTGCGTCCGGCGGTCAATATACGATGAAGGCCGCAAACGTGCTTTCCTACGACGGGTCGAACAAATTCAACGTCTTCACCATAGACATAGGCGAGGAGGCCGGAGTGAAGCACGACTCGATAGTCGTGACCGGCGACGGCCTTGTCGGGCGCGTCTATGAGACCGGCGGAGGGTGGTCAAAGGTCGTGAGTATCATAAGCGACAGCAACAATGTCGGTTTCCAGGTTTATCCGGAGCTGAACTATATAGGCGTGTGCAGGGGAGACGGCAAAGGAGGGCTGGCCGGCGAAATGCTCGACGAAAACGCCGTGGTCGAAAAAGGGCAAAAGCTGTTGACCTCGGGTATCGGAGGGATTTACCCGTCCGGCCTTGAGATTGGGACCATCTCCACAGTGGAGCATGAAGAGAGTGGAAGCCTGCTCAAAGTGGTGATAGAGCCAAGCGTCTACTTCAAGGGCCTGAAAAAAGTGGCGGTGCTGGTATGAAGTCAATGCGCTGGTACAAGGCTGCGATCATATTTTTCATCGGTTTCATCCTACAGACCGTATTCCTGTGGAGGATAACCGTATTTGGCGCTTCCCCGAACCTGCTGCTTTGCCTGACTTCCGTGTTCGCGTTTCTTTACGATGAACGCTACGGCATAGTCCTCGGCCTTATATCCGGGCTCGCGCTTGACCTCTCGACGGGGCTCTATGTCGGGGCAAACGCCCTTGGCTTTGTCGCCGTCTGTGTGCCGATCTTTTTCCTGAGAAGCATATTTGACAAGGAAAGGCTTACAGCGGACATGTTGATGACTCTCATAGCTACGCCCATAGGCCTGCTCGGGGTCTGGCTTGTCTATCACGCGGCGGGCAATGCGGGAAGCCTGGGCGAGACCTTGCTGTCTCTGCCGGGCCTGATAGTATCACATATGGTCATCACCACACTGCTGCATCTGCTTCTCGTAAGATCAGTCATCAGGCACAGGCGTGACCGGAAGTATGAACGGAGAGTGGCTTGATGAGCAGGGTCATATTCGTAGCATCGGGCAAAGGGGGCGTCGGGAAGTCGGTTTTTTCCGCTAATCTGGGCGCGACTTTCGCGGACAAAGGGCTTTCAGTGGCGCTTGTCGATATGAATATCGGCCTGCGAAACCTTGACCTCTACCTCGGGCTTGAGAGCAAGGTGGTGTTTGATTCTGCGGACGTCATCTCGGGCGTGGTGCCGCTGAAACGTGCCCTCGTCAGGGACAAGCGGCTGCAGGCGCTCTATTTCCTCTCCACCACCCAGAGGAAAGAGAAATTTGCGGCGACGGAAGAGCAGGTGGCCAGGCTGTACGCGCAGCTTGCGGGCATGCACGATATCGTCATCATTGACGGCCCTGCTGGAGTCACACAGGAGCTTCGGCTTGCATCGTCGGGAGTTTCCAAGGCTGTCATCGTGACGACTCCTGAGCACGTATCGCTGCGCGATGCGGATATGATGGACCAGACCCTGCGCTCACGGGGAGTGATGAAAAGGGCTTATGTGGTCAACAAGGCAAACAAGGCTTTCATGGGCGATGGCATCCTGCCGAGTTTCGAGACGATCACGACCCTGATGAAGCTGCCTCTCATAGGGGTGATACAGCAGGACGACGCCATACATCTGTCAGCGAACAAGGGCTATCCCATAGTGCTCCAACGGGGCAACTACATCGAAAGGAATTTCTCCAAAATATCCGACCGCATCCTCTCCCTGTGACTACACAACGGCCGGCGCGGAGGCTTTGATACAACGGGGACACCGCGGGGACGGTTCTTTTTGTGTTAAAGGGCGTGGGCGCGCGAGTGGGCTTATACATACCGGATAGCCCGGCTTTTTTCGCGGAATCCTACGCTCAGGACGAGACCGATGCACAGCATGTTTACGAGGATGGAAGAGCCCCCCTGCGACAGGAAAGGAAGGGTGATGCCTGTCACAGGCATGAGCCCCATGGTCATGCCGATGTTTTCGAATATCTGAAACCCAAACATGCAAAGTATCCCCGCGCACACGAGTGCGCCAAACACCTCGGACGCCGAGCGTATCGCTACCCAAATGCGCTGAAGCAGCAGCGCGTAGAGGGCGATGACCACAAGCCCCCCAATGATTCCAAATTCCTCGCAGAGCACCGGAAAGATAAAGTCCGACTCCTGCACCGGGAGCAGCCCCGAGGCCTTCACGTCGCCTTGCCTGAAACCCTTCCCCAGGAAGCCTCCGCTGCCTATCGCCACCTTCGATTGGTATACCTGGTACGTGGCGTTGATAGAGAGGTTGTCCGGGTGGAGGAACGCTGTGAACCTTTCCTTTTGATGCGGCTGCATGAACCGGTAGAGGATCGGTATGCTCACTACAAACAGGGCGGACAGCCTTACGAAAATCCCTGCCTTGAGCCCTGCCGCAAAGATCATCCCTATGTGGATGAAAAGCATGACGATAGCGGCACCCATATCTTCGGCCGCCACCACGGCGATGATCGGCAGGACGTAGGCGAACGCTTTGAAAAACTCTCTGTAGCTTTCCAGCTTGCCCTTCTTGTCCTGAAGGTAGCTTGCCATGATCAGAATGAGCAGCACTTTCGTAAGCTCGGACGGCTGCATGGTCGTGAAGCCGAATACGTTGACCCACGCCCTTTGCCCCGCTATTTCCACCCCTACTCCTGGGATATATACGATCAACTGAAGGGCGATGGCACCGATGTAAAGTTGGAGCCTCAGCGCGGCGAACACCCGGTAGTCGACGTAGACGACCAGGACCATCAGCAAGAACCCGAGTATATACGCTATGCCCTGTATGGCCACGGTGCGGTTCAGCGGATCGTCGCCGCTTGCGGTGATGCTCGAAATCATGAGTACGCTGATGATTCCCAACAAAAATGGTATCGCCAGTATGAACGGGTCGAGCCTCTTTAATATATCTGCAATTTTGCCCAAACAAAGAACCTCTGTAATTGACATAAAACGGATAACGCCATTATAATGTATGCGGTGTTAATATGACAACTTCTGCTCATCGTCCGTAAATAAAGGGACACGAGATGTGATATTCATTGACAACGCTGTTTTTCGCACGAAGGGCCGAAAAACAAGCCATGCGGATATAGCCGCACTCATTCGTACGCCGGTACAACCCTGCGAACAGGGCTGGGAGGCGTAGTTTTCACCAAGGAGGTGTTTATCATAAATAATACATTGATTATTGTACTTGTAACCGCAGGAAGCGTGGCTTTGGGGCTGTTGCTCGGCTACGCGCTCAGAAAGTACATAGGCTCACAGACTGTGGGGAACGCCGAGCAAACCTCGAAAAACCTCATTCTCGACGCCGAAAAAAAAGCAGAATCCATCAGGAAAGAAAAAGTCCTCGAAGCCAAAGAGGAAGCACACAGGATAAAGAAAGACACAGATGAGGAAATCAAGCAGAGGAGGCTTGAGATCTCAAAGGCGGAAAGGCGCCTGATACAGAAGGAAGAGTCCCTGGACAAAAAGATCGAAAACATCGAACGAAAAGAAGAAAGCATTTCGCAGAAACAGAGAAACATCACCGCTAAGGAAACAGACCTGCTCAGAAGCATAGACATCCAAAACGAAGAGCTTCAAAAAATATCCGGCTATACGAAGGACGAAGCCAAGCAGATACTATTGAACAACGTGGAGAAGGAAATCAGGCAGGAAGCCGCAGTCCTCGTCCGTGAGATCGAGGCTGAGGCCAGGGAGCATGGCGACCGAAAGGCAAAGGAAATCATAACCGGCGCGATCCAAAGGTGCGCCGCCGACCATGTTGCAGAGATCACCGTCTCAGTGGTGCCCCTTCCAAACGACGACATGAAAGGCCGCATCATAGGCCGCGAAGGCAGGAATATACGCGCCATCGAAAGCCTTACAGGGATAGACCTGATCATCGACGACACACCCGAGGCCGTCGTGCTTTCGGGATTTGACCCCGTGAAGAGGGAGATAGCGAGGATGAGCCTTGAGAAACTCATAGTGGACGGGCGCATCCATCCTTCCAAGATCGAAGAGATGGTGCACAAAGCCGAAAAGGAAATCGCGGGCACCATAAAGGAAGCGGGGGAGCAAGCCTCGTTTGACACCGGCGTCCACAACATACACCCGGAACTCATCAAGCTTCTCGGGCGCCTTAAATACAGGACGAGCTACGGGCAGAATGTCCTGAAGCATTCCGTGGAAGTGTCGATCCTTGCAGGGCTCATGGCTTCCGAGCTTGACCTTGACCCCAAACTTGCTAAGAGGGCCGGGCTTCTTCACGACATCGGCAAAGCGGTGGACCACGAGCGCGAAGGCACTCACGTGAACCTCGGCATAGAGCTGCTGAAAAAGTACAAGGAGTCGCAGGCGGTGATCGATGCCATGGCTTCCCATCACGGCGACTACGAGGCGAAGAGCCTGGAAGCCGTGCTTGTGGCGGCGGCGGACGCGCTTTCGGCGGCAAGGCCGGGCGCGCGAATGGAGACCCTGGAGACATATATCAAGAGGCTGCAGCAGCTTGAAGAGATAGCCAATACGACAAAAGGCGTGGATCACTCATATGCGATCCAGGCCGGCCGTGAGATAAGGATCATCGCAAGGCCTGAAGAGGTCAGCGATCAGGAGATAGTGTTCCTCGCGCGCGACATCAGCCAGAAGATCGAGAGCGAGATGGAGTATCCCGGACAGATCAAAGTCAACGTCCTCAGGGAAACCAGGGCAGTGGACTACGCGAAGTAAGCAATAGAAGCATTAGAGTATTAGATAAGCAATAGAAGCATTAGAGTATTAGATAATAGTGGATAGATGAAAATTTACCTGGACAACAGCGCTACGACCAAAGTGTATCCTGAAGTGGCGGAGGCGATGCGGCAGGCTATGACCGAGACGTACGCAAACCCTTCGTCGCTTCACAAAGCCGGTCAGGAAGCGGAGCGCCTGATGAAGCTGGCGCGCCAGCAGATTTCGTTTGCGATAAACTCAAAGCCCGCAAGCATCATTTTCACAAGCGGAGGCAGCGAGTCAAACAACATGGCGCTCAGGTCCGCGTACAATGCGCAGGCGAGGGAAAAGAAAAAAGCGATAGCCGTCTCATCGGTGGAGCATCCGAGTGTCAGTATCACGGCGGGGCATATCAAAGGCCCGGACAGCAATATCTTCATGATACCTGTCCGCAGGTCAGGTGAGAACGGCCCGGGCGCGGTGGATGTCACTGCTTTCAGGCAGCTGCTTGACGACCAGCTGGCGCTTGTCGCGGTCATGCACGTGAACAATGAGATAGGGACGATACAGCCGATAGACGAGATATCGCGGCTTCTGAACAACCATATCAATTACCGTGATATAGATATCCCCCTCCACGTGGATGCGGTGCAGTCTTTTGGGAAGATCCCCATCGATGTGGCGAGCGGCGACCTCAGGAGAGCCGCCTACATCTCGATGAGCGCACACAAAATTGGGGGGCCGAAAGGTTCCGGTGCCCTCTTTGCCGCAAACCCGGCCAGGGTGAGGCCTCTTATTTACGGCGGGGGCCAGGAAGGCGGGCTCCGGTCGGGCACGGAAAACATCCCCGGCATAGTGGGCCTTTCGGTCGCCGCGCGGATAGCCACTTCCGACTACCTCGGCCATGCGAACGCAGTGGAGAGATGCAGGGCCACCCTGCTCGCCGGGATAAAGTCGGAGATCGGCGATATCCTCATCAACAGTCCCGAAAAGGCGTCAGTCAGAGGCGAGCCGTACCTCTGCTCACCCTACATCCTCAACGTGAGCTTCCTTGGCACAAAGGGCGAAGTGGTCCTCCACGAACTGGAAAGGAGCGGCATCTATGTGTCGACGGGATCCGCCTGCTCTTCGAATATGAAGCCGGGGAAAGACAAAATGACCACGCTCCGCGCGATAGGGCTGAAACCCGAAGCGGAAGAAGGCGCTGTCAGGTTCAGCTTTTCCCCGGAAAACAACGTGAGGCAAATGGAATTTGTGATTGACCGCCTGAAAAAGGCGGTGGACAGATTCAGGCGGATCGACCCTGCAGGCAAGCGCAACGCGCAGACAAAACCCGCAGGAGGGCCGGTGCCTGAAAAATGATTTGAGCCAAATGGAAACAGCATGCAGCATCTCTGAAGTCATAATAGTCAGGTACGGGGAAGTCTCTTTAAAGGGTATGAACAGACCCTGGTTCGAGGAGCTTCTTTTGAAGCGCGTACGGGCTGCGTTGAAAAAAATACCCGGCGTCCAAAATGGGACGCAGGCCGTGCGTGAAGACGGCCTGATCGTGGTGAGAGGATACCCCGATGAAAAGGGGAAAGAGCTCGCCGAAGCCTTTTCGAAGATATTCGGCGTGGCGTCCATAAGCATAGGGAAGGAACTCGCTTCCCGCGAGCTCGGCGATATCTGCGCCGGGGCTGTGGAATGGATGAAGCGCGTATGCGAGCAGAAAGGCGCTCCCGGCGAGACCCGTGCCCCGGTGACATTCAAGGTATTCGGCAAGAGGGCTGACAAGACATGGCCCGTTACTTCGCCTGAAATGGCTGCTTCCGTGGGCGCAGCGGTATTGAAAGCCCTCTGCGGCAAGGTGGCGGTGGACGTGCACAGCCCCGAAGTCAGCCTGTATGTGCACCTGAGAAGAAGGAATGTGTTTATTTACGACGACCGGCTCAAAGGGTTTGGCGGGCTTCCGATAGGCACGAACGGAAAGGGCATCACTTTGCTTTCGGGCGGCATAGACAGCCCGGTCGCGACATGGATGATGGCAAAGAGGGGGATGTCCGTGGAGGCCGTGCATTTCCATTCCTATCCCTTTACGAGCAAACGCGCCGAAGAAAAAGTCGAAGACCTGACGGCCATCCTCGCCGGGTATTGCGGCCGTATCAGGCTGCACTCGATGAATCTGCTGCCCGCGCAGGAGCAGATAGCGGAAAAATGCCCCGAAGCCATGATGACCATACTCATACGGCGCTTCATGATGAGGATAGCGGAGCAGATAGCGTTGCGGGAAAAAGCGGGGTTTCTCATAACGGGGGAAAGCCTGGGGCAGGTCGCGAGCCAGACGGCTGCAAGCATCTCAGTCACGGACAAAGTCGTAGGGCTGCCTGTCATGCGTCCCCTGATTGGCATGGACAAGGTGGATATCATCAAAATCGCGCAGGAGATCGATACTTACGAGACTTCCATCCTGCCGTACGAAGACTGCTGCACGGTCTTCCTGCCGAGGCGGCCGAATACTTCGCCTGTGCTCGAAAACATAGAGCGCGCTGAAAGCGCGCTCGGTGATCTGTCAATAATCGAAAAGGAAGTCCTTTCCTCTGAAGTCGTGACCATCGTCAATCCCGCGTAGTTCGGGACAGGCAGGCATACGCCAGGGCGGGACAGCCGCGTCTTGCTTGCTGTGACTCCGCTTCGTGCTACTGCGTGCGCACTCACTCCGCACAGGGGGCACGCGGCTGTCCCGCCCCCACGCTTTCGAGTCTAATCCGAGAATCCTCCTCTAAACACTCAGGAAAAACCCTGCGCATGTGCGGACAATGGCAGCAAGGGAAGACATCATCGCTGCCGCCGATGTTGTAAGCGTTGTCTGCGCAGGTGGCGTTTCAGGGTCTGTCGGCGGCGGGGTTACGGGCGGCTCGACGTTGTCAGGAGTGGACGTCGGATCCCTGGGATTGCTTCCCGCCGCTATTTCCGCGCTGTTCGAGAAGCCATCCCCGTCAAAGTCGTTCGGGGTGCTTGCGGGGTTGTTCGGATTGCTGCCTGCTGTCACCTCTTCGGCATCGGTATAGCCGTCCCCGTCGCTGTCGGGCTCGGGCGGTTTGTAGTCTTCCACCGTTGTGCCCGGGGCTACAGGGAAGGCTCCCGGGTCGAGGTTGTGCCTGTTGCAGTGGTACTCGGGCGCTTCGGATCTTGGCATCGTCCTGACCTCATGGTTCGGGCACCACGGCGTTGCGAGCAGCCCGGTGTCGAGGCAGATATCCACTTCCGTATCTCCGAGCGGCATATCCAGTTTTTCCGGGACGAGGTCTTTGAAGAAATAGTCCGTCGTGCCGCTCACGGACGCCTTTACCACGTTTTCGGGCAGTGCAGGGAAGGCCCCCTGGTCTTCGCCGCTTACGCACTGGCTCATTATCTTCTGCCAAAGCACTACTGCTGACGTGCTGCTTTGGGTCATAGCCAGCTTTATATCGCTTCCAATCCATAGCGCTGCAGCGTATTTCGGGGTGTTGCCCACAAACAGTATGTCAGACTGGTCTTCAGTGGTTCCCGATTTCCCCGCCACGGGGACGCCCGATATCCTCGCCGCCGTCAAAGTCCCGTTGGTGACGGCTGTGGTCAGCATGTCATTCATGATGAATGCCGTGCCGGGATCCATGGCCTGGGACTGCTCGGCGATGCCTTCGAGCACGGTATTGCCCGCTTTGTCCGAGATGCTTGTGTAGGTGATGTAGTCCACATGGACGCCGCCGTTTGCAAATGAGCTGTATGCGGAAGCCATGGCAAGTGGCGAAATGCCGTTGGTCAGGCCGCCGAGCGCGAGGGGCGCGGGAGCCATGTCCGTAGTACCTGTGTCGCTCTCTTCAATGAGAGTGGTGATGCCGAGTTTCTTCATGAACGCCACAGACTTCGCATTGCCGTCAAGCATCTGAACTTTGACCGCGCAGGTGTTGACCGACTGTTCGAGAGCTGTCCTCATGGTCATGGCGCCTCTGTACCCGCTGTACCAGTTCTTGGGCCAGTCGTCCTTTCCCGGCACGGACATCTTCTCGTCTATTATGACCGATGTCGGCGACCAGTATGTCCCGTATCCCTTCACGTCCGTGTTTGGCACGGGCTCTTTGTTTGCGCTCATCTCAATTGCCGGCCCGTAGACGGAGATGGGCTTGATGGACGAACCTACCTGGACCGGCGTGGTGGCCCTGTTCAGGCCCATGGAGCCTGTGATGTTGCGGCCGCCCTGCATGGCTTTGACAGCCCCCGTATGGTTGTCGAGGATGACAAAGGCACCCTGAGGCTGTATGACAGCCTGCCTGAGGGAGATCTGGGTCGGCGATATGCGCACACTGCCGTCCGCTCCGAGGACGAAGGCCTCAGAGCCTTCAAACAGATCTTTTTTGATGATGAGGTTGCCGTTCTCGTCCTTTGACTTGTATTCGGTCGGGATGAGGACATTGCCGCCCCGCACTATGTAGGGGCCGTCGGGGTTGTTGATCCAGAAGTCCTTCAGTTCGACGGATATGTCTTCGCCCGCGCTGCTCGTCGTGTCGTAGAAGGCGAGCCGCCTTCCATTCATGACCACCAGGTCGCCCGCTTCGTTCCAAGCTATCTCATCGCCGAAGAGTATGAACCATCCGTCCTCCTGTATCATGTTGTTGTAGTTGAACAGGGATATCTGGCCGGATTCGGTTATGATGTTGCCGGCGCGGTCTTTCGGTATATTTGTGATGTCCGGGAAATTCGCCGTGTTTGCGAATTCCGCGCTCACTATATCCTGCATCCTGGCGTTGTAGGTCGTCTTGATGTCAAGGCCCCCGCTGTATATCATCTGCCTGGCTTCATCGAGGTCTTTCAGCGACGGGTAGGTTTCGAGCAGGTCGCCCGCTATCTGGTCAATCGCGAAGTTGATGAAGTACCGAGAGTTGCCGTCCATCTGGATTTCCTGCGGGTGCAGGTGGGCGCGGATGTTGTCGGCCAGCGCCGCATCGTACTCTTCCTGCGTGATGAGGCCCTGGTCCAGCATCTGCGCGAGCACGAGGCGTATGCGGGACTCGGCAGTGTCGTTGTAGAGGTAGACGTACTGGCTGCCCACCAGCATGATCCGCGGGTCGTCGCCCGCCACCTCGCCGGCGTTGACAGTGACTATCATCCCGTATTCGCCGGGCGATGCCGGCATGGCTGCCAAAGCCGCCGATTCGAGCAGGTCAAGGTCCTCAACATTTTTCCCGAAATAGGCCTGCGCCGCAGCGGATACGCCGTAGCTGTGGTTTCCGAGCGAAATCGTGTTCAGATATGCCGCCAGGATCTCTTTTTTCGTCAAATGCTTTTCGAGTTCGCGCGCGTAGTAGGCCTCCCTGATCTTCCTGCTGATAGTCCTTTCCTGCCGTACGGTTTCGGACATCCAGAGGTTTCGGGCGAGCTGCTGCGTGATGGTGCTCGTGCCGCTTATCCCGCCGCCTTTGAATATACTGTCCCTCACGGCACCGACCATACGGATCACATTGAAGCCGTGGTGCTTCCAGAAAGTCTTGTCCTCGATGGCTATGAAGGAGTTCACGAGGTTTTCGGGAAGCTGCTCATATTTGACAAGCGTCCTTTGGCCGTCTTCCATGTATATGTTTTGCATGGGATTGCCTGCGTCGTCATAGAGGGTGGACATCACCCTGAGGCGCGACTCATAGTCTTTGGGGTCGTACTTCGGCGTGTTCTTTATGACCACGTACGCATATATCCCTGCCGTCGCTATGCAGATGACGAGCAGGGCGAAAAGGGCTGTGATGACCAGCCTTGCCACACGGTATTTGCGGCGTTTCCTGATCTTTTTCTTTTTGGATGTGGGTATCCCGTTTTTGCTTCTCCTGGCACTCAATCTGTCAGAGGCTCCTTTCTCGTCTTTGGCGGAAGCTCCCGGCCCTATTTTCGCGTCTTCCTTCAGGTCAGCGAACGAAAAGGCTTCGCTCTTATCACTGCCGTGTGCGCTCGGCTTGCCGCCACGCCGGATATCGGAGCGCACCTGCGCCTTATCCTGTTTGAATCGTTCCCCGATTTCGTCAAACCTTTTTGAGACGTCGTCGGAAGAACCCGGTCTTTTCTTTTTATCAGACAAACCATACCTCCGGGGAGCCCGCCGCTCCACCCTTCATCACACCCGGCCAAGTTCAATTTCAGTTATTGTTTGACAAGTCCTTACTGACCCCGCCGCGCCGGTCTGCGCGAACCTTCTTTCCATTATTATAGCAGAAAGGAGGTTTTCATATAAAGGAAGAGGTTGTTACCGCTGTGAGACAGAGGGGCTTCCCTATGCATCTGCAAAAAAGGTAATCAGTGCCAGCTCCTCCTTTATGTTCCCAACCCGTATTTCCTTCTCGACAGAGTATAGCCGCGTGAGTATCGCAGTGAGCCTGTCCGGAGTAAACCTGTCAGTATAAGGAGCGAGCTTTTTGATGCGAAAGGTGCTTTTTTGTGACAATATATCCGCCATTTTTTGAATTGGATATCCAAGGGCCTTCATTTCCTTGCAGGCAAACAGGATTTCGAAATGGCCGATCAGCAGGTTTGTAAGCCTGAAGACGTTCTCTCCGAGAGTCAGCGCCGACGCGAGCAGAGTCACCGCTTCGGCCTTTTTCCCCGCGCTCAGGGCGTCGAGCATTTTGAATACGTCAGTGCCGATTTCCGGCGGGATGCAGGTCTCGATATCTCCCGGGGCGACTTCGTTCCTGCCTTCGGATTTGACGAAAACCGCGGTTTTGACCGCGTCGCCGTCGATCTTGTAGAGATCCGCTTCGGAGTCCTTTTCGGTATAGCCTGTCCTCTCGATGAACTCGTCCATGAGCCTGATACTGATGCCGACCTGCTCGCGGCGGAACCGTTTTGAGATAAAGTTCTTCAGATCGATGTCGCCGAGCCTGCCAAAGTCGTATACCGCTGCCCCGGCAGGCATCCCCGCAGTGGAGTTTCCGCTCAGGGCTTTATAGAATGGCGAGGATCTGTCGATGGCGCGGCAGGAAAGGATAAGCCTCGCGTGCCCGGGCAACCCTTGCCTGATGTAGTCTGCCAGCGTACCCGCCTTTTTTGTCTTTGGGGCACTCTTGCCGCCAATCTGTTTTGAAGCACCTTTGCCGTCAGCCTTCTTTGTGGCACCTTTGCCCTCTACACGCAGTTTGCCGGCCGTAAGCCCTGGATGGTCCCGCACTGCCACGACGCGGTAAGCCGCCATCAGAGGCAGGGTTTCCAGAGCTGCAATGATGGCTTCGTCGTCGGTTTCGCCGCCGTAAAAGAGCGTGTGGTTCAGTTCGGCGAGGCCGCCTTCCCCGAATATTTCCCCCAGCCTTCTCTCGTAGTGTTCCACCAGGAAAGACTCCTCTCCGCAGAGGAGAGTCACGCCTGTGCCCTCTATATTTCCCGATTTGATAGCTCGCTCGATGTCTCTGAATCCGTTCATCCTAGCGTCCCTTCAATCGCCTTCAGCTCATATTCCTTTAACAGTATCTTTGATGTGAAATCGCGCTTTGCGGTCTTCACGCCGGCACCGGCCATGACTGCCCCGTCCTCGTCTGTCCTGTAGGTGATTATATCTTTTTCGGAAAGTTTGACAAGCGTTTCGGGCGTGGGGTGCCCATACGTGTTGCTCGCGCCGACCTGTATCACAGCCAGTACGGGGCCTACGGCTTCGAGGAAATTTTCGGAGGTCGAATACTTGCTGCCATGGTGGCCGACCTTCAGTATATCGGCGGATATGTCGCCGCCTTTAGAGATGAGCGCATCCTCTGCGGGAAACCCGACATCGCCGGTCATGAGGGCGCTGATGCCCTCACAGTTGAAGCGCATGATAAGGCTTATCAGGTTTTCGTCAACTTCCTCTTTTTTCGCCGCCGCCCCGGAAGCGCCTTCGCCTTCATCCATCCGTTCCGGGAAAAGTATCTCAGCGGATGCGTCTCTGCCCATGACGACCACGTCGCCGGATGAGACGGGGATGATTTCGGCCTCTTTAAGCGACCCCGAAAAAAGCAGGGCCGCTTCCCCGGCACTTTCTTCAAATACGTAAATGGGCCCTGTATCCATCAGGGCTGCAAGCTGTATCAGGCCGCCGACATGGTCTTCGTGCAAATGAGAGACGAAGATCCCGTCGAGCGAAGTCACGCCGTTTTTCAGCAGGTAGGGGCGCAGGACTTTCGCACCCATATCAAAATCCTTCTTCCCGCCGCCATCCACCAGGTAGTTTCGCCCGTCAGGGGTCCGCAGGTGCAGGCAATCGCCCTGGCCTACGTCGACGAAGGTATAGATGGCGTCGCTCTGCCGCATTGAGGGGTTTGAAGCGAGCGCAAGGCAAATGCAGGCGAGGCCGATGCATGAGAAAGCCAACTGCCGCTTTGCGGGGATGCCTGGCGATTTTGCCTTATTGTTTTTCTCTTGCACCTTTTTCCTGCTCTTCTCTCTGGATTTTTCGCTGCCGCTGTACTTGCACCTGTCGTCATCCCTGTCATTGCCCGTGTTGCTGTTCTTGCCCTTTGCTTTCGCCTTCGCCTTTGCATCGCGCAGCCTTGCCATGGTGATGAGAAAGGATTCAGAAGCCAGGTAGCAGCCGAGCAGGTAGAAGAGGAAGACAAAAAATACCGGAGGGGCCGGGGAGTTGAAATCGGAAAATGGCAGTGAGGCTGTGGCGGACGTAAGGCGGAGCATCAGCCCGATAAGCAGTTCGCAGGCTTCAAGAAATATATTGATAAAAAACGCAGCGAGATCCGGCACTGCCCCGTGCGCGGGAGAGCCTGCGAGAGCCGGCAACAGCAATGCCACGCCGCTTCCTGCCGCGAGGATGAGCAGGGCGCAGATGCCGAGTGGCACTATGACCGACGCGAGGGCTATCACAGGTATGTTCAGCAGCACTGCTGTCGGCGAGAAATAGCAAAAGAGAAACGCGGTGATCGGCGCCATTGTCAACTGGATGACCGTTGCGGGGATGAAAAATGCCGCGATTGCTGCGAAAACCCTCTTTGGGCGGCTGATATGGTAGATATCCGACATCTCGTCATTCTTTATTTTCACGAGGCTGTTTTTGTCAGTGATGCCTGTGAACCGCATTGTGAAAGGCAGCGCGAACGAAAGGGATATGACGGCGGTATAAGACAGCAAAAACCCGGAGGAAAAGAGCTGAAGCGGGTTTATGAGCAGGATGGTGAACGCGGACAGGGCTATCCCCGTGAGAGGGTCGTACCGTTTTCGCAGCAGGCGGCTGAATATGTGCGTGGAGATCATAAGGGAAGCCCTGACCACCGACGGCGCGAATTCGGACATGGCGGCATACGCGAGGAGGACGGCGAGGATGAGCACATACACGCCTGTCGTCTTCCTGTTGCCGAGCAGCCTGTATACGAAAGCGTAGACCATGCCCACGTGCAGGCCGCTGACGCAGAGGATGTGTGCGACGCCGTTTCTCTGAAACATCGAATAGAGGTCGTCGCTCATCCCGCTTTTGTCCCCGAACATCATTCCCGAAAACAGCGCGGCCTGCTCAGGAGGCAAGCGCCCATAAGCCAGGGAAAGCAGGTATTCCTTCAGGCGTGAAAGCGCGGCGTAGGCACTGTAGGCGGATTCGGTGAAGCCTGACAGAAAGGATGTATCCGCATACGAAGATATTTCAGGAGGGGAGTCGGCCGTCACTATGACCCGGACGTTTTTTGACAGCAGGTACAGGCGGTAGTTGAAGAGCCCTGGATTCCCCGCATTTTGAGGGTAGCTCAGCTCGCCCCGGAAGACGACGCGCTTGCCGACGAGATCACCGCCGTCGGGGATGGGTGCATGATAGTCTGTCGATGCGCCTTCGGCACTTGAAGAGGCGGACGCATTGCCGGACGCGATGTCGCTACTGTCGCCATATTCCCAAAAGTTGCGTTTTTTCGAGTAGTCCCTGACCAGATATTTGCTTCCGCCGGAGAGTATCAGATAGTCCACGCGCCCGTCCTTCGACGACGCGCTGAAGACCCGCCCTTCGGTTTCCGGCAGGGTCCCTTCGCCTTCGGCCATGAGGCTGTCGAAAGGATCCTTCTGCGTGAAGGCGTTGTGGGCGGAAAAAACGCCGAAAAAGAAGGACACCGCGACAAGAAACGCGAAAATGAGCGAGGACGCATTCCCATCAGACGCTACGGTATCCCGTCGATGAGGGCTGGTTTGCCGGCCCCGAAGGGCATTTCCATCAGAATGAGGCACTGCGGCATTGCCCCTCAGGAGCGCCAGGCACAGGGACACCGCCGAAACAGTGAGAAACAGCAGGACGGCGGGCCTACCCGGCGACAGCGCGTAGCAGAGCGCTATGCCCAGGGCATACGAAGAGACGGTGAATACGAGTGGCCTCCTCGGCGGAGATATGATTTCGGAAATAAATGCAAACATATCCATATTATACCATTAATTGGAAAAAATATGGGAATAAACTTGTGCTAAAATAACCCTGCTTACATTTTCTACAGGAGGCGACAGAGTACATGGAACAGGGCAGGCTGAAAAAAGGGCAGAAGGGCGCGCGCAGGTATCACATCATCACGCTCGGATGCCAGATGAACGAAAGGGATTCGGAGACGGTGGCAGGGCTGATCGAAGGGACTGGCTACGTCAGGGCGAAGGACAGGGACGAAGCAGATATCATCGTCGTCAACACGTGCAGTGTCAGGGACAACGCAGACCAAAAGTTTTTCGGGATCCTCGGGCAGATAAAAAAACTGAAAGAAAAAAATCCGGATCTGATCACGGCTGTGTGCGGCTGCATGATGCAGCAGGTACACGTACGCGAGCGCATCGCCGAAAAATTCGCCTGGGTCGATATTATCTTCGGCCCCATGAGCATCCATAAATTTCCCGAGCTGGTCGAGATGGCCCATGGCCGCAAAAGCGCCGGGAAGATAGCGTCTCCAGGAAAAAATTACGCTGCGAAAACCGTAAATCCCGCAGAGAGAGATGGGAATGCCGCTGCAAAATCCGCGAAGATTGCAGCAAAAGACGCAAATGCCGCAAATGCCGCTGCAAAAGACGTGAAGGCCGCAGGGAAAGGCGTGAAGGCCGGTGGAGGCATCGTGCTGACCGACGTGGCGGAGTCCATGGGCGATCCCGTGGAAGGGCTGCCTGCGATACGCGAGTTTCGCCACAAGGCTTTTGTAAACATCATGTATGGCTGCAATAATTTTTGTTCATATTGTATAGTCCCATACACGAGAGGGCGCGAGGTGTCCAGAGCGCCCGGGAGGATAATAGAAGAGGTCCGTGGCCTTGCGGAAAACGGCACGAAGGAGGTGACTTTGCTCGGGCAAAATGTCAACTCGTATGCGGGGTTTGCCCTTGATGAAGAATCGCGGTCTGAGGGAGGAGTGGACGATACAGGCGGCAAGCCGGTCGATCTGGCAGCCTTGGTCCTCAGGCTTGAAGGGATCGGGCCGCTTGCGCGCATACGCTTCATGACGCCTCATCCCAAAGATCTCTCCGACAGCCTGATAGGCCTGTACGCGCGCAGGGGGAAAAAGCTCTGTCCCGGCATCCACCTGCCGGTCCAGTCGGGCAGCAGCAGGGTTCTTGGACTGATGAACCGGCAATATGACAAAGCGTCTTACTTGAAGCTCATCGGGAAGCTCAGGGAAGCCGACCCGGACATCGTCATAAGCACCGACCTCATAGTGGGGTTTCCCGGCGAGACGGAGGAAGATTTCGAAGAGACGATGGATCTTATCGAAAGGGTACGCTACGACAGCGCGTTCACTTTCATATTTTCCCCGCGCAGGGGCACGCCGGCTGCGTCAATGGACGGGCAGATCCCCGATGAAGTGAAACACCGGAGGTTTGACCGCATGGTGAAAAGGCTCAACGCCATCACCCTTGAAAAAAACAAGGCCTTCATTGGCGAGGCCTTCGAGGTATTGATAGACGGGTTTTCAAAAAACGACGACCATGTGCTGTCCGGGCGCACCCCTGGAGGGAAGCTCGTGAACTTCGCCGTGCCCGAAACCCTGACTGTACCAGAGCGGAAAGCCCTCACAGGCGAGCTACGCGAAGTCCGGGTCACCGATGTGAACACCTTCAGCTTCAAAGGCGAGCTGGTCTGAGTGAATTTAAGCTTTATTACCCCTTATACCTTATTTCATATCCGCCGGGTATTTTGCCTCAGCCACAGCTCTTCGCTATCGCAGAGCCGCGGGGACAGCTTCTCATAGACCCTGGCGTGATAGTCATTGAGCCATGCTTTTTCCTGCTCCGTCAACAAATCGATGTCTATGCCTTTCAAGCTGATTGGGCACAAAGTCATCGTCTCAAACCTCATGAACTGCCCGAATTCGGTAAGCTCATCCTCGACGGCCATGACGATGTTTTCTGTCCTGACTCCATGTTTGCCCGCTCTGTACAGGCCGGGTTCAATTGTGACGGCCATGCCTTGCTCCAGCCGGACCTTGCCGTATGCCTGGCTTATGCCCTGTGGCCCCTCATGGACACTGAGGAAGAAGCCGACCCCGTGGCCTGTCCCATGCGCGTAGTCAAGCCCCGCGTCCCACAGCGGTTTTCTGGCGATACCGTCAAGCGCGGCTCCAGTCGAGCCGTATATGAATTTTGCCGAAGACAGCGCGATCAACGCTTTCAGGACCATGGTATAGTCATGCTTTTCCTCTTCGCTCACATCGTCAAATACCACCGTCCTCGTTATGTCCGTAGTCCCATTCAGGTATTGCCCGCCCGAATCCACGACCATCAAGCCTTTGTTTTCGAGCACGTATCGGCTGTCCCTGGTCGCCGAGTAATGGATGATGGCGCCGTGGTCCCCGTAGCCTGCGATAGTCGAGAAACTCTCGCCCATATTGTGCTCCTGGCACCCCCTGAACTCCCTCAGCTTATCCGCAACGTCAAGCTCCGTTATTTTTTCTTTCCCGATGGTTTGTTCAATCCAGTGCAGGAACCCGGCCATCGCTATGCCGTCGCTGATATGGCAGTCCCTCAGGTTTGCTGTCTCGACGTCATTTTTTACCGCTTTCAGGCGAGAGGTTATTTCCGCTGTCTCTTCCTTTTCGCAATCGGGATTGATGGCATCGTAGAGCCTGCAGTTGATCTTTTTTGGGTCAAACAATATTTTTTCTTTGCCCAATGAAGAAAGCTTTTGCTCGATCTCTTCATAGCCCGCTGTCTTGATGCCGTTTTGCGACAGCTCGGCTTTCACCGTATCGGATAGTTTCCTGCTGTCTATGAAAATGGTGGCTTCGTCCATTGAAATGAAGGCATAGCATGTGGCGACCGGGACAAACTTTATATCGTTTCCGCGTATATTGCAGAGCCAGGCGATATCGTCCAGGCTGCCGATGACATAGCAATCGGCACCTGCCTTCGCCATCTCACCCCTTACTTTGCCGAGCTTGCCAGCCGCCGACAGTCCGGCAAAAATTCTGTCATGCACGAAAACCGGCTCACATGGCACCGCCGGCCTGTCTTCCCAGATTTCCGATATCAGGTCGCAGCTGTGGTTGATTTCTATTTTTTTCAGGCGAAACCTGCTCTTAAGGGTTTTGAAGGCTGACACGGAAAACACGCCGCCGTCATACCCCACATAGTCGCCGCTATCCAGCACTCTTTCAAGCCAGTCCTCGAATGAGGGGGTACCTGGGTTTCCCATTTTGAAAAGCTTGATATCCGAGCCTGCGAGCTGCTCTTCGGCCTGCAGGAAATACCTGCCGTCAGTCCACAGCCCACATTCACTTTGCGTCACCACTAAAGTGCCGTTCGATCCCGTAAAGCCCGAAATCCAATGGCGTACCTTCCAGTGGCCGGCGACATATTCGCTTATATGCGGGTCGCTGCTCGTGACTATATAGGATTGAAAGTTTTCTCTCGCCATCAGCTCCCGGAGCCTGGCTATTTTTTCATTCGTATCCATACTTTCCCCGGAGGGTTTTCGCTTTCGCTTCCTTACATTCGCCGCGCATCCGCCCCTCACTCCACGCTGAGAGCCCTCTCCGCAAACTCCGCTACACGCCTTTCAGGTCATTCATTCTTCATCTCCCAAATCTGCCAAATCCCTCGAATCCCCGGAATCCCCCAAAAATTCTTCGACCTCATCGGCTATCAGTTCAGGCTTTGTGGTAGAAGCAAAGCGGTCTACCACTTCCCCTTTTCTGTTTATCAGGAATTTTGTGAAGTTCCATTTGATCCGGCTGCCGAGCGCCCCGCCTCTGCGCGCCTTCAAAAATGTGTACAGCGGACTTTCGTTTTCCCCGTTCACGTCAATTTTCGCGAACTGCCGGAATGTCACCCCGAACCGGGTCTCGCAGAAACTTTTGATCTCCTCCTCTGTGCCCGGTGCCTGGTGCCCGAACTGGTTGCAGGGGAAGTCGAGGATTTCAAACCCTCTGTCCCTGAAGCGTTCGTACAGTTCTTGAAGGGCGCCGTACTGCGGAGTGAATCCGCACTCGGTGGCGGTGTTGACTATCAACAGGACTTTCCCGGCGAATTCGGACATGGAGACTTCTTTGCCGTCCATGTCTTTGACGGTGATTTCATACAGGTTCATGTTCGTTCTCCTTCACAATCGAAAATCTGAAGCACATAATCAAATGCGTCGCAATCCAACCATTATATTCCGCACGGGTGGATTTGTTAAGCGTTTCGTCGTATATGTGAACTCTTTCTCCCAAAAACCTCCTTACTCGCCACATATATTGTGTAAGAACACACGTACCCCACAATATTGTGGCTATACTTCTACCTTGTTTCATTCATTTAACAAAAAGGCCGGAATTCAAAGGGGGCATTTAGTTATTTTTTGCTAAAAATCTTGCTATTTAGGGGAAATATGGGTATTGTAGGGGATATCTTGATAGCGGAGAAAACGGATCTGCCGTTTTTGTGCTAAAGGTGTGGGAGATGTGCAGGAAGGCCAGATAGATCGGCGAAGGTATCAGACGTGTTTTCAGGTAACCATTCGAACAACATAGACGACCAAAACAGAGTCATCATTCCGGTCAAACAAAGGCAGGAACTCGGTGAGCGCGTCATCGTCACGCGCGGCGTCGACCGGTGCCTGAACATATTCACGCCTGAAGCGTGGGACGATTATCGGGCAGAGTATATCGAGAACAACAGGAAGTCGAAAAAGGACGTGAGGCGCCTCGTCAGATTTCTCGTAGGCTATTCGCATGAGCTCACCATAGACCGCCAGGGGAGGATCAACATCCCGCAGGACCTCATTGACTATGCGGGGTTCGAAAAGGAAGTCCTGTTCGTCGGCTGCATTGACTTCATTGAGCTGTGGAGCAAGCAGATATGGGATGAGGAAATGGACCCCTCGTCGTTTGACCCCGACGAACTGATGGAATCGCTGGAGACGGCGAATGCCACGGAGAAATAATGGATTTCGTCCATGCCCCCGTCCTCCTGAAGGAGACGATAGAAGGGCTTTCCCTGAAGCCGGGCCAGGCCTGCGCAGATGGGACGCTCGGAGGCGGAGGGCACGCTGAGGAGATTTGCAAAGCGATAGGCGAAGACGGGCTTCTCATAGGCGTCGATCTCGACGAAGAAGCCATCGCAGCCGCAAAGCGGAAGCTCGAAAAGTACGGGTGCCACAAGATATTTGAAAACACCAACTATCGGGACATCCCGAAGGTGATGAAAGAGAGCGGCATTCGCGGCCTGAACGCAGCGTTGCTCGACCTGGGGGTTTCATCAAAACAGCTTGACGACCCCGGCCGAGGCTTTTCTTATATGAACGATGGGCCGCTCGACATGAGGATGGACGGTGGCGTGAATGACGGGCTTACGGCAAAGGACGTCGTAAACGGATACAGTGAAGAAGAGCTTGCGAGGATAATAGCTTTGTATGGCGAGGAGCGTTGGGCGAAAAGGATCGCAAAATTCATCGCTTCAGAGCGGGAAAAGAAGACGATCGGGACGACGGGCGAACTTACCGAAGTCATTAAAAAGGCTATACCTGCGGCGGCAAGAAGGGACGGGCCTCATCCGGCAAAAAGGACCTTCCAGGCCATAAGGATAGAAGTGAACGGAGAGCTGGGCTCTCTTACGGAAGCCCTGGATGCGGTCATCGATGTGCTTTTTCCCTTGGGAAGGCTTGCGGTCATCACCTTCCACTCGCTGGAAGACCGTATCGTGAAAGAGGCGTTTCGCAAAAGGGAAGACCCCTGCGAATGCCCGAAAAGCATCCCGCAGTGCGTCTGCGGCAAAGTGCCCGACGCGAGAAGGGTGACACGAAAACCGATAATCCCCGCCCCGGATGAAGTGGAAGCAAACCCGAGGGCGAGAAGCGCGAAACTGAGGATAATAGAAAAACTGTAAGCGAAAGACAGGAGTGAAAGGACAGGGCATTGGCAAGGGCAGCGGCAAGAGTAAATACGGCGACGCCGTCACCGGGATACAGGCGACCCGCAAGGACGCCTGTCTATGCTGCGCCCGCACCTGCGCCCGCTCCCGCCGGAAGGGTCCAAAGAGGGGCGGCCCTGCCTTCGCGCCGCACGGCCCGCAGGCCCGCAGAGATCACAGCAAAACAATTCCGCGCAGCAGTCGCCATCGTAGTGCTGGCTGGCGCGTTGGCACTGGTCTATATTTTTCTTGCCGCACAGGAAGCCGTCGTCCAGAAGGAGATAAACGATCTCGAATACCAGATAGCTCAAATTGACGAAGAGATAGTCGGAGTACAGGTCGGCGTCGAGCAAGGGCAAAATATCCAGCTGGTAAGGCAGAAAGCCCGAGACGAACTCGGCATGAGCGACCCCGCGCTCGAACAAAATATCTATGTGAATGAGATAGTTGTGCCCGAAGAAGGGGTTGCCCGGATGATAAAAGATGCGGCTTATGGAACGAGTTAACAAGAGAAAAAACAAAGAGAAAGCCGGTTTGCCGGAAATGCAGAGGCGGATGCTTGTTGCATTTGCCGTCATGCTCATTTTGATCGTAGCCCTGACCATGCGCGTCGGATGGATACAGGTGGTTGCAAACGACAAATATATGACGCGGGCGGCGGACGGCCGGATAAAGGACGAAGTGGTGGCGCCGGACCGAGGGCGCATACTGGACAGAAACGGGCGCGAATTCGCGGTGAGCTCCACCAAATATGATATTTGGATCCGCATAGAGCTTTATCCGAGCGAGGCCAATAAGGAAGACGGCTGGCTTGAAGGCCAGATCGACCTGGCTGTAAGGGCTGTCGCGAGGGGCGCGGGCAAAGGCG
Source organism: Eubacteriales Family XIII. Incertae Sedis bacterium (assembly GCA_031266515.1). Classification (GTDB taxonomy): domain Bacteria; phylum Bacillota; class Clostridia; order Peptostreptococcales; family Anaerovoracaceae; genus JAISAW01. The sequence continues at coordinate 27,818 of JAISAW010000065.1, forward strand.
AGGATGAGCTGAGGGCCCTGCTCGAAAATGGGACTACGCGCGTCAGAGTCGTCAGGAATACAGACAAAGAGCATATGCTTGCGATAAGCGCAGCGGCGAAAGAGTTGACTGAAGGCGGGAGCGTCGCCGTCCTTGAAACCGTCGAAAACGACAGCCGTAGCTATCCCCTTGGGACCCTTGCGAGCAACGTGATAGGCACGGTGAACGGCGACGGCACAGGGCAGAGCGGCGTAGAGCTCTCATACAACAACTATTTGAGCGGCGTCACGGGGCGCAGCATAGTGAACACCGACGGGAACGGGAACAAAGTCAGCGGCGGCGAGCTTGCAAACTACGAAAGCACCGACGGGCTTTCAGTGATCCTGACAATTGATGAAACCATCCAGTACTACCTTGAGCAGGCTCTCGCGGAGAGCATGGCTGCAACTGAGTCCGACCGCATGATAGCGATCGTCATGGATCCGAAAACAGGGGATATCCTTGCGATGGGCACGACTGACAACTACGACCCAAACAACCCCCAGACCCCCCTGACGGAAGAAGGCCAGGCGGCGCTCGCGGCACTTGAAGAGGATGCGAAAAGCGAATACTTGAGCAACATGTGGAAAAATCCACTGGTGTCTGACGTCTACGACCCCGGCTCAGTGTTCAAGCTCGTGACGGTTTCGTCTGCGATAGAGGTAGGCTCGGCAAAGCCTGAGGAAGACCACTATTACTGCAGCGGCGGCATTGACGTCTATGACCGTTTCATAAGGTGCTGGGACTATCCGAAATCCCACGGGAACCAGACGATTGCCGAAGCGGTCAAAAACTCATGCAACCCCGCTATGATACAGATCGTGCAAAAGATGGGCTTCGAGAACTATTACAGATACCTCGAACTCTTCGGAATCACAGAGAGCACCGGCGTCAAACTGCCCGGTGAAGCCGAGCCGCTGATCCAGACAAATCCCGGGCCGGTCGGCCTCGCCACGATGTCGTTTGGGCAGGGGCTTTCCATCACTCCGCTTCAGATGATTACCGCAGTGTCTGCCATAGCGAATGACGGCAAGCTCATGGAACCCCGGATTGCCGTGGGCCTTGCTGACTCCGACGGCAATGTCGTGGAAAAATTCCCGACGAAGATAAAGAGGCAGGTGCTTTCCGAAGCTACGGCTGCGGAAGTGAGAAGCATCATGGAGTATGTAGCCACGAGCGATGGGTCACAGAGCAGATCCGGCCATATAGACGGGTACAACATAGGGATCAAAACCGGCACCACACAGAAGCTGGTGGGCGATACCTACGAGTCGGGGCAGGTCATCGGGTCAATGGTGCTCGTCGCGCCTATAGAGGATCCGAAGTTCGTTGTCCTCGTGATCGCGGACAATCCGAAAACGACCAAATACGGCATAGCCGCCGCCGGGCCTGCAACGAACAAAATAGCGACGGAAACCCTCAGATACCTCAATGTCAAGCCGACATATACGGAGGAAGAGCTGCAGAGCATTGCGAGCAGGGAGAAGGCCGTCCCGGACGTCACCGGCAAACTGTACAGCGAAGCGGCCATCATTTTGGACAATGCAGGGTTCAAAGCCAACGCGCAAAACGGCGGCGCGGAAGAAGACTATCAAGTGATCGACCAATACCCGAAGCCGGGGAGCAAAGCGATTGTCGGCGGCACGGTATTTCTTTACAGGAGCTGACGGCTGGCGGATGGGATGACTATGAAAAAACTGTTTGCAAGAGAGATAGAAAAGGCCGTAGGCGGGACGTTGAAAGCAAGAGGGCATGTCCCCACCGACACTTTGTCCGTGAGCGGGGCCTCGACGGATTCCCGCGTACTGAACGCCGACGAAGTTTTTTTCGCGCTTACTTCGGGGGACGAAGACGGGCACAGGTTCATTTCCGATGCGGCGAAAAAGGGCGCGGCGCTGTTTGTCATATCCGACGAAAGCGCCTTGGATGAGGGTTTCAAAGGGGCTTTCATCCTGGTCGAAGATACACTGAGGGCCTATCAGGACCTGGCTGCGTACTACCGTGGCGTGGTAGACCCCGTCATAGTGGCGGTCACGGGCAGCGTAGGCAAGACCACTCTGAAAGACATGGTGGCCCATATAGCGGGGACCGTGTACACCACCTCATATACGGAAGGGAATTTCAACAACCAGATAGGGGTCCCAAAGACGATACTCGCGATGCCGGAGGACACGGAGATCCTCGTCCTCGAGATGGGGATGAGCGCCCCCGGGGAAATAAAGAGGCTTGCCGATATAGCAAGGCCGGAAATAGGCGTCATCACCAATGTCGGGCTTTCCCACAGAGAGTTTTTTGACAGCGACGATGGCATCCTGAAGGAAAAAATGGATATAGCCGCGTTTTTCGGAGAGGACAACATCCTTGTGGTCGGTGGGGACGACAGGGATACCGTGGCTTTCGCAGGGGAAATGGCCGACAATGCAGGCTTCAGGCTTATCACTGTGGCTACCGGGCACTCCGATGCCGCATATGGTGACTATCAGGTGAGGCCGCCGCATTACGATGCAGACGGGCGCATCTCTTTTACAGTGGAAAATGAAGAGGAGACCGAGCGGTTTATCCTCGCTACCCCCGGCGGCCATGTGCCTTTGTCTGTGGGGCTTGCCGCAGCGGCGTCTGCCTGTATCGACATAGAGCTCAATGCGGCTGCGCTGGCGCTCAGGGACATGAAGTCCGCTGCACACAGGATGCAGCCGATCCAAAGCGGGGCTGGCCTGATCATCGATGATACGTACAACGCCAGCCCGGCGAGCATGAAAAACGGCCTTGCCTATCTCGCGGAAGTCGCGGGGGGCAGGCGAAGCATCGCAGTGCTTGCCGATATGAACGAGCTTGGCGACAGGTCGCCGGATCTGCATTCGGAAATCGGCAGGTTTGCTGCCGGGCTCGGCGTGGATCTCGTCGTCACTTACGGAAGCAAGGCCATCTCCATCGCCGATGGGGCAGAGCAGACGCCGGGCGGCACGAAAGCCATGAGGTTTACCGACAAGACGGGGCTGATAAAGTACTTGCGGGAGACCAGGAAAGAAAACGATGTGATTTTCGTAAAAGGTTCCAACTCGCTGAAGATGTACGAAGTAGTGAGAGCCCTGCTTCAGGGATAAAGGAAACGGGAAAACGGCCATGGGCATGAGTATAGAATCAAATTTGGCATTGGCGATCATACTTCCCTTCGGGGTCGCTTTTGCTGTGACTGCCATTGCCACGGCCCTGCTCATCCCCGCTCTGGTGCGCTTCAAAAACACCCAGCCTATATATGAGGACGCCCCTGAGCAGCATCAGAAAAAAAGAGGGACACCTACGATGGGAGGGATCGCCCTGGTCTTTGGCATAGTAGCAGGCACCGTCTGTATCATGGCTATGCAGGGCATACAGGCTGACCTGATGATATGCCTGTCGGTCACCCTGGCGTTTGCGCTGCTCGGCTTCGTCGACGACTATCAAAAAATCGCGAATAAGCGAAACATGGGGTTCCGCGCGCGCCACAAGCTGCTTCTGCAGGTGCTCATAGCCCTTATCATGGCTCTGTATTTCGTGCTGACGACAGAAAACGGGACGACGATCATCATCCCCTTTGCGTGGAAAAACGCAGACCTTGGCTACGGGATGATCGTCTACATAGTGTTCATCACCGTGGCGATGGTCAATGCTGTCAATTTGACAGACGGCCTTGACGGCCTTGCTTCATCGGTCAGCGCGACGATCGCCTTGTTTTACCCCGTCTTCGTTTTTTTGAGTTTTCAGTTGACCGTGATGAAGATGGATGCGTCCATGGTCGGCATTGACAGGAGAGACCTGGCCGATGCGCTGTTTTTCGCGGCGGTAGGCGGTGCCTGCCTCGGCTTCCTCATATTCAACCGCCATCCGGCGAAGATATTCATGGGGGACACAGGCTCTCTCGCCCTGGGCGGAGGGCTTGCCACGGCGGCGATTTTTACGAGGACTGAATTGCTGCTTCCGATAGCCGGGGCCATATTCGTGATGGAAGCATTGTCGGATATACTGCAGGTGGGCAGCTATAAGCTGAGGCACGGCAAGAGGATATTCAGGATGGCGCCGCTGCACCATCATTTCGAATTGGGGGGCTGGAGTGAAGTGAAAGTGGTGGGCGTCTTTGCGGCGGTCACCATCCTGCTCTGCGGCGGGGCCTCCGTTGCGATGCTCGCACAGATGTAGGGGGATGGGTATAGTTATAAATCAGGACAAGTCCTTAATGAATGGGATGGATTAATGGTGTCAGGAGAAGATTTATGTTTGAAGTAAGAGGAAAAAAGGTGCTTGTGATGGGGCTGGGGCTTTCGGGAAAGGCTGCCTATGACGCGCTTGTGAGTGCGGGCGCTTCGCCTGCTGTTTACGACAGCCGCGACATAGAGTGGGAGGATCCCAGGTTTTTTAAGAGGGTCTCAAACATCGGGAGCGATACTTACCTCAACGGCAGGAATCCGGGCGGAGGCAAGTGGGACATGGTGGTCATGTCTCCGGGCGTGCCTCCCTCCGACCCTGTGGCAAAGAAGGCTGCCGCTTCAGGTGCCCGTGTGGTCGGGGAGCTGGAGCTTGCCTACCTTATGGGCAAGGGGGCGTTCATCGCCATCACAGGGACCAACGGCAAGACGACCACTACGGCCTTGACAGGAGACATCTTCAAACGCTCCGGCAGACGCGCCGAAATCGTTGGGAACATAGGCAAGCCTGTTATCACAAAGGCCCTCAAGGCGGACGACGATACCTGGCTCGTGACGGAAGTGAGCAGTTTCCAGCTCGAAACGGCACCCCGGTTCCGCCCGAAGATAGCCGCTTTTTTGAACCTCACCCCGGACCATATGGACAGGCACAGGACCATGAAAGCGTATCTGGCGGCAAAAGCGAATATCACTGCCAATCAGAAGAGAAATGACTTTTTCGTGTACAACGCGGATGACCCCGCAGTAGTGAAAGTCGCAGAAGGCAGCGGGGCTTCGCTGATACCGTTCAGCAGCAGCAGGGAACTTCGCAAGGGGATTTTTGTAAGAGGCGGAGAGATAGTCATTGCTGACCGCAAAGGCAAGCGTAGCTCCCTTCTCGGTGCATCCGAAGTGCGCATACCGGGCACCCACAACCTCGAAAACGCGCTGGCCGCCGCAGGCATCGGATTTGCCGCAGGCATCGACGCCTCTGCCATAGCCAAAAGCCTGAGGCTGTTCAAAGGCGTGGAGCACAGGCTTGAGCTAGTGGGTTCCATAGAGGGTGTCCGTTTCGTAAATGACAGCAAAGGCACGAACCCAGACGCATCCATCAAGGCGCTGGAGGCCATGGGGGAAAGCATCATCCTCATAGCCGGCGGCTATGACAAGAACGCCAGGTTTGACGCTTTGATGGCTGTCGCAAAAGGAAGGGTGAAAAGGCTGCTCCTTCTCGGCGCGACGGCGGAAAAGATGAGAGCCGCCGCAGTGAAGGCAGGTATCGAAAATATAGATGTGGTGCGAAACATGGGCGAGGCTGTGAGGCTCGGTTTTGAAAACTCGAGGGATGGGGATACCATCCTGCTTTCCCCGGCCTGCGCCAGTTGGGATATGTACGCGAATTTCGAAGAGAGAGGCAAGGATTTCAAGAAGAGGGTGGAGGAGCTGCGAGGAGCGGACCGTGATAAAGATCGGTAGATGGAGGATAGACGCGATACTGTTGATCACAGTGACCATACTGGTCATCTTCGGGGTGGTCATGATTTTCAGCGCGAGCTACTACGGCACGATCGACAACGAGAAAGGGCCGTATCCATTTCTTCTGAAGGCGGGGTTCTGGTCCGCCGTCGGGTATGCCCTGATGATTGTCGTCGCGATTGTCCCAAAGGACAGGATCCGCGCTCTCGCGCCGTTGCTCATGATAGCGGCTTTGGTATGCCTCGTCCTGGTCTTCACCCCGCTCGGGGTCAACATCAACGGTGCGAACCGCTGGATAGGCGTAGGCAGCCACACATTCATGCCAGGGGAATTGGTGAAACCCGCACTCATCCTTTGCTTTGCGCACTATTACAGCATACATGTGAAAGACGTGAGATCCTTCGGCAAGGGGTTTGCCACTCCCGCCGTCATCGTTACGGTGGTCTTCGTGCTCATCTACAAGCAGCCGAACCTCTCCACGGCGGGCATCATCGCCATCACGGCTGTCGTGCTGATGTTTATCGCAGGCGTCAAGCCGGTGTATCTTTTCGGGTTTTGCCTTTTTGGTGCCGCCGGGATAGCTTACAAGGTGTTCTCGTCAGGGGGGGAGCATATGAGCCGCATCATGGCCCTTCTCGACCCCTTTGCGGACGCGCAGGGCGAATCCTACCAGGTGGTACAGGGCTTGCTCGCGCTCGGCAGCGGAGGGCTCAAAGGCGTCGGGCTTGGCGGCAGCGTACAGAAAGCCCTCTGGCTGCCTGAGGCGAACAACGATTTCATATTCGCGATCATAGGCGAAGAGACAGGGTTCATAGGCTGCCTGTTTTTGATAGCCGCTTTTACAGTGCTCATATGGAGGTGTGCGCTCATCACGATGAGGGCCAGGGACAGATACTCGATGCTCGTCGGGGCGGGCGTCACGACGCTGTTTTCGCTTCAGATCATACTCAATATCGCGGTGGTGACATCCGTGTTTCCGCCCACCGGGGTCATACTGCCTTTCATAAGCTACGGCGGAAACGCTATGGTGTTTTTCTTGTTTATGATGGGAGTGATGCTCAGGCTGTCGGATACCGACCCCGTGAAGAAAAAGACGAAGAAGAAAAAACGCAAAGGCGGACCGCGCAAGGCTCGTGGCATGGAGGAAGCGGCATGAGGGTCCTTTTGGCGAGCAGCGCCACCGGCGGCCATATCTACCCGGCCCTTGCCATCGCCGACAGGATAAGGCGGCGCGACAAGTCGGCTGAGATACTTTTCGTGACTGCGAAAAAGGAAGTGAAGCTCGGCATCATTGAGAGGGCGGGATTCCGGCAGACATCCATCAACATCAGGGGTTTTTATAGAAAGAGCCTGCTGAAGAATATCGCGACGATCAGCGACCTGGTGATGTCGTCGGCCCAGGTCAGATGGATTTTTGACGATTTCAGGCCGGATATAGTCATAGGCACGGGAGGCTACGTCTGCGGGCCTGTGATAAGGCTGGCGAAAAAGATGGGCATACGCGCCTATCTGCATGAGCAGAATGTGCTCCCAGGGCTGGCAAACAGGCTGGCGGAGAGGTATGCGGACAAGGTCTTCGTGGCCTTCGAGGAGTCAGTGCCCCATTTCAAGGATCCGTCAAAAGTCATCGTGAGCGGGAACCCTGTAAGGGACGCCTTTCTCAAAACAGACAAGGAGCTTGCGAAGGAAGGCCTGGGGATGCCTGCGGACCGCAAATCTGTATTGATCTTTGGCGGCAGCCAGGGCGCTGACGCGCTGAACGCCGCCGCTGTCGAGACCGTGGATATTCTCGGCGCTTCTCCGGGCTACTGCTTTTCCGTCATCACCGGCAAGAGGTCGTATGCCGGGACAGAAGAGCAAATATCCCTTCTGGGCGATGAAAAGACGGCCTTCACGAAAGTGATCGACTATACGGAATCAATCTATAGATACATGGCGGCGGCGGACATCATAGTGTCCAGGGCCGGTGCCCTCACCGTGGCTGAGATAGGGGTGCTGGGCCGGGCTTCGATATTGATCCCTTCCCCGAACGTCACTGGAAACCACCAATACTACAACGCGCTCACACTATCTGACAGGGGCGCTGCGGTACTGATGGACGAAAAAAATATCGCAGGCGGCGGGCTCGCGGCGGAAATCAAAAAGCTTGTGGAGGCTGAAGGGAAGTTGACGGAAATGGGCAGGCTCGCGGCTCAGTACGCCGTGAGGGATGCAGCCGACAGGATATTCGATGCGATTTACGAAAAATAAAGGCAAAAAGAAAAAAGGGAAAAAAAGATCCTACGGCCTTGCAGGCGACATCTCGTCGTCTCATCCGGCGCGCCGCAGGAGCCGCATCGGCCTCGGCGAGTACGACGAAAACGAAGGCTTGTATGAGGATGGCCGTGAAGGCGAGGGCTATGCGGGCGGCGCATACAGCGCCCACTCCGGCTACAGGTATTCGCATGAGGACCAGGACGAAAGCCGCGAGGGCGCTGAAGACAGGTTTGGGATAGGCGACATCATCGCGGACGACCTGGAATATTACATCGGATCCGAAGATGTGAGCGAGACCAGGAGGTTTGCCGGGGACAAAGGCTACGGCGGCGATTATTATTATGAAGACGGCGAAGACGATGATTACTATGACGATGGCTACGATTACGACGACGAAGACTATGACGACGGCGATGGCTACGGATCCAGGCCGAAGAAGAAGAGAAAGAAAAAACACTACATCCTGAAAACCCTTGTGGCGGGCCTGGTGGCTTTCGGGCTGTACAAGGCCGCGATGACAAGCTATTTCGATATAGACAACATCACGGTGACAGGCAATTCCCGCTTTACAGCCGAACAGGTGATAGAAGCATCCGGCATAAGGAAAGGCGGCAATCTCTTCAAAGCGAAGACCTTTGGGGGAGAGAAAGCCTTGAAAAAGGACCCTTACGTGAAGGATGCTGATATCAGCCGTAAGCTGCCGGGGACCATAGAGATAACGGTTGAAGAGCGAAGCGAGGATTTGAGCCTTGGCTACAAGGAAAAAAATGTCGTGATATCCGCGGACAGGGTGGTGCTCAGGGTGACTGAGGACGCGGTCTCCATCCCCGTGGCCGAGGGCTTGACGCTCGAAGGCCCCAAGGTGGGCGAGGTGGTCAGCGTCAAAGAGGACAAGCTGTTCCGGGAAACCCTGGAGTTGGTCCAGAACGTAGCCACGCAGGATTTCTATTTCAAAAAGATCGATGTCAGCAAAAGCGGGATGAAGGGTTATGTGCTCGACACCCTGACGGTGACGGGAAGCATGGGAGAGATCAAGAAGGAGATGAAATCCGTGAGGGCTGTCGTATACGACCTGCTTGCAAAGGGTGTGATGCGGGGGCAGGTCATCGTCGCGAAGGACGGCACATGTTCGTTCAGGCCGGAGATCAGCGGGTAAATAGTCACAATGGTCGTAACTATTCAGCCATGCGCCGGATTTTTTTTCGAAGAGTACGTGCTTTTGAACAGGTTCCGCGCGGAGCGTACCTGGCGGTACGTGAGCACGGGTTCTGTTCGAAAGTGTGTGCTATTCGGAAAAAAGGCAAGTCAAGTATGGTTGAATAGTCACCAAATGATATGGGTGTGTTGCAATTTCAAGTATTATGTTATACTCACAACAGCTATGTGCCAAGGAGGAATGTAAAATATGTCGCATAATGGTATCCTTTTCGGAAAAAATGAACGCAGCAGCGCAAATATAGTGGTGGTAGGCGTCGGCGGTGCCGGCGGCAATGCTGTTAATAGAATGATAGAGTCTGGCGTCAAGGGCGTCCAGTATGTCGTCGTCAATACGGACAAGCAGGACCTGGAGAAGTCCAACGCGGAGATCAGGATAGCAATAGGCGAAAAGGTCACCGGAGGCCTGGGTGCCGGAGGGAACCCTGAAATAGGGCTTCTCGCAGCCCAGGAAAACCAGCAGGAGATCGACAACGCGATACGTGGCGCCGATATGCTGTTCATCACTGCGGGGATGGGTGGCGGCACCGGTACAGGCGCGGCGCCTGTCGTGGCAAAGATAGCTCAGGAGCTGGGCATCCTCACTATCGGCATCGTCACAAGGCCGTTTTCGTTCGAAGGCAAAAAGAGGAAGATATACGCCGACCAGGGCGAAGCATATATGAAGCAGTACGTGGATTCGCTGGTCGTGATACCAAACGACAAACTGCTTCTCCTCAGCAATGAGAAAACCACTATGATCGAGGCCTTCAACATGGCTGACGAAGTCCTGAAGGACGGCGTACAGGGCATAGCCGAGATCATAACGGGCGCGGGCTTCATCAATGTCGATTTCGCGGATGTGAAGTCGGTGATGGCTGGCCAGGGCATAGCCCACATGGGCATAGGGCGCGGCTCCGGCGAGAAGAGGGTAAAGGACGCGGTGAAGACTGCGATACACAGTCCGCTGCTCGATACGACAGTGGCCGGTGCCCAGCATATACTCCTGAGGATAGCCGGCAACTCAAACCTGGGAATGCTGGAATTCTCGGAAGCCGCCGATATCATAGAACAGGAAGCCTCTCCGGACGCCGATGTCCGCATAGGCATGACCATAGACGAATCCCTCGGGGACGAGATAGTGATAACAGTCATCGCTACGGGCTTTGACGGCTCCACCGTAAGGACGCCAGGTGCCGTCCTGACCGTGGGCGACGCGATCCCGAACAAGAGCGCGAAGGCCGGCCTCAAAGGCCAGCGCGATATGTCAATTTCATTTGAAAACACTGCAAGCGGCCAGGACGAGCCGGAGATACCGGATCTTGACGCAGACGAAGAGGGACTGCCCGATGACGAAGAATACACCGAATATACGTCGATGGGCGAGGACGACGACCTTTTCTCTTCTTCCGATTCGAGAGAGGAAGCCTCCAGGTTTGATATACCGGTATTCCTGAAGAAGGGTGATTAGGCTTTCACGGGTTAGTCTCATTGTCTCCTTTTTTTATAAAAAGCCGGGTGGTAGCAGCCCGGCTTTTTATTGCAGCGGAAAGGGACGGCTGTTTTTGGGAATATGGAAAATTGGACGACATTATCATCAGAATGGGTGATAGAATGTGTCGGTGCCACAGCTATCCGGCCATCAATAAAAAAATGTGACGAACCTGAAGTTCGAACAGATAGTTATGGGGACCTCTAAAAATCAATGTTGTGCGAATTTGCCGTGAAGTTTGCCGCGATTCATAGGCAAAAAACGCAGGAATACTGGCGGTATTTTGAGTATTTTTACCGAAGAAGCGTGGCAAAATACTCGGCAAAGGCGTGCGGCAGGGGTTTTTAGAGGTCCCCTTATGAAGGATGGGGCCATATGGAGTAAGGTATGCTTGGGGATGACCAAATCAGAAAAGAAAGCTTAATGCTGGTACTTGCCTCAGCTTCGCCGCGGAGGAAGGAGATTTTCGCATCCCGCGGTATCTACCCTTTGATAATCCCGTCAAATGCGGAAGAAAAGCTGCCGGAAGGCGCGAAGCTGTCTCCTGAGGAAACGGCGGTGTACCTCGCGGATCTGAAAGCCTCTGCGGTAGCAGGCGAGATCGGGGCGGACAGGCACGAGACGGAGCTGTCAGGGGTCGACAGGCTGATGGTGGTCGGGGTGGACACCATAGTCTTCCGCGGCGAGATCATCGAAAAGCCGCGCGACGAAGCGGACGCCCTTCGGATACTGAGGGCGCTGGCAAACGGCATACATACTGTCATAAGCGGGGTGAGCCTCATAGAGATGAGAAGACAGGAAGGAAGACAGGCGGGTTCCGGTACAGGCCACAGGCCGACGTATCGCGTTGTGGGCGGAGAGAAATTTTACGACAGCACAGATGTGGCTTTTGGCGATTACAGCGACGATGAGATCCTTGAGTACGTGCGAAGCGAGCAGCCGTACGACAAATCGGGCTCTTACGCCATTCAGAGCAGTTGGGGGCGTCATGTGCGAAAAATAGACGGGAGCGTGGAAAATGTCATAGGCCTCCCTGTCGACAGGATTTTGGGAGCTTTAGGACTTGTCAAACAATAACATGCGATTTTCCACTTGCCCTTTCACCGCCATGCAGCGTTGCCTTTTTGCCCCGAAGCTTTGCTTCGGCTGGCAAAACGGACAGCGAAGCGAACGGAGTGAGCGTAGGAGCGCCAAAGGCGCGTTGTCGTCAGTCGCCATACCGCCCAGTATGCCTCCTTCCTTCGCTTAGGATGAGACTCGCTTCGCTCGCGGCTGCCTTGCCTGCCGGCGAAATTGCGGCGCGGAATTATCACATGTTTTTGTTTGACAAGTCCTTAGGACTTTATTGAAAGTATGCGCCGTATGTGTAAGAATAAGCGAGAAATCTTCGCGTAGTTCGCGTGGTTATAGTAGTTATAGTTGTTTGTGGTTGGCGGCGATGACGCGATGCCCGTGCCGCCGGCGGAGGAATTTATCTTGAAATCAAAATCAAATCTGACAATGCCCGTCGTTGTGGTGGTGCTTATCGTGCTGCTGCTGATACCCGCGTTGCTCGGGATGGAGGTCACCCATGAAGAGGCGGAGGAACTCGGCTATATCCTTCCGTTCTGGAGCTGTGTCCCGTTCGTGGGGATGCTTCTCTCGATAGCCATCATCCCTCTGGTGAGGCCTCACTGGTGGGAGAAAAACCTGTTCAAAGTGGCCATAGCATGGTCGCTCATTTTCCTGGTGCCATTCGCGCTCATCATAGGCCCGCAGTACGCCGGTTTCGAGTTCGTGGAAATGATGGTCCTCGACTACCTGCCGTTCATAGTGCTGCTCTGGGGCCTGTTCGCGGTCGCCGGCGGCCTGGTGCTGAAAGGCTCGCTGTCGGGCTCCCCGAAGGTGAATGTGGCCCTGCTTCTCGTGGGCACGCTGCTCGCAAGCTGGATCGGGACGACTGGCGCGTCAATGGTGATGATAAGGCCGCTTCTCCGGGCGAACAAATGGCGGGAGAAAAAAGCCCACAGCGTCATATTTTTCATCTTCCTCGTATCGAACATCGGCGGAAGCCTGACGCCTATCGGCGACCCTCCGCTCTTCCTGGGCTTCCTCCGAGGGGTTCCCTTCTTCTGGACGATGAGGCTGTTCCCGCTGATGGCGCTGAATGTGGTGATACTGCTGCTCGTTTACTACCTCATCGACAACAGGTACTACAGGAAAGAGATTGCCGCAGGGCGTACGCCGGATACGGGCGAAAAAGAAAAGATCAGGATAGAAGGGGCGCACAACCTGATTTTCCTGCTTATGATCGTGGGCGCAGTGATACTTTCCGGAGTGCTCCAGTCCGTCGAAGTGATCGCCGAGATGGCTGTGCCGCTTCCCTATGGGCTTGAGCTTGAAATGGCGAATGTGATCCAAATAGCCATCATCCTGGTCGCGGGGCTGCTCTCCATCAAGACGACGAAAAAAGGGCTTCACGAAGCAAACCATTTCACCTGGGGGCCGATCCAGGAAGTCGCCTGCCTGTTCACTGGCATATTCCTGACGATGATACCGGCCCTCGCGATACTGAACGCGCGTGGAGGGGATCTCGGGCTGACGCAAAACTGGCAGTTCTTCTGGGCTTCCGGCGCGCTGTCGAGCTTCCTTGACAATGCCCCGACCTATCTCGTGTTCATGACCACTGCGGGCTCGCTTGGCATTGACGGGCTTGAGACTGCTGTCGGGACCATAGCCCCTGCGATGCTCATAGCTATATCTGCAGGCGCGGTGTTCATGGGTGCCAATACCTATATAGGGAATGCCCCGAACTTCATGGTGAGGTCGATAGCGGAAGAAAACGATGTGAAGATGCCGAGCTTTTTCGGCTACATGGGCTGGTCCGGCAGGTTCCTGATCCCGCTCTTCATCATCGACACAGTGGTTTTCTTCCTCCTGATGTACAGGTAGGCAGGCTCTGTTCCCGCGGATTTGAAAAAACGCGCGGGGATACTTGAAATTCGTTTGAGAAGGAAATATAATGGAGCGGTTCTAATGCGGCGTAGCCGCATACAGGGCCGCTTCATATGCGGATATGGCGGAACTGGCAGACGCGCACGGTTCAGGTCCGTGTGAGGAAACTCATGGAGGTTCGAGTCCTCTTATCCGCACCACGCACGACCCAAGAACCGTTGAAAATTCAACGGTTCTTGCTTTATCCGCAAAGCATGTGAAGTGCATGCGGGACTGGCGCATACGAGGCTGGCACAAAGGGCTGGCATATGAAGGATGGTGAAAAAGCATGCGCTGCGGCAGGCTGCTGAAAACACTGGACGAAATGCTTGACGAGGCTCTCGACGGCACGTTCCGGGCCGGTTCATATGATGAAAGCCTCATTTCAAAAATCGAGTCGAATTATTTCTTTCAAAAGTGTAAGGTTCGAGAAAGAAGTTCGAAAGAACCGCGCTCTATAATGCGGGAAAGGGAGTACAGCTTTATTGCATTTTTGTGCAGCCGCCGGATCGAAAGGACAGAATGATGATCGTTCTCAGCACTGGCAATTTGAAAAAACATTACGGCACGGATACGGTCGTAAAAGCGATCGACGGGATCGACTTCGCCGTGGAGTCAGGCGAGTTCGTTTCCATTGTCGGCAGTTCGGGAAGCGGCAAATCCACGCTCCTTCACCTGCTCGGAGGGCTTGACCGCCCGACTGAAGGCAGCGTCGAGATAAGATGAAGGTTGCAAGCGGCGGTACAATCCGCAAACTGACGACGCGATTTCTGAAAGCGCACGCGGCGCGAAACGTTATAACCGTCGCCGCCATAGCTCTCACCGCCATGATGTTCACGAGTGTGTTTACAATAGGCGGGAATATGCTCGCGGCCATTCGGCATATGCTGGGCGAAGTGAACCAGGGCGAGAATTGGATTTCCATGATAATAGACGTTCTCACAGATCCATCAGCGATTGCCGTCCTGTCATTGGTTCTCGTGCTGATCCTGCTGTCAGGATACTTGATAATATATTCGATCTTCGCTATTTCCGTGACCTCAGATATCCATTTTTACGGCTTGCTGAAGACTTTAGGCACAACCGGGCGGCAGATTCGCAAAATTGTCCGCAGGCAGGCGCTTTTTCTCTCGGCGGCGGGGATCCCCCTCGGTTTGCTCGCGGGTTATATCGCCGGCGTGCGCTTAGTGCCGGTCGTGCTTGGTGTGACGACTCTTGCCGATGAAATCCCTGCTGCTACAGCAAATCCACTGGTCTTCGTCTTTGCGTCGGCGTTCAGCCTTATCACCGTGTTTATCGGGTGCCGGAAGCCCGGCAAGATAGCGGCGCGTGTGTCGCCGGTGGAAGCTGTCAGGTATTCAGGCGCAGACGCGGCGGGCGGCCGTAGAGCGAAAAGGACGCGGAAAGTCACGCCGCTGTCCATGGCGTGGACAAACGTCACGCGTGAAAAACGCAAGCTTGCCGTCATCGTGCTCTCGCTTTCTCTTTCATTGATTCTCCTGAACAGCACGGTCAGCGTAGTGCAGGGCTTTGACTTGGACGCTTATGTGTCAGATTCCATTATCAGCGACTTTATAGTTGCGGACAGGTCATTGCTCCGTTCTATCGGGACGAGCGAAACCAGCTACGGGATAGTCCCTCCTGGCTTTGCCAATGAACTCGCGTCG
Source organism: Eubacteriales Family XIII. Incertae Sedis bacterium (assembly GCA_031266515.1). GTDB lineage: Bacteria > Bacillota > Clostridia > Peptostreptococcales > Anaerovoracaceae > JAISAW01. Next base: position 43,054 of record JAISAW010000065.1, read on the forward strand.
CGCGGAATAACCGAATTCGCTGAAGTCTACTATCAGGAAGATATGATGCATCCTCTGCCGGAACAGGCTTATGAGAATTTTAGCCGGATTGCGGAGGCCATGCGTTCGGAATTGGAACGCGATTATAAGGTGGCGCTGCCTTCGCTTGAGAGTTGCCTGACAGAGCGGCGTCTCCCCACCCAGATATACGGAGTTGGAAGGGGTGCGTTTGAAAACTTCTATCGCGACAGTGAAGGCTTTTATTATGACTACGGGAAATTGTCGTCAGGAAACTACGCGGCTGTCGTTGCGCCGTTCCCGGGCCGCGGGCAGGTCTATGACGTCGGGGATGAGATTATCCTGACCAGCGCTAATGGCGAAAGCCGTTCATTTGAGGTGATAGCTTCCATTGAAGAATACCCTTACAGTATCTCAGCGCGGCACTTCATGGTTCCCGGCCAGGAAGTCGTGCTCGCGGACAACGTATTTCTTGATTTCTTCGGCGGGCAGAATGCGATGACGGCTCTTTTCAACGCAGCGGACGGAAAGCTGGCAGAGACGGAATCGTGGCTTGCGGCATACATAGCGCAGACAAATCCCGCACTTGACTACGTCTCCCGCGAAACGCTCAAAGCCGACTTTGCAGGCTTGCAGGCCACTTATCTCACACTCGGCGGCGTCATGTCGTTCATTCTTGCACTCACAGGCATATTGAATTTCATCAATGCGATCGCGACTTCAGTCATAGCCCGCCGCCGCGAATTGGCTGTGCTGCAAAGCGTCGGCATGACCGGAAAGCAGCTGCGGCATATGCTGTTCTTTGAAGGTGCCTGCTACACAGCTCTGACCGCGTTCCTCACGCTGACTGCAGGACTCGGGCTGAGCATTCTGATCGTGCAGATGATCGCAGGGGGGATATGGTTTTTCAATCAGAGTTTTACCGCGCTGCCGTCCGTCCTTTTCCTCATCCCCTTGCTTTTGATCTGCGCCTGCGCACCCCTGATTTGCTACGCAAAGCTGACGCACGAAAGCCTGGTCACCCGCCTGGGCGGCAACTGATAGTTAATCGCAAAGTGTAACGGTCAGTGCAATGGCTTTGCCTTTCGCCCGTTGCACTGACCTTTACACTTTGCGCCGGTCTTTTGGTCTTTTGATCAGATGGATTGGATAAAGCGCGCCCTTGCGAAACGCTCCCCTTTCTAATATAATGCTCTTCGCCTGTCGGGGTGTAGCGCAGTTTGGTTAGCGTACTTGACTGGGGGTCAAGGGGTCGTGAGTTCGAATCTCACCACTCCGACCATGAGAATCGTCGAAACGTAAAAGTTTCGGCGATTCTTTGTTTATATCGAACTCACGGCCGGAGGGGCGCGGGGAGGATTCCTCCCCGTATAGGAGCCGCGAGCGAAAGCGAGCTGCGGACCACTTCTCCGGGGGTGACAGGACGTAGCAGCCGAAGGCTGCGTAGTCCGCCGGGAGGGGGCCGCGCCCCCTACGGAGAGCGCCGCGAGGGAGTGAGTTCGAATCTCACCACTCCGACCATGAGAATCGTCGAAACGTAAAAGTTTCGGCGATTCTTTGTTTATATCGAACTCACGGCCGGAGGGGCGCGGGGAGGATTCCTCCCCGATTAAAAACTCATTAAAATCCTGACACGTATCTTTAAATATTGAAATACACCCTGCGCTGCTTTACTTATCATTGTGCTGTGGATCCGCCGGAGTGCAGGGCGCTTTTGCGGGTTGGAAGGAGACTTGGCATGGATGAGCGGAAGTGGTGGAAGGAAAGCGTCGTTTATCAGATATACCCTCAGAGCTTTTGCGACGGCAATGGCGATGGCGTGGGCGACCTTCCCGGCATCATAGGCAAATTAGACTACCTTGCGGATCTCGGGGCGGATGTGCTCTGGCTTTCCCCCATTTACCCAAGCCCCGGGCACGACAACGGGTACGATATAAGCGATTATGAGGCGATTGACCCTCGCTACGGCGATATGGAGGACTTTGAACGACTCCTTGCCGAAACCCATGCGAGAGGCCTCCGGCTCATCATCGACCTGGTCGTCAACCACACTTCGATCGAACACCCATGGTTCAAATCAGCCCGCTCGGGCAAAAATGATCCCAAACGCGACTATTATATATGGAGAGACCCGGCACCGGGCGGCAGGCCACCAAACAACTGGGGCGCGCTGTTTGGAGGCAGTGCCTGGACGCTCGACGAAAAAAGCGGCCAGTATTACCTGCACCTGTTTTCGCCCTGGCAGCCCGAACTGAACTGGGAAAACCCTCTGTTGAGGCAGGATATCTACGCCATGATGCGCCGCTGGCTGGCAAAAGGCGTGGACGGCTTCCGCATGGACGTCATCAGCCTGATAGCAAAACCCGACGACTTTTCGGACGGACCGGTGGGGGCGAGCGGATACTTCGACCCCCGTGAGCGCGTCGCCGCCAACCCAAAAGTCCATGAGTACCTGAGGGAGATGCGGAAGGAAGCACTGTCAGGCCACGATGTCATGACAGTGGGAGAGGCTTCGGCTACAACGCTGGAAGACGCCCGCCAACTCACAAACCCGAGCGGCGACGAACTCGATATGGTATTCCAGTTCGAACACATGGATCTGGACGGCGGAGAGACTTTCAAGTGGAACGACCGCACCATTCCCCTGCTGAGGCTCAAAAACGTGATGGCGAAATGGCAGCAGGGCCTTGCGCACAGCGGCTGGAACGCATTGTTTTGGAACAATCACGACCAGCCCCGCATGCTCTCACGGCTCGGGGACGAGGGCGAGTACAGAGAGGCTTCGGCAAAAATGCTGGCGGCCTGCCTGCACATGATGCAAGGCTCCCCTTTCATATATCAGGGCGAAGAGCTGGGCATGACCAATATGCGCTTCACCCGCCCGGAACAACTGAGGGACGGCGAGAGCCGGAATGCCTACAGGCACTACGTCCTGGACGGCGATATAGCAAAAGACGATATGCTTCGCTACATCAGCCTGAAAAGCCGCGACAATGCCCGTACCCCGATACAGTGGGATGCTTCCCCGGGTGCCGGGTTCACTCAGGCGGCCCCGTGGATGGATATCAACCCGAACCATACGGAGATCAATGCCGAAGAGCAGCTGCACCGCAAAGGCTCCGTACTGAGTTTCTACAAAGAGCTCACCCGCCTCAGGCACATGCATCCGATAGTGGTATACGGGGACTTCGTACCGTATGCCCAGGAGGACTCTCGGGTTTTTGCCTACACGCGGATACTTGACGGGGAGATACTCTTTGTATGCTGCAACTTTACTGCTCAGGCTCTGGACTTCGCCCCGCCAGACGGCCTGCAGGGCGAAAACGCCAGGCTGTTGCTGACAAACTGCGCAGACAGCGCCTACATGGCGGAATCCCGCCTGGCACCGTACGAAGCCGTGGTGATTTTGGCGAATGGGCACAGCGGCAGCTCAAGCAACAAGCCAGGACTGCCGGGCGGCCGAGACAGTTTTGATGGGGTCCGGACCCCAGGGAAGGAGAAATCGTAATGGCGGCACCACCTATCAGAAAAACAAAGTTCGTCCCGGAATGGATCGACATGGGCCCAAAGATCCCTGTCCCCAGGATCGACTGGATCAAAGACAAACAGCTCGACATCAGCTACGGCAGCCACCGTCTGCAGAAGTACGACCTGTACTACCCCGAGACAAGGCCCGAAGGCCTTCTCCCTGCCGTGGTAATCGTACACGGCGGCGGCTTCACTCATATGGACAAACGGGACTGGCATATGTATCCCGGCTTCTTTGCCCTGCAGGAAGGCTTTGCCCTGATTTCGGCCAACTACCGGCTTGCCCCTGAAAGCAAATACCCCGCTGCGGAAAACGACCTCATAGACGCCATCCTGCACATCAAATCGCATGCGGCAGAGTGGGGGCTCGATGCGGACAGGCTGTGCCTTTACGGCACGTCAGCGGGCGGAAACCTCGTTTCGGTCACAGGGCTGAAAGGCCATAATGAAAACGCCCCCTATGCCGTGCGCGCAGTCGCCGCGCTGTGCCCTCTCCTGAGCTTTGACATGGTGCGGGACGCAGTACGGGAAAACCGAACGTCATTTTTGATCCGGATCCTGCTTACGTATATGTGCAAAAAATACTTCGGCAGCTTTCCCTCGCGCGCAGCGGACAAAATGACTGCCGCCAGCGCAGAGAGCTATATCGGGGAAACGATCCCGCCGTTTTATCTCCAGAGCGGGACGCTTGACCCTGCAATCGACTACCGAGACGTTGTCAGCTTTCACGGGCTGCTGTTCGAAACAGGCAACGCCACACAGGACAACCTCGTGCTGGACATATTGGAAGGGGCACCTCACGCAGGTGCCGGGCCGGAGTATTTGGAGCCGCAAAATATCCTGCCCATCCTCGAATTTTTCAAGCGGCAATTTTAGGGGAGGAGGAATTTCACTTGGCCAGGATAACTTTCGTCACACGCTGCGACGACCTCGGCAGCAGTATCAGCGCCAACCAGGCTATCAACGCCGTGACACAGGCGGGATTCATGAAAAATGTTTCCGTCATGGCGCCAGGCAGCTTCGCAGAGCAAGCGGCCGAATCGCTTGCGGGCCGCAAAGAGCTATGCTTCGGTATGCACACCACCTTGAACGCCGAATGGGACAGGGTGAAATGGGCACCCGTCCTGCCGCTGGACGAAAAAAGCGGGCTTGTGGATGAAAAAGGGTATTTTTTAGCCGACCCCGCGATTTTTGAAAAGACCAGGCCTGCGGTGGAAACCATCATGCGGGAAGTGGACGCCCAGCTGGAAAAACTGCACACCGTGGGCTTTGACATAAAGTACGTCGATTCCCACATGTTCCCGGAGATGTTCGTGGAGGGGATGGATGAGGCAATGGCGGACTTCGCGAAAAAGAAAGGCCTCATCGACCATATGTATTACTACAATCTGCCGCCGGGCTTTGAAAATTTGCAAGCGGAGCCAACCGAAATCATGGAGGCCCTGAAAGCCCTGCCGGACGGCCAGTACTTTTTCGTGTCCCACCCCTCGCTTGACACCGAGGAAATGCGGATGACCGGAAATGCCATGTACAGCGGCGAAGATGTGGCCAAAGGGCGTGCCCTTGAAACACAGCTATTCTCAAATCCGGCTCTGGCCGTTGCGTTACGCAGCATAGGCTGCGAAGGTGTGCGGTACGATGAAGCGACGCCACAGAGACGGGCGACGGTGACAGAGTTCAGGCAAATGTTTGCGGGCCCTCGGGCCGCTGAATGACAGGAGAGGAGAAGAAAACCATGGGAAAGAGAATCTTCCGTACCAACGGTATCGAGCGATGGAGCTTCGCGCTCTTCATGGCGGGGCAAGGCATCATCAATACGTTTGCAGCCGGCTTCTTGCCGCTGTATTTGACCGACAGAGGTATCTCAGCCTATGCAGCAGGCACGATATTCCTGATCGCCCGCGTATGGGACGCTGTGAACGACCCGATATTTGGCGTCATCCTGGATAGGACCAACTTGAAGTCGGGTAAATTCCTTCCATTTTTGAGGGCATCGAATATAATGCTGCCGCTCACCGTGCTGCTGATGTTTGCCATTCCGAGCAGCTTGTCCACCGGGTGGAAAATAGCCTGGTCTTTTGTGGCTTACCTGCTGTTCGACGTGGCTTATACCATGTGCGACGTACCCATCTTCGCCATGACTTCCGCCGTGACCGACCAGGTGCACGAACGCATCAACATCATGTCGCGAAATGCTGTGCTGAGCACCATTGCCATGGTCGTGGTGGCGGTGGCGGTACCGCAGCTTTACCCTGCCATCGGCCCGTTTTTCACGGCACTCATCGTGGCTGCCGTCTCGGCTTTCATGATGTACTTTATGAGCCGCTTCGCCAGAGAACGCTATATCAACAAGGACGAGGAGAAAGTCACGCTGAAAAGCATGTTGCAATACGTAAAGGACAACAAGTACCTGCGCATCGGGTTCCTGGGCATCATGGTATGTTCGGTTACAAGCATGACGAACGCCGTCACCACCTACTTCGCCGTCAACTGCCTCGGCGATCTCAGCATGGTGACGATAATATCGCTCTTCCTCGCACTGCCGTCGCTGGCGATAGGCGTGCTGATGCCTCAACTGACCAAGCGCTTTGACAAGTTTCACCTGCTTATGGTCGGCATCATCGGCCAGACTGTGATGAGCTTCGTATGCTATTTTGCCGGATACGAAAACTTTACCATCTTCATCGTGCTTATGGGCATCCGCAGCATATTCTTCGGTGTGCAGCTCATCCTGCAGCTGCAGCTTACGGGGGATTTCGTGGAGTACGGGGAGTACCTCACAGGCAAGCGGCTGCAAGGCACAGCCTACTCTATCCAGACCTTTGTCTTCAAATTCATGAACGCAGTGCCGGCAGCCATAGCGATGTTTATCCTCGGCGCGTTCGGGTTCATATCGGGTGAAGGCGCAGTGCAGCCCCCTTCAGCCATCAGCGCCATCTGGGTGCTGTTCATACTCTCTCCAGTGGTGGGCGCACTGGTTTCGCTGCCCATTTTTGCCAAATACAAGCTGCGGGATAAAAATGTACAGATCATGGCGGCGGCCAATTCGGGAGACATCACCCGCGAAGAGGCGGAAGAACTGCTGAAAGGAAGGTACTAGACAGGACCGGGCCAGGAGCGGGCAAGGAGCCGGGAGCTATTTTCCAACTTATTCTTGAAACTCCCGTCCGCCTCTTGTATAATAAGCCGTACGAAATAACAAAGTGATTTCGAAATAAGAGGATGCAAGCAATAACCGTCTAAAAACGAGTAAACAAAAGAGACCGGCCTGATCAAAGGCTCGGTTTCTTTCCTTTTTGTGCGACTTTGCGTGGCACCTTTATTGCAGGAAATCGAGAGGACTGGAGCAGGGGTATGACTAAATTTGTATTTGTTACTGGCGGCGTGGTATCAGGGCTCGGGAAAGGCGTCACTGCCTCATCCCTGGGCAGGCTGTTGAAGGATTGCGGGCTTAAGGTGATCGCGCAGAAGTTCGACCCTTATATCAATGTAGATCCCGGGACTATGAACCCGACAGAGCACGGTGAAGTGTTCGTGACTGAGGATGGGGCGGAGACGGATCTGGATCTGGGGCATTACGAGCGCTTTATCGACGAAAACCTGAATAAATATTCGAACCTCACGACGGGCAAAGTCTACTGGAGCGTGTTGAACAAAGAACGCGAAGGCGCGTACCTCGGGCAGACCATACAGGTCATCCCCCACATCACGAACGAGATAAAAGGCTTCATCCTGTCGGCAGCGGAATCTGCTGATGCGGATGTCGTGATAACCGAGGTCGGCGGCACGACAGGCGATATAGAGAGCCTGCCTTTCCTTGAAGCGATAAGGCAGTTTTCGATCGAGGTCGGCCGCGAAAATTGCGTCTTCATCCATGTGACCCTCGTGCCTTACCTGTACGCATCACACGAATACAAGAGCAAACCGACCCAACATTCTGTCAGGGAGCTGCAGTCGCTCGGCATATTCCCGGACATCATCGTCATCAGATGCGATGGCCACGTGGGCGACGACATCAAGAGAAAGATATCCCTGTTTGGCAATGTGACCCATGAGAGCGTAATTGAGAGCAGCAACATAGACCTGCTTTACGAGGCACCTCTGATGTTTGAAAGCCAGCATTTCAGCCGCATAGTGCTCGACCGCCTCGGTATCGAAGCCGGCCCTCCGGACCTCACCGAGTGGAAGCATATGCTTGAGATGGCGAAGGCAAGGGACAAAGAGATCACGATAGGCCTCGTCGGCAAATATACGAAACTCCACGATGCGTACTACTCCATCAACCACGCTCTTGAACACGCAGGCTATGAGACAGGCGCGGCTGTCAACATCAAATGGATCGCGTCGGAAAAGGTGACGGTAGAGACCGCAGAGGGCATCCTTTCAGACTGCGACGGCATACTCGTCCCGGGAGGCTTTGGGGAGAGAGGCATCCCCGGCATGGTGGAGGCCGCGAAGTACGCGCGAGAGAACAACGTGCCATATTTCGGCATCTGCCTCGGCATGCAGGTATCGGTGATAGAGTTCGCAAAAAATGTCTGCGGTTTTGAAGGTGCCAATTCGACCGAATTTGACGAAGCCTCTCCACACCCGGTGATCGCCCTCATGGCTGACCAGCACGGCAATATCCCCAAAGGCGGCACCATGCGGCTGGGTGCCTGCCCCTGCGTCATCAAACCCGGCAGCATCATGAGCCTGGCATACGGCAAGGATGAGATCAGCGAAAGGCACAGGCACAGATACGAATTCAACAACGACTACAGGGATATTTTCGAGGAAAAAGGCATGGCGATATCGGGCAAATCGCCTGACGGAAGGCTCGTAGAAGCAGTCGAGATCCCGGGGAACGGATTTTTTGTCGGAGTGCAGTACCACCCCGAGTTCAAGAGCCGCCCGAACAGGGCCCATCCCCTTTTCAGGGAATTCACACAAGCGGCGATAAAGCGGAAATACGAAGGGAAAAGCAAATAGCCATGGAGTACCTCGAGGAAACCGGAGATCAGGGGAAGGGGCATGGCATTCTTTTGCCGGGCAAAGGCCTGCACGAAGAGTGCGGGGTCTTCGGCATTGCCGGGGACACTGTGGCGCCAACCGGCGATCCGGATGCGGCGGCCATCACTTACAGAGGGCTGTTTTCCCTGCAGCACAGAGGGCAGGAAGCCTGCGGCATAGCGGCGAACAACGGAGGGGTCATCACCTGTAAAAAAGGCCAGGGCCTGCTCCAGGATGTCTTTGACGAAAAAACCGTATTGAGGCTGAATGGGTCATCCGCAATAGGCCATGTGCGCTACGGCACCACCGGAGGGTCAAACCTTGAAAATGCCCAGCCGATAGCGGTCAGCCACATCAAGGGAAACCTGGCCCTGGCGCACAACGGCAACCTCGTAAACGCCGCCACCCTCCGGAAAGAGATAGAGATGAACGGCGGCATCTTCCATACGAACAGCGATAGCGAGATCATAGCCTATACCATCGTCCGAGAGAGGATAGGGAGTGCCTCGATAGAGGAAGCAGTGAAAAAAGCCATGGGGATCATCAAGGGGGCGTACTCCCTTGTCGCGATGAGCCCGCGCAAGATGATAGCAGCCCGCGACCCGAACGGGTTCAGGCCGCTCTGTATAGGAAGGCATGAAAGAGGGTATGTCTTCGCGTCCGAATCCTGCGCCATTGACGCGATCGGCGCGGATTTCATCCGGCATGTCGAACCGGGCGAGATAGTCATCGTGGAGGACGGCGTACTGGCCTCCATGGATTCGGGGCTTACCGTAAGCCGTTCGCTCTGCAGCTTTGAATATATCTATTTCTCAAGGCCCGACAGCATCATACAGGGAGTGGGGGTGGACTACGCAAGACGTGAAATGGGCAAGGTGCTCGCACGGGAAAAACCGGCCGATGCGGATATAGTGGTCGCTGTGCCCGACTCCGGGCTTTCGGCCGCGCAGGGCTACTCGGACGAATCCGGGCTTCCAAACATCACAGGCCTTGTCAAAAACAGATATATAGGGCGCACCTTCATACAGCCCACCCAGGGGAGGAGGGAAAGGGACGTAAGGATGAAGCTGAACCCTCTTAGGGCCAACGTCAACGGCAAGAGGGTGATCCTCATAGACGACAGCATAGTGCGCGGCACGACATCGAAAATGATAGTCGAAGCCCTTCGCGACGCGGGTGCAAAGGAAGTCCACTTCAGGTCGTCTGCGCCTCCGTTTCGCTATCCCTGCTATTTCGGCGTGGATGTGCCGGACCAGGACAAGCTGATAGCCGTGGGCCGAAGCGAAGCAGAGCTTGCGGACTTTATCAGCGCCGACTCAGTAGCTTATCTCTCGCACGAATCGCTGACGCGCATCATGTCAGAGGCCGGTGTGGATATCTGCAAGGCCTGTTTTTCCGGGGAATACCCGATAGATATCACAGAGGCGGCCGATACAAGCGTCTTTGACAGCCCCATAATAGCCATATAGCGCACACGCCCGCCCTTTTTCAGCAGGCGTCCGCGTGTATCATATTGTACTTCTTCAGTCCGCCAAGGTCTTCGGGCTCTGCGCTGATGCTGACGACAAACTCTATGTCATGCTTCTCGCTTGCCGCTGCCACCGTATCGATGAAAGCCGGGATATCCGAGAGATTGATATCCGTGTGTTTCATGATGCTGTCGATATAAATAGCGTCTATATCGTGGTCGGAACTGATGATACCGTAGAGAAAGCCCCGGTACTCGTCACTGTTTGTTATATCAAAATCATCGATGCATACCACGCGGATTTTATGGGCCAGGTCATACATAAGGCGGTCGTTCTTATTGATAAAGATCAGACTGCCTTTAGTGGTCCCGGCCCTCGCGTTGGCCAAATCTATCATGGTTTTGGTTTTTCCGGATCCTGCTTTCCCTACGATAAGCGTAACCATAGCACAGACACCTCCTGCGGTTCATGTTCTCCGATGACTTATCAAACAATAACATGCAATTTTTCACATGTCATTGTTCGACAAACCCTAACAGCTTCTTCCGCCGCTTTCGCGCCGGTCGTCAAATAGAGGATATCATAATTTCGGATGGATTATCGCCAAATATTGTTTGTCCGCGGCGACTATTTCCAGACTCTTTGCTGATAGCCTTTTCCGAGGCATACCCTGCAAACAGAGCGCAGCCAAAAACGGAGTGCCTGCCGTTGCGGATCTGAGAAGCCGGGGCCTATTTCGCCGATATAAGTTCGAACAGGTTCATGCCTCTCATCCTGTCGTCGATGGATTCCTGGAGCTTGGTGAGCTCGCTGTGGACGTGGCATTTCCTGCCGTTATGGAGCGTCCTGTATTCGCAGGCGTAGTCGTCCGTCATACAGTGGGCGATCTTGCTTGATGAGCCGGTGGCCTGTGTTATATCGAGGAGCGTCCTGTCTCCAAGGTTTCCCAAAGTGTATCCGCCCTGCTTGCCTCTCGTGATTTTGACAAAGCCTTCGTTTGCCAGCTTCTTCATCAGCTTGTAGCCGAACTGTTTCGGAACCAACTCGGTTTCGCAGATTTCGTTGAGCGTTTTTTTCTGTCCGTCACTGAGCGTCCTCAGCGCCCTGATAGCATAATCGGTTTCTTTCGTGACTATCAATGTTTTCTCCTTGCAAACCACAGCTTCGCGCAGTCAAAATGACCCATTTATATACAGTATAATACTAAATGAGTTGTTTGACAAACGAAGTATATCAAACCGGAAGCATTTCCGTACAGGGGTCGATTGCCATAGTAAATGCGCCCCTGCGGAGAGCGAAGGGTTGTGTTAAGTCCCGCCCCCGCCTGTGGCCCATTTAATGGCGCCACCGGGGCTTCATCGCGGGGGGGGGGTATCCCTGCCATACTCCCCCATGGGGGAGCCGGCCGCATTTAGTCGTACAAGCCTTCGTTTTGGTGCAAAATATAAAAAGCGCCCTGCGCCCGTGCCATGCGCATAAA